>CAZEXY010000025.1:23493-25599 GCA_964516345.1 uncultured Anaerolineae bacterium
TAGAGCCGGAAGAAGTATCTATGCACGCCGGAAGGAGGGCACGGCCCACCATAGCCGTACTTTCCCCAGCTATTCTTCCCGCTTTTCGCACCATTGGAAAATTCCCTCTGGTTCGGAAGCCCCTCCGGAAGCGAAGAAGTGTCGGACGGCAGATCGTACAGCACCCAATGCACCCAGGTTCCCATGGGAGCATCCGGGTCGTCGCAGATCAGCGCAAAACTCCTGGTGCCCGCAGGAGCCCCCGACCATTCCAGAGGCGGACTGATCTCCTCGCCATCGCAGGTATACTTCCTCGGTATCCTGCCTCCATGATCGAATGCCGGGCTTTCGAGTTTGAATCCCATCTTTCTCCTCCTCTCCAGGACCCTAAATCCATTATAACAAACTTTTTCGCACAGCAACCTACCGCTCCCCCGAATGTAACGGTTTTCTATCGCAATTCTAACGATCGTCTAACGCTTTTCACCTAAAATTTTATGAGGTAAAATGGGGAAAAGGAGGCTCTTCAAGATATGGATGAAAGGAATATTTCTCCTGCCCTGCGGCGTCTGCTGGAAGAAGCCGAACAGGAGCAGTCCGAAGAGGAAAAGAAAATAGAGGAGAAAGTTGCACGTATACGCCGCAGTCTCGAATCGCTGTATGCCGGGAAGCTGGAAGAGGAAAGGAAACGCCTGCTCCGGGAATTTCTGGAAGTGGCCGATAACCTGGAGAGGGCGTTGGAGCACAGTCGCGGCCTTGACAAGCCGCTGGAAGAGGGGATCAGGCTTACCCTGCGTGCCCTGATGAAAGCCCTGGAGCGAGAGGGGGTGCTCCCGATGGAAACGGCGGAAGGCAAGCCCTTCGATCCTGAGATCCATGAAGCTGTAGGCGTGGATTTGGAATCGGATGCAAAGCCCAGCCACGTAGTGGGCGAGATCCAGCGAGGTTATACCTACAAAGGGGAAACCCTGAGACCGGCGAAAGTGATAGTCAAGAGATGATCGAGCCGGCGATCGCGCAGGTGAGTACCTGAAGAGAGGTGATGGATATGGAATACAAAGACTACTACGCCGTTCTTGGAGTGGACAAGAACGCGAGCCAGGAAGAGATAAAGCGGGCTTACAGAAAGCTCGCTCAGAAATATCATCCGGACAAGAACCCGGGCGACAAAAAAGCCGAGGAAAAGTTCAAAGAGATAAACGAAGCCTACGAGGTGCTGTCCGACCCAGAAAAGCGGAAGAAGTACGACCAGTTGGGGCAGCAATGGCACCAATGGCAACAGATGGGGTACGATCCGAACTCGTTCGACTGGAGCAAGTGGTTTGCCGGTGGAGCTCCCGGGGCGGGAGGGCAGCGCGTACACGTCGAGTACGTATCCCCGGAAGACCTCGAAGGCATGTTCGGAGACTTCGGGGGATTCTCCGATTTCTTCAACATGATTTTCGGCGGGATGGGCAGGCGCAGGAGCTCCGGCGCAGGGTTCGGATTCGGCGATTTCGGATTCGACACAGCGAGAAGGCAGTCCCGAACTCGTTATGCAAAAGGACAGGACCTGGAGCAGGAAATAGAGATAACTCTGGAAGAAGCCTACAGGGGAACTTCCAGGCGTTTGCGTAAGCCGGATGGTAGCACGGTGGAGGTAAAGATCCCGGCCGGGGCGAAAGAAGGTTCTCGGGTGAAATTCAAGGGGCTCGGCGGCCCGGGCAACCCACCGGGTGATCTCTATCTGAAGATACACATCCATCCACATCCCAACTTCAAGCTCGAAGGCAGCGACTTGTACACAGAGGTGCCGGTAGACGTGTACACCGCCGTCTTGGGGGGAGAAGTAAGCGTCCCGACCCTGGACGGCTCTGTCAGGTTGAAGATTCCGCCTCTGACGCAAAACGGAAAGAAGTTCAGGCTCCGTGGCAAAGGGATGCCAAAGGGGAAAGGGAAAGGCCAAGGAGACCTGTACGCGGAGGTAAAAGTGCAGCTGCCGACTCGCCTTACTCCGAAGGAAAAGGCTTTGTGGGAGGAATTGGCGAAAGCCGCCGGTAAAAGATAAATCTCGAAGCAGTTGCCGCGAGCGTGAGCTCGCCCATAAGGATGAAGATGGGACGCTGATAACGCTGATGAACGCAGATA
>CAZEXY010000026.1:0-17112 GCA_964516345.1 uncultured Anaerolineae bacterium
AAAGTCATCGAAGGAATCGGCCCGAAGATCGAGCAACTACTCCACGAGGCAGGCATCCTGACCTACAAAGACCTGGCTTCGGCCAAAGTAGAGACGCTCGAGGCTGTGCTGGAAAAAGCCGGGCCTCGATTCCGACTTGCCGATCCTGCCACGTGGCCGAAACAAGCTGCCCTTGCTGCAGAAGGCAGGTGGGACGATCTGAAGAAGCTACAGGATTCCTTGAAAGGCGGGAGGGAAGTCTGAAAGACCTCTTTCGGCCGTCCTATCCCTCATTATTCAGAACCAAAGCAATGATCCCTGCCTCATCCCGGCAGGGATCGATTTTTGCAGCGCATTTTTCACTCGAGCTACGATTCCGGGCTTTGACAGGAGCGGAGCGCAATGATATGATGATTGCAGTGATAGGTGTGCAAGGGAGCACACACGTCTCAAGCACGGGTACACCGTGCTTTAAATTTGCTTCGAATGCTTGACAAGGGGGTTGAACATGGTGAAAGTGCTTCCAGTTCCCGGGCCGAACGCCCGTAAATATGTGGAGATGGACTCGCAGTACATTTCTCCTTCTTACACACGCTCATATCCATTCGTGATGTCCCACGGAAAAGGAGCCGAAGTGTGGGACGTCGATGGCAACCGGTTCATCGATTTCAACGCCGGGATAGCAGTGGTGGCTACCGGTCACAGCCACCCGGAAGTGGTTCAAGCGATCCAGGAGCAAGCCGAAAAGTTCATCCACATGGCCGGCACGGACTTCTACTACCCTCAAGAAATAGAACTGGCCCAGAAGCTGAACGAAATACGACCGACGAAAGAGGAAATCAAGGTTTTCCTAACCAACTCCGGGACCGAATCGGTCGAATCGGCGATAAAGCTGGCAAAATACGCTACCGGCAGACAGAGGTTCATCGCCTTCCTTGGTGGATTTCACGGAAGGACCTTGGGCTCCCTGGCATTTACGGCCTCCAAAGCGGTTCAGCGAGCCAGGTTCTTCCCGATGATGCCGGGTGTGGTGCACGTTCCCTTCCCCAACCCATACCGACCGCTGCTAAGGGGAGAAGATCAGGGAACGGCAGTCCTGGACTACATCGAAAACGTGATCTTCAAGACGATAGCTCCGCCGGAGGAGGTCGCGGCGTTCCTGGTGGAGCCCATCCAGGGCGAAGGGGGATACGTGGTGCCACCGGAAAGCTTCTTCCCGGGTTTGAGGAAGCTCGCCGACAAATACGGCATCCTCATCATCGCCGATGAAGTCCAGAGCGGGATGGGCAGGACGGGAAAGATGTACGCGATAGAGCACACGGGGGTAGAACCGGACATATACACCATGGCTAAAGGCATCGCTTCTGGAATGCCCCTGGGGGCCATGGCGGCCCGCAAGTCCCTGATGACCTGGGTGCCTGGGTCTCACGGGAATACCTTTGGCGGCAACCCGATCTCATGCGTGGCAGCCCTCAAGACCATCGAGTTGATACAAAACGGATACATGGAAAACGCAAGGGTAATGGGCGAATACCTGATGGGCAAATTGTTGGAATTGCAGGAAAGCCATCCAAGCATCGGCGAGGTTCGAGGTAGAGGACTGATGATAGGGGTGGAACTGGTCCTCGATCGGGAGACCAAAGAACCGGCGCATGACCTGAGGGACAGAGTCGTGGAAGAAGCCTTCAAGCGCGGACTCCTTCTGCTGGGGTGCGGCACAAGCACCATACGCCTCAGCCCGGCACTGAACATAACCAGAGAAATCGCCGACGAAGCTCTGGAGATTTTGGACGTCGCTTTGGACGCGGCGGAAAAAGCCCTACTGTGAATCGCCTTTCTCCTGCGTCTCGATGCGAATCGCAAAGGGACGCAGGAGCTCTCAGCGGCAGCAAAGGAAAAGGAACCCCCAGGCAGTTCGGGATTGCAAAGCCGGAGGTGGGCCATGTACGATGAACGCGTGAGCAAGCTTCGCATTGCGCTTCAGAAACAAAACCTGGACGGGTTGTTGGTGACGCAACCTGCCAACATGCGATACCTGACCGGCTTCACAGGTGGAGAAGCATGGGTGGCCGTCACCGCCGATTCCGTGAGCCTTGCCACCGACTCCAGGTATTTCGAGCAGGTGGAAAGGGAAGCTCCACAGGTGGAACTGGTGAAGCTCCAGGGGAATTACAGGGAGAGCCTTCTAAACTTCCTGTCCGGGATTCCCGGCGAGAGGATAGGGTTTGAATCAGATCACCTGACGGTCAGATTGTTTCAGGAAGTCCTCCAGAAAGCAAAAGGAAAGACTTGGATACCTACGGTGGACCTCGTCCGTAGGTTGCGGGCGGTCAAAGAACCGGACGAGATAAAAGCGATCTCGAAAGCGATAAGAGTGGCAGAGGAATCCTTCGAAGAAGCCGTGGCGTTGGTCCGCCCCGGCAAGACCACCGAGAAAGAACTGGCCTGGTGGCTCGAGAAAGGGATGAGAGAGCGGGGGGCGGAAAAGCTCGCTTTCGACACGATAGTGGCGTCAGGGCCGAACGGCGCCATGGCCCACGCAGTCCCGGGAGACACCGTGATAACGCCGGGAGTGCCTGTGGTGATAGACATGGGGGCACAGGTGGACGGCTACTGCTCCGATTTCACGAGGACTGTGTCCTGGGGAATTCCCAGGGACCCGGAGCGGTTCTGGGAGGTGTACCTGACCGTTCTCCAGGCCCAGGAAAACGCAATCGCCAACCTGGTGCCCGGTATGAACGGCAAAGAAGGCGACGCGCTTGCCCGTGAGGTGATCGAAAAAGCAGGGTACGGCGGAAACTTCGGACACTCCCTTGGGCATGGCGTCGGGCTGGAGGTGCACGAACTTCCAAGGCTCAGCGCCTGGGCAGAAGATTCGATCCTGCAGACGGGTATGGTCGTTACGGTGGAGCCGGGCATATACCTGAAAGGATGGGGCGGAGTGAGGATAGAGGACATGGTGGTCATCTCGGACGAAGGTGCGGAAGTGCTCACGTCCCTTCCCAAAGAAAATCCCGTGCTTTGAGTGAGAAGCGGGAAAGCGAATCGTTTCCGAGGAATTTCGCTTCCCCGCTTCCTGATTCAGAAGTCTATCCCCTGTTGGGCCAGGATGCCTCTATCGTAAGCGTGCTTTACCTTCCTCATCTCGGTGACGGTATCGGCCATGTCTATGATTTCCTGGGGGGCGTTTCGGCCGGTCAGGATCACATTCACGTGCTTTGGGCGGTTCTTCAGCCCTTCTATCACTTCCTCCACCGAAAGGAAGCCGTAGGAAAGCACGTAGTTTATCTCGTCGAGCACCACCAGCCGGTATTCCCCCGAGTTCATGATCCTGAGCGCCTCCTGCCACGCTTCCCTGGCCGCCTCTATGTCCTCATCGAGCCGGTCTTTGTCCCAGGTGAATCCTTTCCCCATCGGCTTCAACACGAGATCAGGCTCGAGGCGCTTTGCGGCTTTGAGCTCCCCGGTCTTCCATTGTCCTTTCAGAAACTGCAAGACCGCTACCTTCCACCCGGTGCCTATCGCACGCAGGGCAACCCCAAGAGCTGCCGTGGTCTTGCCCTTTCCTTCTCCCGTGTTTACGAGGATCAAACCCCGATCCAGCTTCCTGGCCTGCCTTTTGTACTCCTTGAATTTCTTCCTCGCTTCCTCCCCCAGGGGAGGATTTACCCCTTGTGCCATACTCACCCCTCCACCACGAAATAGAATCTCTCTGCGAACCTACCAAGCAGCTTGACCACAGGGATGCCGGCGAAGAACAACAACAGTGCATTGCCGATCGCCCTTCCGGAATCCCAAGCCAAAGAAGTAACCAGATAGAAACTCACGTATCGTTTCACCGCATCCCAGACCCCCAGTCCGGGGTGCCAGTAGATTGCCGATGCCCCGGGACTGTAGAGAAAAGGCCAAAACCATAGATTCATCACGAACCCGTACAGATATCCTGAGAGGATTCCCCACCCGGCGAGCATCCACGCCAGGGACCTACTGCGAGTGGAAAAACGAGGGAGCCACCCCGACGCCATACCCACCCACCCGGTCACGAGCATCTGGTACGGAACCCACGGGCCAACACCTCCCCCCATGAAAGCCGATATAAGCAAGGCCACGTTGCCGAGGAGAAAGCCAAAAGTTGGGCCGAACACATACCCTCCGAGTATCGGAACGAAGAACAGCCCGGAGAATCCACCCGGTCCCGGGAGAAACCGCATAACAGCACCAAAAGTCCCCAAGATGGCCATCAAGGAAACGGTTTTAGCGTCCATTCCACCCAGGCTCATATTCCCCATAACCCCGCCGAAAGCGAACAGCACCAACAGGGTAAACACGAGGGGAGCATCCTGAGCGTGAGCCGCAGCGTGTGGTCCGTTGAACTGCTGCAAATCCTTCATGAAGAAAGGATACAGGAACGCCACCAATCCCATCAGAGAGGAAAGAACCATGACCAGCGCATCCATGGCCTTCAAGACGGTGGATCGGGGAGACGTCATCGAGCCCATGCCAGCACGTCCTCCACGGTCAGGAACCTGGGTGATCGGAACAATTTGTTGATCTGCGTCGAAAACACCATGGAGCCGGTCATCACCTCCCGCACCGGTCCATCGGCAACGATTTCTCCGTTGCCCAAGATCACCACCCGATCGGCGCACTCCCCCACGAGTTCCGTATCATGGGTGGCCATGACAACGGCCTTCCCCTCCGATGCCTTGGAGCGCAGGAACTGAGTCAGTTCTTTCTTCACGAGGTAATCCAGGCCGCGGGTTGGCTCGTCCATCAGAATCACATCGGGGTCGTACGCCGTCATGGCTGCTATTGCCGCCCTCTGCCTTTCCCCTCCGCTCAGATCCCTCGGGTAACGGTTCAATACGTCATGCAGTTTGAGCGCCCTCACCATGGTCTCCGGCGGCGTCGAAGGGAGACCGTGCTGTCTTCTGGTGAAAGCAATCTCTTCCGCAACCGTATCGGCGAAGAAAATCGCCGTCGGGTCCTGGGGCACATAGCTTATCTTCGCCGTTATCTCCTCCAAAGAATCCCCCATCGCCAAACCGTTCGCCCACCGCTTTATGTCACCTTGTCCTGGCTTCAGAAGCCCCACGACCAGCTTGAGAAGCGTGGTCTTTCCGACCCCGTTTCTCCCCATTATGGCAAGCACTTCGCCCTGCCGGATTTCCAGGGATATTCCCCTGAAGACTTCGTTGTCCCCATAGCTGAAATGCACCCGATCCAGCCTAACGGCAGCTCCACGCCCGGGGGCGATATCCGAATGGCCATTTTCCGGCACGGTTACGGTGGAGACGAACCGACGGGCTTCCTTCTGGGTCAGCGGCAGAGGATGCCACCCAAGAGCTTTGCCCAGCGCCACCAGGGGAGGAACGTAGTTCACCTTTGAAAGCACGTCCCTCGGCTCGCCCCATATCGGCTCTTCACCAAGCCCAGGGAACGCCAAAATGTAGTCAGCGTACTGGGCAACCCTCTCCAGGCGTTGCTCCGATACCACGATGGTGAGACCGAGGTCCTCGTTCAGCTGTCTTAACAGAGTCAAAACCTCATCAGCTCCCTGCGGATCTATCTGCGAGGTGGGCTCGTCGAGCACGAGAATTTCCGGTTGAAGGGTCATGACGGAAGCTATGGCCGTACGCTGTTTTTCGCCGCCAGAGAGGGTGTCTATCCTTCGATGACGCAGGCTCGAGAGCTTCAATTGATCGAGCACCTCTTCCACCCTCTTCCGCATCAACGGCCTGGGTGTGGCGAAATTCTCCATCGTGAAAGCCAGTTCCTGTTCGACCGTTTCCGCCACGAAGTGCGCCTCCGGGTCCTGCCCCACGAACCCCACCGTGTCGGCCATGCCTTCCGGTCCCAGGGATATCGGATCTCTACCCGCCACGGACAGCTTCCCGCTCCATCTGCCGCCGTAGAAGTGCGGCACGAGCCCGTTCAGCGTCCTCAAGAAAGTCGACTTCCCCGCTCCGGATGGGCCGATGACCAGCACGAAGCTTCCATCCGGTATCTCCAGGCTCACGTTCCGGAGCACCGGAGCGTTGGATTTCGGATACGAATAGGAAACTCCCCGGAAGCGGATCATGGCATTCCTTCCAGCATCGCAGGCAGAGCAAGAACGAAAACCGCCACCGCCGGGATCAATTCGAAAGGAGGCCACGGAGAAAATGGAGGGTACGGGTAATAGACCAGGGTCTGCGGAGATGTCATCCTGATCCAGACGAACACGAACGCCGTGATTGCACCGGCACCAGCGGTTACGACTTCCTCCCACCCCCATCGGACGGGCGTGTACCCGGTACGGCGCACCAGCGAGTTCTGCCATAGGAAGAGGGAGATCATCGTAACTCCACCGAGCGCAACCAGGATCAACGCAAGCTGTTTCCTACCCGGCAGAAAGGCCCCCACCGCAACTCCAACAGTCGTCACAGCGAGTCCGAACACCGTGATCACAGAGCTGGCGAGCCTCTGATAGCCCGACACTTCCTTCCTGTGCCTCCCGAAGCCGCGGGACGCAAGGGATTCGGCCAGGTTCAACGACTTCTCGATCCCTATAGCCAGCACGGGCATGACCAACGGAATCACGTCTCCCATTTTCCTGAACCGATGACCCCGGAGTTGCTGAACCTCCCTCACCTGGGAGATGCTCTTAGTCATCTGAGGGAAAAAGGAAAGCCCTATCGCTATCATCAAACCCGCTTCGAAAAGGAAAGGCGGAACGAGCCGAAGCAGCGACGATGGAGAGACCATGACGTTGAAAGCTGCAAACGCCTGAAAGAGCGTCAGCAAAGCCAGCCCCGTGCTGAGCCCGAACAGTATGGATTCCAGCGTTATCTTTCCACCTACGACCGGCCAGTTCGCCGGAAGTGTGAACAAAACTATCCTCCCGAAATGAACCACGAGAGCGTTGAACGGCACCGACAGCGCCACCAGCCAGATCGCCATTTTCACCAGCGGCTTCCACTGAGCGGATCCTTCGGATCCCATGCTCAGAATCCTCATCGTGGCAAGGAGCTCGATGAACAGGTACAACGGGTTGCGCGTGAGAATTGGCGGGAGCATGGCTCCTGCCAACCACAAAGACCAGGCGTATGGATTTTGACTTGTCACCCGGTTTCTCATGCAAACACTCCACCGTCACGACTCCGGAAGGGGCCGAAGAACCTAACTTCCTTTCTTGTTACTGGCAATTTTGAGATAGAGTTCGAAAGCCAGCAGTACGATTATCAAAAGCAACAATCTGGCATAAAAGGATTGAGACACACTTTTCTTCTCGGATCCCTTTGCCGAAGAGTATCTCGGGCAGATTTCCTTGAAGCTCTTGACCGGAGGCATGACTTTGGCGCTCCCCATGGTGCCGGACCCCCATGCCCAACCTTCGACGTCTCCATCGTGCACCTGGTACTTCCCCGCTCCGACCTTGGAATACTGCCATTTACCGTCCACCAGATGGTAGTAAGCCCAATAGGAGCATTCCGACCCGCCCTGGCATTTGCAGAAACAGCTTTCAGAAGGATAATCGCATCCTTCGTCCTGGATCTTGCATATGGCGGTCCCCATGGGACCGGCAGCGGTGATCACCGGCAGGTGAACCAGTTGAAGGAGTTCGGCTCCGGAAACGCTTTCCTCATCGAACGCCACGCACTCGGTGTATACCTTTCCGTCGCCAAAGCGGATCACCACCCCCGCGTGGTGCTTCCACCACCCGGCGTGGGCCACGGATCCCATCATCAGCATCCCCACCAGCAGCAGGAACGCAAGCCGGTAGGGATGCTTCAGAGTCTTGAAGAACCCTTTCACTTTCTTCACGCCTGAGATTTCTTTGTAAACGGAGCGGAGAACAGCAACCCGATGGCCACTATAGCCACCAGGAAGAATGCTATCCATTCGATGACCTTGGTTTTTGCATTGTTCTGAGCCGCACCGGCGATTTTGTCGAAAGTATAGACCGGCGGCTGAACTTCCGGTTTGTAGTTCGCGTCGAACGTGCTCCACGCAAACCCGACGACATCGTGATCCTTAGGCTTGTAGTTTCCAACCCCGACCTGGGAGGCCGTCCATTTGCCGTCTTTCAAGATGTAGAATGCCCAGAAATGCTTCTTGTCGCAGAAGCAGTTGGAAGCATTCGTACAACCTTCGGCATCGATGGCACAAATTGCCGGCCCGAACTTCGTCTGAGAGCTGACGATGTTCAGTTTCGCCGCCTTGAGCACGTCGAAAGTAGTAGCATCCCCCTGAACCTTGACCACTTTGGTGATGACGGTTCCGTCGGAATGTTGAACCACGACCCCCACCGACTTGGTCCCGCCAGCGCCAAGGGCTGTGGTAACGGCGAGAGCCAGCAGCAGGACTACGGTAGCCAGAATGAGCAGATTCTTCCTTTTAGCGTTCATCCCTACCTCCTCGAATTTTTGATGATTATGCTTCCAGAAGTATTCACTTCTCGTCGCCCGGATAACTTTGTGCGACGGCCAGTAGAGCATCACAGGTGGCAAGCAACTTCCCGCCCTCCTGGTCGTCCAGGTACCAGAACGAACCGTCTTTGTGCTGGAATTCCAGCAATCGCTTCAACGGGTTGGTTCTCCTGATGAAAGTCCGCCTGCTCCACCTTTCGCCACGAGGATTCTCGCCGAATGCTTTCAGGGCGAGCAAAACCAGCGCGGTAGAATCAACGTTCGAAACGGTCTGATCGTCCCAGGAACCCCATCCGGCGTCTCTGTGTTCCTTTCTCCAGAGAAATTGAAGCACATCTTCCACCCGGTCCCGCTTCACCCCGTTGGCGGCAAGAGCCAGCATCGTTACAGCGGTAGTATCCGTATCGCATGCCTTCCCGCCGATCTGCCACCCCCAGCAGCCTCGGGATCGCTTTTCCACGAATGTCCTACTCACCGCTCGTTCGGGCACACTCTCTCCAGCCCTTGCAAGAGCAAGCATCGCGAGGGAGTTCCTGAACATATTGGTTTCGTGATAAAGAGCGCTATCCGCATTATAGGTTAGTTTCAGAGCTTTCACCAGATCGTATCCCGCGAACCTTCTGGGATTTCCACCAGCAGCTATCACTCCGAGGAGTATTCTAGCTATCACACCTGCATCTCTTTTCCCGCCTTCCATGTATTTCCCGGTTTGATCCTCCAGAGCTTGATACAAGGAAACACCATCGGGCGTCCATTCCCGGGATCGAACATCCTCACCGGTGTCCGAAATCGCTTCCACCATCTCCGCCGTCAGCGTGAGCGATCCAAACGATCCGTCACTTTGCTGTTGAGTCCTGAGCCACGCAACAGCCCTGGCAGCGGAACGCTTTCTGGAAAGCCTATCCACGCGTGGGCTGCCTGTACGCATGAAAACCAACAAACCCACAGCTGCGACCAACGCCAGCAGCAAAAAAGCCTTCAAGAATCGCTTTCGATATACGGACATCGTCACCCCGCTCCACATTACAAATGCCCTTCCCGGAGGATGGGAAGGGCATTCACAGAGAAAAAGCCTCTGGCCGAAGAACCAGAGGCTTGCGAGCTCCATTCTTCCGCCGTTCCCTTCCTCGAGGGCCTATGGCGTTTCCGCAAGGGCGGGCGACCTGGCTCCCGTGATGTTCACGGTTACAGTTGCGGGACAGCGCCGGACTTTCACCGGCTTCCCCCCTTAGGCCTTCGGCATCCGGGCCGGAAGGCACCCTTGCTACGCTTCAACGCCAAGAGTACCACACAGTACAGCCGCTGTCAAAATCGGGCTTGTAATTATCCATGGGCAAGGCAAGCTTTGTGAAAATTTCGAAAAATGGTAAAATGAGGTCCGAAAACATAAAAGCGTCACGCTCGACTTTCTGCACCACACGTGGAGAGTGCAAGACTTTTAAGGAGAGAAAACGAAATGAATAAAATCCGTTCCCCGTTCGACTGGCTTTCTCCCACAGAACAAAAAGTCGCTTTCATCCTGACCTTCCTATTGACGATGATACTGATGGTTTCTTTGAACTCCATAGATTCTCACCTGAAGACTGCGGCAGCGCCTTCCGGCATAGTCTCATTTGAGTTAGCAGGAAACACGGCATCCGCCAAGAGGATTCTCGATTCGTGGGGAGCGGAAGGGAAAATGTACGCAGGGCTCAGCCTCGGCCTCGACTACCTGTTCCTCGTTTCTTACGCCCTCGCCATAGCTCTGGGGTGCGTGCTGGTTTCTCGAGGATTGAAGATTATAGCGGGTACTCTCTCCTCCGCGGGATCGTTGCTGGCCTGGATCGTTCTGATTGCGGCGATTCTGGATGCAACGGAAAACTACGGGCTGATAAAGGTGCTGCTGGGTTCTCGAAACGATATCTGGCCTGCTCTGGCACGCTGGTGCTCCCTGCTGAAATTCTCGATAGTAGGTCTGGGACTCCTGTACGTGATACTCGGGGCTGCAACGATTTGGGGAGCCAAAGCCCTCAGAAAGATATGACCTCGATCGTCTGGGATAGCGTCCAAGAACAGCCCCTCCTTTCGGCATCCGGATGCTTGTGATAGAATGGCGACGTAACCCTGAGCAGGCATCCGCTTGCCCATCTTTCGATTCTGTGGAGGGACTTCATGAAAAACGATCGAGCGTTCGTCCACCCTTACATCCCCAACTCCGTCCCCGAAGTGAAGCAGGAGATGCTCCGGGAGATCGGGGCGGAGAGCATCGAAGAACTCTTCGAGGAAATTCCACAGCGTTTGCGGGTAAAGGGACTGCTGAAACTTCCGGAACCGTTCCTCTCCGAGGCATCCCTCGAGCGGCACGTGAAAGGAATCCTGGCGAAGAACAAGACGGCCGACGAGTACCTCAGCTTCCTGGGCGCCGGGTGCTACCGGCGACACGTCCCGGCGGTCTGCGACGAGATCAACTCCCGGGGCGAATTCCTGACCGCCTACGCCGGCGAGCCCTACGACGACCACGGCCGCTTCCAGGCTCTCTTCGAGTACGCCAGCATGATGGCGGAACTCCTGAACATGGACGTGGTCAACGTGCCGACTTACGACGGATTCCAGGCCGCCGCCACTTCCCTCTGCATGGCAACCCGCATCACCGGGCGGCGGAGACTGCTTTTGCCGCAGATCATCAACCCGGACAAGCTCTCGAAGATCCGGGACTACTGCAAGCCCTGGGCGGAAATCGAACTCCTGCCGCACGAGCCTGAGACCGGCATGCTGGATCTCGCCGCTCTGGAATCGGCCATCTCCGACGAGACCGCCGCAGTCTACTTCGAGAATCCATCCTACCTCGGATTCATAGAGACCCGGGGCGACGAGATAGCGAAGATCGCCCATGAGCATGGGGCGGTGTGCGTCGTCTACGCCGACCCCAGCTCCCTGGGCGTGCTGACTCCCCCGGCAGACTACGGCGCGGACATTGTCTGCGGCGACATCCAGCCGCTGGGGATGCACATGCAGTACGGCGGAGGGCATGGAGGGTACATCGCCACGAGGGACGAAGAGAGGTACGTCATGGAGTACCCCTCGAGGCTCTTCGGCATCGCGCCTACATCGGTGGAAGGCGAGTACGGCTTCGGCGACGTGGCCTACGGGCGAACTTCCTTTGCCCGGCGTGAAAAAGGAAAGGAGTGGGTCGGCACCGCCGCGGCGCTCTGGGGGATAACCGCCGGCGTCTATCTGGCGTTGATGGGCCCCCAGGGGATGGCCGAGCTGGGCGAGGGGCTCATGGCCCGGGCTGCATACGCCGCAAAACGGCTCGACGAAATCCCAGGCGTGCGGGCGCCGTTCTTCCGAGCCCCCCACTTCCAGGAGTTCGTGGTGAACTTCGACGGCACCGGCAGGAGCGTGGCGGAAATCAACGAAGCACTGCTGGAACGTGAAATCTTCGGCGGAAAAGACCTCTCGGAGGAGTTCCCGTGGCTGGGTCAAAGCGCCCTCTACGCCGTGTCGGAACTCCACACCAAAGCCGACATCGACCGGCTGGCGAAAACGCTGGAGGAGGTGACGAGATGAGCGACAGGCCGAAACTGCGCAGGTTCCATCAGGCCAAGTGGGACGAACCGATCATCTTCGAGCTGAGCCGGAAAGGAAGGCGTGGCATCCTGCCTCCAGAGGTGGAGGAAGGCATTCGGCGTGAGGTGGGCGACGTGCTGGCGTCGCTTCCGGAGAAAATGCGCCGGAAAGAACCGCCGAAGCTGCCGGAACTCTCCCAGCCGGAAGTTCTGCGCCACTACGACCGGCTCTCGCAGGAGACCCTGGGCACCGACCTGAACATCGACGTCGGACAGGGAACCTGCACGATGAAATACAGCCCGAAGGTGAACGAGCGCCTTGCCCGCTCCCCGAAGCTCGCCGAACTGCACCCACTCCAGGACGAAAGCACCGTGCAGGGAATCCTGGAGGTCATGTACCGGTTCGAGCAGATATTGAAGGAGATTTCGGGGATGGATCGGTTTACGCTCCAGCCGGGAGCAGGCTCGGCGGCCATCTACACCGCCGCGTCCATCATCCGGGCGTACCACGAATCCCGCGGGGAGCTGGACAGGCGCAGGGAGATCGTGACCACCATCTTCTCCCACCCGTCCGACGCCGCCGCCGCAAAGATGGCGGGCTTCGAGGTGATCACCCTCTATCCGGACGAGGACGGCTACCCCGATCTGGACGCGCTGAAGTCCGTGGTCTCAGAGCGAACCGCCGGGCTGATGATCACGAATCCGGAGGACACGGGAATCTTCAACCCGAAGGTCGACGAATTCGTGCGGGTGGTGCATGAAGTGGGCGGACTCTGCTTCTACGACCAGGCCAACGCCAACGGCATCCTGGGGATCACGAGAGCCAGGGATGCGGGCTTCGACCTGTGCCACTTCAACCTGCACAAGACTTTCTCGTCGCCCCACGGGACCGGCGGGCCTGCGGTGGGCGCCCTTGGGGTGACTTCGGAACTGGAGAGATTCCTGCCGGTACCACTCGTCGCCTTCGACGGCGAAAGGTACTACCTGGATTACGAAGTGCCGGAGAGCATAGGCAAGATAGGGCCGTTCTACGGGGTGCCTCCGGTGGTCTTGCGGGCGTATGCGTGGGTCATGGCGCTGGGAGCGAGAGGGCTGAGGGAAGTGTCCGAAATCGCCGTGCTGAACAACAACTACCTTCTCAAGAAGATGCTGGAAATCCCGGGCGTGAGCGCGCCTTACGCCAAAGGTAAGCGCCGGATCGAGCAGGTTCGATATTCGTGGGAGGAACTGACCAGGGAGACCGGAGTTCACTCGGAGGATATCGGGCTGCGGGCTGCGGATTTCGGCGTGCACTACTGGACGAGCCATCACCCCTGGATCGTGCCGGAGCCCTGCACGCTGGAGCCGACGGAATCGTATTCCAAAGAGGATCTCGACGAGTACGCGGCGATCCTGGCGCACGTGGCGGAGGAAGCACGCACCGATCCGGAGATCGTCAAAACCGCCCCACACCGGAGCACGGTACACAGAATCGATCATTCCGTGCTGGACGACCCGGAACGCTGGGCCATCACCTGGCGGGCGTACCTGAAGAAGCGGGAGAAATGGGGAGGAAGCGGGGCCAGCGGCGCCGAAAATCCAACCGAATAGCCCCTTCGCATTTGCCAGAACGTTTGTTCTGAAATAGAATACCCCGCAAGCATCATGTAGCGGTGGCATGGAGTCAGAGACAATGGCCAGATCGAAAGTACAATACGTCTGTAGCAATTGCGGCGCCACTTTCAGTAAGTGGTACGGGAAATGCCCCAACTGCGGCGAATGGAACTCCCTGCAAGAGGTGGTGGTCCGCCAAAGCCGGGAAAAGAGATCTGCCGCCCCGGTAGGAGGGGCATCCCCCGTACCGCTGACGCAGGTAGAAGCCAGGATACAGGAACGCATTCCGCTGCCCATGGAGGAATTCAGTCGGGTTCTGGGTGGTGGAATCGTTCCCGGCTCTGTCATCCTTCTCGGTGGCGAGCCGGGTATCGGAAAATCCACTTTGCTCTTGCAGACCGCCGCGGCGCTGGCACAAGAAGGCAGGAAAGTCCTTTACTCATCCGGGGAGGAAAGCCTTGGGCAGGTAAAGATGCGCGCTTCGAGGCTGGGAATAGCTGGGGAGAATCTCTACGTTCTGGCGGAAACCCACCTCGAATCCATCCTGTCGCACATCTCCTCCCTTGCTCCCGACCTCGTGGTCGTCGACTCCATCCAGTCGATCTACACGGATTCCCTCGACAGCATGCCGGGGAACATCACACAGGTTAGATTCTGTGCGTCTGCCCTGCTTCAGGAAGCGAAAAGCAACGGATTTCCGCTCTTCCTGATCGGCCATGTGACCAAGGAGGGCTCGATAGCAGGCCCGAAGGTTCTGGAACACATGGTGGATACGGTTCTCTACATGGAAGGGGAAAGGTTCCACACCTACCGCCTGCTGAGATCGGTCAAGAACAGGTTCGGATCAACCAACGAAGTCGGAGTTTTCGAGATGCAGGAATCGGGGCTTGTGGAAGTACGCAACCCGTCCGAGCTGTTCCTGGCGGAAAGGCTTCCGAATACGCCCGGCTCGGCGATCGCAGTGACGATGGAAGGCACGCGCCCGATACTGGTGGAAGTCCAGGCGCTGGTGAGCCCCACCAATTTCAGCCAGCCGCGCCGCACCGCCAACGGCATCGAGTTCAGCAGGCTGTTGATTCTCTCGGCGGTTCTGTCGAGAAGGGCCGGGGTTCGTCTCGGGAACCAGGACGTTTTCGTGAACGTGGTCGGCGGCATGCGCATACAGGAACCTGCGGCGGATCTTGCCGTCGCCATGGCCATAGCATCTGCCGAAAAAGGCGTCCCGGTTCCCGCCGACCTTGTCGCAGTGGGCGAAATCGGACTTGGAGGCGAGCTGAGAAGCGTCGGTTATGTGGAAAAGCGGCTGGAGGAAGCCTCCAGGCTCGGGTTCAAGAGGGTTCTTTTGCCGCGCTCGGCGTCGAGGAAAATATCACCTCCGAGCGACCTCGAATTGCTGAAGGCCAGGACGATCGCCGAAGCGATCAGGCTGGGGCTTTCGTGAGAGATTCGCCCGTCTTCTCAAAACGTGTGTACGGCCGAGGCTTTGAACGTGAGCCATATCCTGTCCCCCACGCGAATGCCGAGTTCCTCGAACGATCTCCTGGTCACCAGCGCCGTAAGCTCCGGTGGTATCTCCACCGATACGTACAACACAGGGCCCGAATCGGTCACGGAACTGACGATGCCGCTGAAAGCATTCCTGGCGCTGGATTCGAAAGGTTTCCTCGAAAGGAGTATATCTTCGGGCCTTATGAGCACCCTTGTGCTTCCTTTTCCTCTTCGGGGCACTGATATGCAGATCGATCCGACCTTGACGCACCGTTCCCCATTTACTTCGCCAAATTCTCCACGCAGAATGTTCCGTGCCCCGACGAATTTCGCCACGAATTCGTCCCCCGGCTTCCTGAAGATCTCCTCTGGAGTCCCCACCTGATGCAGCTTTCCTTCCCCGACTATTCCTATCCTATCCGCAAGCCTCATGGCGACCTCGAAATTGTGGGTCACGTGCAGTACGGTTGGGCGCAGTCTTTGGTGTACTCCCTTCAGCTCCTCCAGCAGTTCATCCCTTGTGGAAGGATCGAGGGCGCTCAAAGGCTCGTCGAGCAGCAGCAGCTCCGGTCGGGGTGCCAACGCCCGTGCAAGCGCGACTCTTTGCTGCTCCCCTCCGGACAACCCCTGCACACGTCTGTTCAGCAGATGCTCTACGCCGATCGTTCTGGCAATCTCCACGGCCTGCCGGAGACGATCTTCTCTTTTGCCGCGTATACCAAACATGACGTTTTCCAGAACGCTCATGTGCGGAAAGAGCAGGTAATCCTGGTAGACGAAGCCTATTCTGCGTTTTTCCGGCGGCACGCCGGAGACGTCTTCGGCACCGAAGTACAGCCTGCCTCCTTTCGGCTTCCTCAATCCAGCGATGGTCTCGAGAAGAATCGTCTTTCCCGAGCCTGTAGGCCCAAGGAGCACGAAGTACTCCCCATCTTTCAAGGACAGGTTCACAGGAGAAAGCAGAAAGTCGCCAGCGCCAACCGAAAAGTCCTTCAGCGTTATCATGCAGCTTCACCAGGACGACGGAGCAATGCCCTCAGCAGGACGAAAACGGCCAGGGACGTCAGTATGAGCAGCGATGCAACCGGCAGCACGTATTTCAGCCCGAAAGTTTCGAACCTATCGTAGACGAGCACCGGAGCGATCATTGGGTGGTAAGTGAGGATTACCACGCTCCCAAACTCGCTGATTCCGCGCGCCCACATCATCACCGCCCCGGCGAGTATCCCCCTCCACGCCAGCGGAAGCGTTACTTTGAAGAAAACTCTCGTCGGGGAAGCGCCCAACGTCCTTGCCACGTTTTCGAGCCTTGGATCCACCCCTCTGAAAGCCTCCTTGGAAGCGTCCACCATGAAAGGCATGCTGACGAACAGCATCGCCACGACGATCCCCCCGACGCTGCCGGTGAAGACCATACCCACCCTGCTCAGGCCTCTGCCGAGAAGCCCCTGCCTTCCAAAGACCATGAGCAGGGCTATGCCCGCAGCGGTGTGCGGCATGACGACGGGAATGTCCACGATTCCTTCCACGACGGAGCGCCCCGGAAATTCGTGCCTTGCGAGGAGGTAAGCGAGCGGCACACCCACGATCGCAGCTATCATAGTCGCCAGAGCCGCGGAGTAGAAAGTCAAAAGGATGGAGTTCAGAACCTCGGAATCCACGGCCGTTTTCGCCAGCATGGCCGGCGAAGTACTGAAAATAGTGGACAAAACGGGCAGTATCACGAACAACAGCAGCACCGTTCCCAGTGCCGCCATAGCGATCGTGAAGAACCGCGGAGACTTTGCCCTCATGCGATCACCCGCCTTTGCAGAAGATGTCCGCCTCCTCTGAAGAAACGGCCTTCCCCAGGTTCTCCGAGAACGGAGGCGAGGCAAAACAAACCTTCGCACCGTCCGATTCCAGTATCTGCTTCAGCGTTTCGTCTTGGGAGTCGGAAACCACGATGACCTTCTCGGCGTTTCCGGCTTCTTCTATGCTGTCGCCCACGCGAGGAGAGAACTTGGAGATGTAATTCATCAGGAGAATCAGGTCTTCCTTTCGGATTGGGACTTCCGCCAGGAACAGATACAGTTTCTCTTTCGTGATTCCGG
>CAZEXY010000026.1:17212-24275 GCA_964516345.1 uncultured Anaerolineae bacterium
CTCCCTTCCACAGAACACCGGATGACCCCAAAGCCAGGCCCCACGCCCCCTTGCTCCACTCTGAAGCTCCACTTCTCGGCCGAAGGTTCCTCTTCTTTTTCTTTCGGCGATTCCGGCTCTTCCTCCGGTTCTGGGGTTTTCCGGTTTTCCTCTGGCTCTTCCGGCTGTTCGGGGGTCTCGGGATGTTCTTCCGGCGGGACGGCGGGCTCGGGAAGCTCGAACTCCACGGAAGCGGTTTCGCCGGCGACGATTTGGACTGTCTGTCCGATCCCTTTCTCGGGCACTTCGATGGTATACCTGCCCTCGTGAAGATTCTCGAACGCAAAATTTCCATCCTCGTCGCACGTGGCTTCCGCTGAAGTGGAATTCCGGAGCACCACTTTCAGCCCCGCACCTCCTTCGATATGCCCTCTCACGGAACCGAGCTTGCTGGATCTCAAGACGATGCTATGTTCCACCTTCTCCGGCTTTTCCTCTTTTTTCTTCTCGAATTTCCTTGGCTGCTTTGGCTCCTCCTTCAATGCCTCCACCACCGGTAGCCTTCCACCCGGCCAGATCACGCTGTACCACGAATGGGTCTCCCAGCCTATGGTGCGGAGCTGAGAGCTCGCCAGGAGCCAGAATGCCGTGTTGAAGTAATACTCCGGTGCAGGCTCGTATTCCCTGGAAGTGCCCATCATGACCCTGGCCATCCGTAGGACTTTCTCCTTGTGGAACTCTTTCGTGGTGGTAGGATACCTCGGGTCGGGGTCCTCTCCAACTATCGGCCCGTTCTCCGTGCTGAGAATCGGCAGAACCCGGCCGAGATGCTTTCTGGAGAGCTCTGCGAGCCTTTCATAAGCGAGCCAGCACGAACTATCGTCCATTATCGTGAACCCGGGATTCTTCCCCTCTTTCCTCTGCCGATTAACGAATTCGAGGCTGCGCTTGCCCCACGTGGGGCCGGTCCATGCAGTCCTCCCATAGGAAACATATTCTTCCGGAGTTATCTCTTTCCCGGCCTGATTCACTTCATCGTAAGGATAATCGAGGGGGTGGTTGAGATCGTAATTGTGCACCGCTATCCACACAGGCCCATCCAGCAGGTCCCTGCCACCTTGCTCTATGATCGAGCCGATCAGGTCCCACCTGCATCCGACGGACAAAGCCGGGATTGCCGGATATCCCCCGAGCTTGATGATGGCTTCCATATCCCTTATGGCATTCTTCGCCACGATCTGTTCGGCGTCAGGAGGCTTCTTCTTGTCCTTCCACTCTGTGGAGAGGTTCGGCTCATTGTTGAACTCGAAGTACCTGACTCCTGCGTCCACGAACTCCTTGACGATCGCAAGTTCCCGTTCGCTGAGGGCGGCTTCTTCGGCGTCCACGGAGTTGGGCTGATAGCGATATATCCTCACGATTGGAACGATCCCGTTTTCCAGGAACGCCGTCGCTACGTTCAAGCCTCCGTCGTGGAGCAGCTTGACCCATTTGACCCCCATGGCCTTGAGTTCGGGGATCCAGAAATCCTTCACCTCTCCAAGTCCAACGGACGCGGCCGGCCCAGGAGCCCAATGGACTCCGATCCCGGTATCTTCAGGAGGTCTTGGGTATTCCGATAGTTCCATCTCACACCCCCTTGGCAAGGGCATCGAGCGGCCGAAGGTTCATGAAATTCAGGACTTCTTCCCGAGCTTTTCCCTCAACCACCCGATCAATGTTTTCCGTTCGATATTAGACTGTTCACCGCTCTCCATGTCTCTCACGGTAACTTCGCCCCGAGCGATCTCTTCCTCTCCGATGATGATCGTGTACTTAGCCTTCCAGCGGTTGGCATCCCTCAATTGTCCTTTGAGACCCCGTTTGTCGAACGAGAGAATGGCGGAAATGTGCTCAGATCTAAGCTCCTGGGAGAGCATCACGGCTTCCTCTTTTGCCGACTCGCCGAGGTAGGCCACGAAAACCTCAGGAGCCCGGGGTTCCGGCACTTTCACGCCCTGGGCTTTGAGCATCATCACGACCCTTTCTATGCCGACGGCGAAGCCGACCCCCGGCGTGGGCGGGCCGCCGATCTCCTCCACCAGTCCATCGTATCTCCCTCCTCCGCAAACCGCATTCTGTGCCCCGATCCCCTCTGCCCACACCTCGAAAACGGTCTTGGTGTAATAATCGAGGCCCCGAACGAGCCTGTGGTTCAGCGTGTATTTCTTCCCTGCCGTGTCGAGGTATCGGCGCAGCGCGGAGAAATGGTCTCTGCATTCGTCGCACAGGTAATCGGTTATCTTCGGCGCGCCGGCTATGACCGGCTGGCATTTCGGATTCTTGCAATCCAGAACCCGCAGTGGATTCCTCTCCAGTCGCCTCTTGTCGTCCTCGCAGATTTCATCGTAGTGTTCCATATAGTATTTCTTGAGCGCCTCCACGTAGATGGGCCGGCACTTTGGACATCCGGTGCTGTTGATCTGAAAGGAAAGCCCCTTGAATCCGAGTTCCTCCAGGAATTGCCACGCCATCGACATGATTTCGAAATCCAGGGCAGGGTCCTGGGAGCCTATCGCTTCCACGTTGAACTGATGAAACTCCCTGAACCTCCCTGCCTGGGGACGCTCGTACCTGAAAAGTGGACCTATGGAGAACAGTTTGACCGGTTTGGGTCTGGTGTGCATACCATGTTCCACGTATGCCCGCATCACCCCTGCGGTGAATTCAGGGCGCAGGGTCAGGTCGGTTTTACCTTTGTCCTTGAAGGAATACATCTCCTTGTCGACGATATCGGTGCCTTCTCCCACACCCCTGACGAACAGGCTTGTCGATTCGAATATTGGAGTTTCGATTTCCTGGTATCCGTAGAGGGCAGCCACTTCCCTCGCTTTGGATATTACATAGTTCCAGTAGGGCCAGTCCTCCGGCAGGATGTCGAACGTCCCTCTCGGTGCTCTATAACGTGCCAATGATTCCTCCTGAAAATCACTTTAGGATGTAGTAAGTTCCTTTCTTTTCGCCGATCTTCAGCAGTACGCCCCTGTTTACCAGGTCCACGAGATCGAGCCTCAGCGTTTCGGCAGAAACGTGAGGGCAGAGTCGACGGTACTCACGGTTCGTTATTCTGCCGTGCTCCTGTATGTACTGAAGCGCCTTGAGCTGCCTTTCGTTCATGCTGCTTTCCCATTCCGGCATCAAAACAGGACGCTTGACGTTCTTCAGCGTGATCATGAATCTGTACGGAGTGGAGTCGAGCTCCGGAGGTGGATGGCCTTCCCTGGTCATGGATTCGAAGATCCTGTCCATGCCGAGGCCGAGCTCCTCGATGTACCCCCATTGCATCAAGCCGTTGACTATCCTTGGGTTCCTGGAATAGTGCTCCTCCAGGATATTGTCGAGGGTGATGTATCCGGGAAGCCCGCCCGGGCTCACGATCTCGAGCCTGTCTGCGAACATCTTCACCTCGATCTTCCTTCCGGAGATCCTGTAGTCTCTGTGGCACACTGCGTTGACGAGCGCCTCCCTCACCGCCACCCTGGGGTACTCGGTGTGTTCCTCTCGGACCAGCCCCTTGACTACGGCCTCTTTGTCCATCTCCTCCCAGATCACCTGCCAGGCTCTTTCTATCACTTTCGCCAGGTGTCCGTGAATTTCCTCCCTGCGCCCGTATCCCTCCCCTTTCGGCTCCGTACCACGGAAATGGACGAAGACCAAGCCGCTCTGGGGAAGGAAATATTCAGGGTTCTTGCCGAAGAGAAGCAACCCGGCCACCGTCGGCCGCAGATGCTGATCTACCGCTCCTATGGCCTGCAACAGATCTTCCCTCGAACCCTCCCAGGAGCGGCCGGTGCGCTCGCTCCTCTTCCGTTCGTATTCTTCGATCACTTCCGCGGAAAAATCTTCCACGGTGGCACCGGGCACAGGCTCGCTTTCGAAATCCCCGGTGCTCCGGGTCGATGCAAGGTGCCGGATCTCCGGCCCCTGCAGGGTTCTGTTTTCCGTGCCGGAGCGCACCACCACCCTTCCATCCAGCAAAGTGTGCACTTCCGGGCTCCGCGGCACCTCCATGACGAAGATCTCCCCACCTTCCGGCAGCTCTTCTTTGTGCAGGTTCCTTATTTCCACCGGCGGCACGCTCTCCATGATCGATTGCTGGAGCAGGCCCTCCACGTCCTCTTCAGAAATCTCGTTGGTCACCTCGCCGGAGGGGGAAAGGCCCAGCACTACGATCCCTCCGTCGCTGTTGGCAAACGCGACAAGGGTCTCCGCCAGGCGCTCTTTGTCCGGCCTGGGCAGGTATTCCAGTTGCTGGCCGGGTTTTCGGCTGGAAATGTCGACGTACATCTACTTCCTCCGGCTCTCAGCCTTTCTCCTTCTCGCTTTCGGATTCCTTGGGTTTCGGCCTGATCCTGGCCGCGGCCACGACGTAATCGTCTGCCTGCAAGGAGATCACTTTTACGCCTTTGGAGCTCCTGCTCATCGGACGAATCTGGGAAACCTTCAGCCGTATGCTTATGCCCCTGGCCGACAGAATCGCAACTTCGTCCTCGTCCTGGACCACGTGCGCCACGGCCACGGGGCCTATTTCGTCGAGGTATTTCGGCGCGGTTGTGTAAACCCCCTGGGTTCCCCTGCTGTGAGGAGTGTACCTGTCCACGGGCGTTCTCTTGCCGTACCCATTCCTGGTGACGATCAACAGGTAACCTCCAGGCTCCACCACGGACATCCCAACCAGTTCGTCGCTTCCGGAAAGCCTCATACCCCTCACCCCGGCAGCGGTTCTCCCCATCACCCGAACTTCCCGCTCGTTGAATCTAAGTGCGCGTCCTCTGGAGGAAACGAGCAAGATGTCGTCGTCGCCGGTGGTCGGTACTGCGCCCAGCAGGGAATCGCCTTTGTTGAGCCTCAGAGCAATCAGCCCGCTGGGGCGGACTTTCTCGAACTCGCTCAGGTTCAACCTTTTGACCAGACCACGTTTCGTGGCCATGAATATGTATTCGGCCCTGCCGAAATCCGATATCGGCACCACGGCGGTTATCCGCTCCTCAGGGTTGAGGTTCAACAGATTTATGATAGGGATGCCGCGAGCCGTCCTTCTCCCTTCCGGAATCTGATATCCCCGAACGGAGAAGACCCGCCCCTTGCTGGTGAAGAACAGCATGTGATCCAGCGTTCTGGCGAAGACCATATGCTCGAGCTGGTCGTCCTCCCTCGTATCCATCGCCTGGACGCCCCGGCCTCCCCTGCCCTGGGCTCTGTAGCTTCTGGCCGGCGTCCGCTTTATGTACATGCCTCTGGTTATGGTAACCAAAATCCTCTCCTGGGGAATCAAGTCCTCTTCCGTGAGTTCCCCTTCTGCCTCTATGATCCTGGTTCTCCGCTCGTCTCCATACTTCTCCTTCAGTTCCTCCATCTCACCCCTTATCAGGGCAAGTATGGCATCCGGGTTCGCCAGAAGCCCTTCCAGGTACTCTATCCTTTTCTGCAACTCCCGGTATTCTTCTTCGATCTTCTGCCGTTCCAGGGCCGCAAGTCTGCGTAGCTGCATGTCGAGTATCGCCTGCGCCTGCACTTCCGTCAGGGAAAGGCGTTCCATGAGCCGGGTCTTCGCCTCCTCGGCCGAGGGAGAGCGTCTGATTATCGATATCACTTCGTCCAGGAACTGCAACGCTTTCAACAGGCCTTCCAGGATATGGGAGCGTTCTTTCGCCTTCCTCAATTCGTACTCGGTGCGCCTTTCCAGAACCCTCTCCCGATGCCTTATGAATTCCTGTAAGGCTTTTTTCAACGGCAAAAGCCGTGGTATCCCCTCGACCAGCGCCAGCATGTTCACACCAAAGGTGGTCTCGAGTGGAGTGAATTTGTACAGCTGATTGAGAACCTTCCTGGCCGGGGCTCCTTTCTTCAAATCGACCACGATCCTCAATCCGGTTCTGTCGGATTCGTCCCGAAGGTCGCTTATCTGGTTCACCCGTCCGGACTGCACCAGCTTTGCGATCCTTTCAACCAGCTGGCTCTTGTTCACCTGATATGGGATTGAGCTGATCACGATCCTGTTCTTCCCACCGGAAAGCGTTTCGATCTCCGCTTCGCCCCTGACGATGACCTTGCCCCTTCCGGTTGCGTATGCGTTCCTGACCCCTTCGTGTCCCACGATCAGCGCCCCGGTCGGAAAGTCCGGCCCCGGAACGATCCTCAGGATATCGTCCACGGTGACCTGATCCAGATCGTGCCATCTATCGATCATGTAGACCACAGCGTCGGCTATCTCGTTTATGTTGTGTGGGGGGATGTTCGTTGCCATGCCCACGGCAATGCCGCTGGCTCCGTTCACCAGGAGGTTCGGCACCTTGCCCGGGAGCACCGAAGGTTCTTCGAGGGAACCGTCGAAATTCGGCACGAAATCCACCGTTTCCTTGTCGATGTCCTCCAGCAGTTCCTCGGCGATGGCAGAGAGCCGGGCTTCAGTGTACCGCATTGCCGCGGGGCTATCCCCATCTATGGAACCGAAATTCCCCTGACCGTCCACCAGCGGGTAACGAAGCGAGAAATCCTGGGCCATCCTTGCCAGGGCATCGTAGACGGCTGCGTCGCCGTGAGGGTGGTATTTCCCGAGAACTTCCCCCACGATCCTCGCGCTCTTCCTGTAAGGCGAATTGTGCTTGAGTCCTGTGGAATACATGGCGTACAGAATACGCCTCTGGACGGGCTTGAGCCCATCCCTCACATCCGGGAGTGCTCTGGCCACGATCACGCTCATGGCGTAATCCAGGTATGCATCCCGCATGGTTTGTTCTATGTCTATTTCCCTGACTTTCCCGATGTTGAAGTCCATTTCTTCCCTTCGAGATACGGTTTTGCTTCGACAGAGTCACAGCCGGGCCCAGTACGTACCGGAAAAGGCACACTTCACAGAGAGCCACCTTGCCAGATTATACACCAAACGGGACTTTTCAGCGAGTTATGAGGCAAAAATCATCTGCTGCACGCTCCCCTCTACGCACCCGGCATGGCAGAGAATCGGGATTTCACCACCCATCGACCGAGCCTCGAATCCCCTCATTGCACGGGGACGAACTTGCGGCTTGCCCTACCGTGGCCC
>CAZEXY010000027.1:0-6444 GCA_964516345.1 uncultured Anaerolineae bacterium
CCAAAGGCTATGATGGAAACGAGTACGTCGGGGGTAGTGTCCAGCGAGCCCGGGATGGTGGAAGCCGGGTGCACGAATCCGACGGAAAATCCTTCCGGAGCCTCCCACCGAAAGCGGGGTCGTCCCCGCCGGTAGACTGGGACGGGTCGTGGCCCGTTACAGCCACGGAGGCGTGTCTGCGCCTCTGAAGAGAGGACGGCTCTGCCGTCAAGCGGGGTGGTACCGCGGGAGATGAGCTCTCGTCCCCACAGAGGGACGAGGGCTTTTTTAGTCGGGTAGTTGAGTAGTCGGATGGTCGGGTGGTTGGAATGCGGGAGTCGAATTTCTTGGTGCGCAGGATGTCGCCGGGCGATACGGACGCCGTGGTGGAACTCTGGAAAGGTACGGTGGCGTACCATGCCGGCATTGACGCACGCCTGGAAGTGAGAGAAGGCTCCGAGGAGGAATTCCGGCGGTTCCTGACCCGCATCGTCTCATCACGGGAGGACGTGATCATCCTGGTGGCGGAGGTGGACGGGGAGGTCGTCGGGTTCCTGATCGGCATGGTGAGGGAGCGGACGCCGGTTTTCATCCGTTCTATACACGGCTACATCACCGACATCTACGTGGATCCGGGTTTCCGGCGGCGCGGCATCGGTCGCAGGCTGGTGGAGACGGCTGTGGAGTGGTTCGCCGCCCGAGGGCTGGACCACGTGCGCTTGCAGGTGGCCGCGGCCAACGCTGCAGGCATCGCTTTCTGGAAGAATCTTGGGTTCGAGGATTACTTCCTCGAACTCTGGAAGGAGATAGGATAAGTAGTCTGGTAGTCTTGTAGTCTGGTAGTCGGATAGTCGGGTAGCGATGCGCTCGATCGGCTGAGCGCCCTACTACCAGACTAGCTGACTAACCGACTAACTGACTAATTGACTAATTCGGAGGTGATTATGGCATTCAAACCGGTGTCTTCAAAAGTCGATTTTGCGGAAATGGAGGAGAAAATCCTGGCACGGTGGAAGGAACAGGATGTCTTCCACAAGACCCTGGAGACCAGGAAGGGGAGGCCCAGGTTCGTCTTCTACGAGGGCCCGCCGACGGCCAACGGCAAGCCCGGAATCCACCATGTCCTTGCCAGGGCTTTCAAGGACCTCTTCAACCGCTTCAAGGTCATGGAAGGGTACTACGTACTGCGGAAGGCAGGGTGGGATACCCACGGCCTGCCGGTGGAAATCGAGGTCGAAAAGGAGCTTGGGTTCTCCGGCAAGAAGGCGATCGAGGAGTACGGCGTCGAGAAATTCAACAAGAAATGCAAGGAAAGCGTCTTCCGCTACGTGAAAGAATGGGAGAGACTCACCGAGCGGATCGCTTTCTGGATCGACATGGATCATCCCTACGTTACCTACCACAACTCCTACATCGAATCGGTCTGGTGGATCCTGAAGCAGTTCTGGGAAAAAGGGCTGCTCTACCAGGACTACAAGGTGGTGCCGTATTGCCCACGGTGTGGCACGCCCCTTTCCAGCCACGAGCTATCGCTTGGGTACAAGGATGGCACCAAGGACCCGTCCATTTTCGTCAAGTTTCCGGTGAAAGGGGAGGAAAAGACGTACTTCCTGGTATGGACCACCACGCCCTGGACGTTGCCTGGGAACGTGGCGCTGGCGGTGGACCCGGACCTGGACTATGTGATGGTGGAGCAGAACGGCGAAAAGTACATCCTGGCCGAAGCGAGGCTCAAGGAGTCCATCCGTGAGGAATACGGGGAATACAGGATCGTGGGCAGGTTCAAGGGGAAGGACCTGGTGGGCAAGCGGTACGAGCCGCTCTACAGGTTCCTTCCGGTGGACAAGGACTACGCCTACGTGGTCCCGGCCGACTTCGTCACCACGGACGAGGGAACCGGCATCGTCCACATGGCCCCGGCTTTCGGCGCGGACGACATGGAGGTCGGGCGGAAATTCGGCCTGCCGGTGCTGATGACCGTGAACCTGGATGGTAAGTTCGTCGACGAGGTGACTCCCTGGAAAGGGATGTTCGTCAAGGATGCCGATCCGCTGATCATCGAGGAGCTGGAGAAGCGCGGCCTGATGTATTGGCACGGTATCTACGAGCATACGTACCCCTTCTGCTGGCGATGCGATACGCCGTTGCTCTACTACGCCAAGACCACCTGGTACATCAAGACCACGGCCAAGAAGGACAAGCTTCTGGAAAACAACGAAAAGATCAACTGGGTTCCGGAGCACATCAAGCACGGTCGGTTCGGCAACTGGCTGGAGAACAACATCGATTGGGCCGTCGGGCGGGATCGGTACTGGGGCACGCCGCTTCCGATCTGGAAGTGCGACAAATGCGGCCATACGGAGGTCATTGGCTCCGTGGCGGAGCTGAGCGAGAAAGCCGGCCGCGATCTCTCCGACCTCGACCTTCATCGCCCCTACGTGGACGAGGTCACCTGGAAGTGCGAGAAGTGCGGCGGAACCATGCGCCGTGTGCCGGAGGTGGCCGACGCGTGGCTCGATTCTGGCTCCATGCCCGTCGCTCAATGGCATTATCCTTTCGAGAACCAGGAGATGTTCCGGGATCAGTTCCCCGCGGATTTCATCTCCGAGGCCGTGGATCAGACCCGCGGCTGGTTCTACACCCTCCACGCGGTCTCCACTTTGCTCTTCGACGAGCCGAGCTTCAAGAACGTGGTTTGCCTCGGTCTCATCCTGGCGGAGGACGGTCGGAAGATGAGCAAGCACCTCGGTAACATCGTGGACCCGTGGGACGTGATCCCGAAGACCGGCGTGGATGCCATCCGATGGTATCTCTATACCGCGGCACCTCCGGGAAACGCCCGCAGGTTCTCCATAAAGCTCGTGGAGGACGTGGTGCGATCGTTCCTGCTGACTTTGTGGAACGTCTACAGCTTCTTCGTGACCTACGCGAACCTGGACGAGTTCGATCCGACGGCTCCGGAGGTGCCGGTGAAGGATCGGCCGGAGATGGACAGGTGGCTGGTGGCGGAGACCCACGCGATGATCCGCGATGTTACTTTCGCCATGGAGAACTACGACGTGACGAACTCCACCAGGGCCATTTCTTCTTTCGTGGAGAGCCTGAGCAACTGGTATGTCAGGCTCAACCGCAGGCGGTTTTGGCGTGGCCGCGGCGAGGACGATCGGGACAAGATGGCCGCGTATCAGACGCTCTACGATGCTCTGGTGACTCTGAGCCATCTCCTGGCTCCGTTCACGCCTTTCATCGCGGAGGAAATCTACCAGAATCTGGTGCTTTCCTTCCGTTCGGATGCTGCGGAGAGCGTGCATTTGAGCGATTGGCCCAGTTACGACGAATCGTTGATCGACGAGCGGCTGCGGGCCGATATGGCTCTGGCGCAACAGCTCGCCAGCCTCGGCCATGCAGCAAGGCAGCGCGCCGGCGTGAGGGTTCGCCAGCCGCTTTCGGCGCTATGGGTGCATCTGCCCAGGGCCGGCGAGAAGGAGAGCCTGGATAGGGTGAAGACGTTGCTCATGGAAGAGTTGAACGTCAAGGATGTGAAGGTGATGGACGCCGCCGCCGAGTATGCGGACGTGAACATTCACCTGCTTCCGGCGCAGCTTGGGCGGAAGTACGGAGCCCTCTATCCGAAGATGCGGGCCGCTGTGGCGAAGATGGATCAGGAGACGCTGGCGGAGAAGCTCCAGAGCGGCGAACCCATCGAGATAGAGGTGGACGGCCAGACGATCACGGTTTTGCCGGACGAGGCGGAAGTCAGGGTGAAGCCGCGTTCCGGCTACGCCGTGGCCCTGGAAGGGGGCTACATGGTGGCGCTGAGCACGGAGATCACCCGGGAGCTTCGGCTGGAAGGGTACGCCAGGGAGCTTGTGCGCCACATCCAGGAGCTTCGGAAGGACGCCGGGTTCGAGCTGAGCGATCGGATAAGAACATATCTGCAGGGAGGAGACGAACTCGACGGCGTGCTGGAGGCGTTTGGCGAATATGTGGCGAAGGAAACCCTTTCCACGTCGCTGGAGAGGGTGGATTCCCTGCCGGACGGCTTGCCTTCGAGGGAGATCAGATTGGGGAAGGAAAAAGTGGCTTTTGCGGTGGAAATTGTGAGATGATCGGCACGAAAGGTCTTCCGGACGTGCACATCCGGAAGACCTTTTTGATCGCAGGACTTGCACAGTTCAGACGTTCTTAGAGGTTACGCAGTTGAGATGATCGGTCGTTTTTGCATTCCTTTCTCGGAGTGTAGAATCACGGGATGAGTGAATCGGCGGATAACGCTATGTAGGGGCGCAACATGCTGCGCCCCTACAAACTGTTTACCGGAGCCGTTCGTCGAAAAACGGTCGGCTCTCTCTACGTCTCGTGATCCGTTCGGCCTGGGTATTGGTGTCGCATCAGCACCCAGAGGAATGAAAAGTCGGGTTGTTGCTCTTCACTTCTTCTTCATCTTTTCGATTTCTTCTTCTCTGAGCGCCCGCCTGAGAATCTTGCCGATGGCGCTCTTTGGGAGTGCAGAGCGGAACTCAATCTCCGAAGGTACTTTGTACGGAGTCAGGTGCTCCCTGAAGTACTTCTCGAATTCCTCGACCGTTGCGCTTACTCCTTCTTTGAGCACTATGTAAACTTTTATCTTTTCTCCTTTGTATTCGTCGGGCACCCCGACGGTTATTCCCTCTTTGACTTTTGGATGTTTGTACAGAAGCTCATCTATTTCCCTCGGGAAGACGTTGAATCCTCCGACGATGATCAGATCTTTCTTTCGGTCGGTGATGTAGAAGTATCCGTCTTCGTCCATGTATCCGATGTCTCCGGTGTAGAGCCAGCCATCTATGATCGTTTTGGCCGTTTCTTCCGGCCTGTTGTAATATCCGAGCATCATCGTAGGGGTTTTTAGCACGATTTCTCCCTGTTCTCCGGGAGGGAGGTCTTTCCCTCCATCGATGCTCACGATTTTGGCGTCTACATCGGGGAAGGGGAGTCCAATGCTTCCGACTTTGTGTTTCCCTTTGTACGGGTTTGCCATGATCGCCGTGACGGCTTCTGTCAGGCCGTAGCCTTCTATCGCGCGCCCCCCTGTTTTTGCTTCGAAGTTCGATTTGATTGCTTCGGTCAGCGGAGCTGCTCCTACCCATACCGCTTTCAGGCTGCTGAGGTCGATTTTGTCCACGTTCGGAAGGTTGGACAGTGCCACCAGTATCGTCGGGACGGCGGCTGTGATCGTTGGCTTGTACTTGTGGATTGCTTTTGCCATCCCTTTGGCGCTGAATTTTGGCAGCAGCACGATCTCCATTCCGGACAGTATCGGGGCGTTCATGGTCACGTTCATTCCGTAACCGTGGAAAAGTGGAAGCACTGCGAGGATTCTTTCCTTTTCGTTCAGATCCCCCCATGCTGCGATCTGGTGAGCGTTGGCGACTACGTTGAAGTGGGACAGCATTATTCCTTTTGCTATTCCGGTGGTGCCTCCGGAGTAGATCATCAAGGCAAGGTCGTCGACGTTGGGTTCGAAGGGTTCGAAATCCGGTGGAGCGGTTCTGTTCATGAGTTCTTTGAAATCCCATGACTCCACTTCGTTGCTCGAGAGGGCTTTCTTCAGATCCGGTTTTTCTTTGAATTTCTGGAGTACGTTCAGTGGGAATGGCAGGAAGTCTGCTATGAAGCTGTAGATGAGCCTCTTGAGCGGCGTCTTGCCCGCAAGCGAAGCGGCTTTCGGCGCAAACATCGGTATCGTCACCACCGTTTCGGCTCCGGAGTCGGTGAAGTGAAATTCCAGTTCGTGGGCCGTGTACAGAGGGTTCAGCGGCACAACCACGGCTCCGGCTTTCATCAGGCCATAATAAGCGATGATGTATCCCGGAAAGTTCGGCAGGAGCAGCGCCACTCTGTCCCCCGGCTTGATTCCGAGGTCTCGCACCGATGCAGCGAAATTGTCGGATAATTGCTTTATCGCTTTGTAGCTCATTCTTTTGCCGAAGAACGAGGTCAGCGGGTGGTCTGGCAGCCGTTTTGCCGTGTCGTCCAGCATTCGGTGGATGGGGATGCGAGGGTATTCGATGTGTGTAGGCACGTTCTCGTCGTAAAATTCGAACCAAGGCCTTTCCATCAGGCACAACCTCCTTGTTTTTCTTATCTTGGCTCACCTTCAAAAAATTGGGCTCTCTGAGTAAGATTATACTCCAAGGATTTCGTTTTTGCCAGAGTCGTGGAAACATCTTTCCATTCGAGGACGTGAGTTGTCACCCTGTTTGTGTAGCTGATATACTTCTTCGTAAATTGCAGGCTTTGGACGGTGTGCGATGAAGGTTGCCCTTGTACATGACTGGCTCAATCAGATGGGCGGAGCGGAGAAGGTTCTGGAAGTTTTCGTGGACATGTTTCCGGATGCCCCGGTGTACACGAGCATTTACGATCCGGCTCTCATGCCCGAGGAATACCGTGCGTGGGATGTCAGGACATCTTTCATGCAGC
>CAZEXY010000027.1:6544-24251 GCA_964516345.1 uncultured Anaerolineae bacterium
GATAGCGAGGTGATCTTCCCTCCGGTCGATACCGGAAATTTTCACGTCTCCCAGGACGAGCCTGAGCCGTTCTTTCTGGTGGCCTCCAGATTGATTCCTTACAAGAGGATAGACATAGCAGTCCGGGCTGCCAACGCACTCGGTTTCGATCTCGTGGTGGTTGGAGAAGGGAGGGACAGGAAAAGGCTCGAATCGATGGCCGGCCCCACGGTCAGATTCCTGGGCAGAGTTTCACAACAGGAGTTGTCCTCGCTTCTGAGCAAGTGCTCTGCTTTCATCTTCCCTGGGCTCGAGGATTTCGGCATCGCTCCGGTGGAGGCGATGGCCTCAGGGCGTCCCGTCGTGGCGTACAGAGGAGGCGGAGCATTGGATACGGTCGTCCCCGGGGTGACGGGGGAGTTCTTCTACCCTCAAACTCCGGATGCCTTGATCGATGTTCTTTCCAAATTCGACCCTTTGTCGTACAATCCAATGGAATGCAGAAAACAGGCCGAGAAATTCGATGTGTCAATCTTCAGGCGGAAGTTCATGGAGTTCCTTTGGCAGGTCGTAGGCCGAAAGGAGGGGTGATGGAGGCAAGACGCGCTTTGAAATTGATTCTCCGGAGATGGTGGCTCGTTGCGCTCGTCGTCATCCTCGTCGGAGCAGTTCATCTTGCCACCGCTAAGCCTGCTCCTGCTTCCTACGTCGCCACCATGAAGTTCTCCGTGGGCGTCTCTCCGGAAAAGAAGAATGGAGAATATTACACTTACGATCGGTATTACACATGGCTGACTTCCGAATATCTTGTGGACGATCTGGCTGAGGTGGTCAGGAGCGGCATATTTGCAAAGGAGGTAACCAAGAGGTTGAAAGCCTCTGGGAACGGCGTTTCCGTACCTCCGGGAGCCATACAGGCCAGCACCCAGACCGGGCGCTTGCACCGAATACTCACCGTGACTATCTCATGGAGTGATCGAGACCAGCTGAAGGTGATTGCAAATGCCGTTGCTGCCACCCTTCAGGACGAAAACGCCAGTTTCCTCCCGGCCCTGGGCTCGACGAACGCGAGGGCCATCTTGATAGATCCGCCGTCTATCGCACTCAGGGGGCCAGGGATCAGACAAAAGCTCGAGTTCCCGTTACGGCTGACCCTGGCTTTCATCGCCGGGATTGTGCTCGTTTTGCTGTGGGATTACCTCGACGACTCCGTCAGGGAAGTGGGCGACCTGGAGGAGATGGGGTTGCAGGTGATCGGCATAATTCCCAGGAGGTGAAGCGCCGTGCTTCATTTCGCCGGAAGCAGTTTTCCTCCGGTGTGCGGATCTGGCAGCAGCAGATAGGGTTTTCTGCCGGATTCCCGTGCTTCTTCGATCAGAGATGCCATGAATTGCCGATCTCCCAGCGGAGCGTGTACGACTACCACGTCTTCCCTTTGATGTTCTACGAACTGGAGATAGCGTAGGGGGGTTATCAGCCCCCACGATCCGAAGATCACGCTGTTGGGTTCTGCTTCCACAAGGGCTGCTTCTGCCCACCGTCTCGGAGTGTGCCCGTTTCCTGGGTTTTCTGTCCAGTATGCTGGTGAGTTCTGGAATGCCCGGATTTCCCAGGTCAGTATCGCCAATGCGAGGAGCACGGGCAATGCCCTTTTCCACCCGTCTGTTTCCTGCCACAGAGCTTCTATCCCGCTTGCAATCCATATGCCTGCAGAGAGTACGGCTATGACCAGGAAGCCGGTTTCCTCGTGGTATCTCCACGAATAGAGGCTGGAGAAAGCCGAAACTGCGAGAAATGTCGGGACGGTGAACGTGAGCAGAGGGCTCCGTTTTTTGTAGAGCCATACCGTTCCGAGCAGTGCCAGCGCGAGCCCTACGGCTGAATATTCCGCGGAAATGTTCGTTATCCAATGCACGGTCATTGAGGCGATCGTTTTTGCCGAAGGCAGGCGTGAGAAATTGGACGGCGAGGTGTAGTTGTAGGCTATCACGTATTTCCAGAATCCACCCATCCATGCGGGAGATACGTATCCCCTCACCACAGCTTCCGGGAAGCCGAGGAGCGTGCCTGGGAATCTTCGGAACCATCTGGCGGCGTTCAGCGGTATCACTGCATATAGCAGAAGTGGAGAGAGGAAAGTCAGAATGGAAATGAGTTTCATCCTGGCAGTGTATCCCCGGCGTTTCAAGATCAGAAACGGCCACGGGATCGCCGCCACCAGGATCAGGTGGTGCGTCAGTGAGAGTCCTGCAACCAGGGATAGAACCGGGATCAGATTTTTCTTCTCCCTCGATTTACAGCCGAACAGCCATAGAAGCGATAGGAGCAATGCCGATAGAGCGTATACCTCGGCTATGATGGATTGTCGCCAGAGCATGGGGGACAGTGCCAACAGAATCCCCCCGGACGAAGAGAACACCTTCGAGAATCCACACTCCGATAGCATGGCGGCTATCGCTGCTGCCATGAGCGCCGAGAATACCGCCGATAGCAGATTCAGCCTCCAGGCATAGTTCCCCAGAGGCAGGATCAGTGTGAAGAGCTTTCCCGTGAGAAGGTACAAAGGGTATCCGCTGGAATGGAGCACGCCTCCTATTGGGATGAGGGCCTGAAATTCCCCGCTGTCCCCGGGCAGCACGTCGGGTGAAAGGGTGACTATGTATGAAAACAACGGTATGGCGAAGGCCGCAAGCAGGTGTATATGTTTCTTGATCTTGGTCAGCATTGCAACCTCCGCCGTGCGGTTTGGAAAGCCAAAGCCGCCCTCGTCGGTGCAGGAGGGCGGCTTTGCGGGTCACTTAATGGTTGCCAGCCAGGAGTCTATGTTCTTTTCGTATTCCTCGAGGGTGGCCGTTCCGAGCCTCTGTCCTTTTCTATAATCCTTCGAGATGACGAACAGGTACGGTGTGGCGTTCACCCTCAGGTATTGATCCCTCTGGTAATCGAGCTTGACTTTCTTCAACCCCTTTGCGTGATCCACACAATCGCTGAACTTCTCCTCATCGAGCCCGATCTCTTTTGCGTACTCCTTCATGAGCTTGTCTTCGTCTGTGCCTTTTGCCTGCCATTCACTCTGCTTGGAGAAGAGTTTTTCGTAGAACTTCCAGAAAGCGTCGGAACCCTGCTGTGCGGCGCATTCTGCAGCCATCGCCTCTTTGGGGGCGGTAGCCGGGTAGAAGTTGAACACAATCCTCAGTTTGCCCGTGTCCACATATTTCTTTTCGAGCTCCGGCAGCACGTTGTGGGCGAACTCCCAGTCGGCTTTGGTGCCGAAATCCTGGATCACCAGTAGCATCGGCGCTCCTGCCTCACCTTTCGTCACAGAGCCATCATAGGTAAATCCGGGTTTCTCGGGGTCTGCGCCGTATGGATCGCTCTGGGCTTTGGTGAGAGTCGGCGTTGGTTGCGGAGTTGGGTGTACCTTGGCGTCTTCGATTACCGACTGGAATTTCTCGAATGGATAAGCTCCTGCAATAATGCGACCGTTTATCCAGAAGGATGGGGTCCCATTCAGGCCCTTGGACATGGCATCGTTTTCGTCCTTCAGTATATCCACCTGATGCGCTTTCGATTTGTAGCACTGCTCGAATTTGCCCGAATCGAGGCCTATTTCTTTTGCGTACTTCTCGAACATAGGGAACGGGTCCTTCGATCTCGACCATTCTTGCTGAGACGAGAAAAGTTTTTGGTGCATCGCCCAGAATTTGTCCGCCCCCTGATCTGCAGCGCAGTTGGCCGCTTCTGCGGCGTTCATGGCATTCGGGTGGATCTGAGTGAGCGGCATGTCCTTGAAAATCAATCTCGCTACGCCAGTCTTGATGTACTTGTCTTCGATCTTCGGTGCCGTTTGCGATTCATGCTTGCCGCAGAATGGGCACTGGTAGTCGGAGTATTCGACTATCGTGACCGGAGCGTTGGGTTTTCCCCAGTAGGGATCTCCTCCCTTCGTGAACCCCACCGGAGCTCCGTCGAATTCTCCTGTGGGCTTTTGAGCTGCATTCAGGTCGCTCTTGGTTGCGGAGTTGGTGGGCGCTTTCGTCGGCGACGTAGTAGGCGCCTGGGTGGGAGCCGGAGCCATGGTGGGTGTCGGTGTAGCTTTCTTTCCGCAGGCCCCAAGTATGAGCGCTGCAATCAGCAAAGCTCCGACGACTATCAATACTTTTTTATTCACGTTCTTCATTTCCTCTCTTTCTCCTCCTCACAAAAGTCTGTTCAGTAGATGAACTCTCTGATGTCGTATACCGAGAATTTCGGTCGGTCTTTCGGGTTCATCGGCGTGAAGCGGGCCTTGATCTGCTGCTCCTGGATCTCCATTTCTGCGGGCGATAGCGGCCTCACGCCGGATTTGTCGGCTATTTCTATGTACGGAGCTCCCGGAACCGGCACGAACCTCGAAAAGTATATCAGATCTTCGTGATCAAGCGGCATGGAGCTCAACAATTTTGCCGTGTCCTCGATGTGTCCTTTGTAATATTTGTCTCCACCTGCGCCTATCAGTATTATCACTCCGACGGCTATCCCCGCGTTCTTAAGCTCCCGAACGGCGTTCAGGATGTCTTCTGGAGTGCCCGGTTTCCTCAAGAATTCGAGGAGAGGGGCATGTCCTGTCTCCATCCCTATGTAGGCTCTCCTGACCCCTTTCTTCGCGATCTCGTGCCATTCCTCCGAAGTCTTCCGCCCGGTGGTGAACGCGTCTATGAACGAGTATATCCCGTGCATGCCGTTTGGGTGACCGGTTCGCCATCGAATCCGCTCTTCTTTTGTAAGCGTCGCCGGCATTATATCGAAGTGCTTGTGCACCACGTCCAGAATCGACGCAAGCGTTCGGTATGATACCATCAAAGCGTTGGCGTCTGCAAGGAATATGCTCTTGCGAAGAGATATCGCTGTGCCGAAGAAAGCCTTTACTTCCAGGATGTGCTTTTCGAACTCCTGGGGGTTTTTGATCCTGAACCGCCTGTCCCGATAGAACGTGCAGAAAGTACATTTGTTGTACCAGCATCCCTCGGTTGCCTGTAGCACCAAGGCCATGTACTGGTCCGGTGGCAGTATGCTGACCGGTTTGTATATTCGTTTGAACCGCTTTGCGTCTTCCTCGAGTTTTTCCCAGTCCCACTGGGAAACGATTCGCAGCCCTTCGTGCAGGTAAGGGATGGACGTCGATGAGCTTTTCGGAGCAGGCAGCACCTGGAATTTGCCGGAGGATAGCGAGTTCAGCGCCCTTGATGCGATTTCGTAGGATCCCTCCACTATGGGCTTTGCTTCTTCGGTGGGTATCCATCGGATGCGCTTGCCCCCTTCTCTCCATTTCGAAAGGAAGCGATTGTCCAGAGATCTGAGATAATTTTTGTTGCCGTCGAAAACGTGTATCAGCCTGCCGACGGAGTCGAAAGCGTACGTGGGATACTTCAGGTCCACCTGTAGGTTGACGACGCCGGGTCGCCTTGAGATGTAAATCGGGTAATCCCACCCCTCGAACTTCAGGAAAGCAGCCCGAAACGTCATGGCTCTGCACTGCTCAGAGATATCTCGAACAGGATGACGGCTATGACCCACACTCCGAAAAGCTTCCAGGGAGTGTGTCTGCTTATCATCCCGGAGAAGATCGTGGAAAGCGCCATGGCGATCCACACACTTCTGCGCAGGTGCACGTACCATTTGCCTTCGAGGAGCAGATCCTCGAGAAAGGCCGAAGTGAACGTTACCGCAAGGAAGAAGAGCCCTGCAACCCAGCCGACTGCGCGTTGAGTCGGGTAGAACTTGACGGGGATGATCGCCACGCCCGCCCAGGAGACTATAGCCAGTACCGCCATCAGTATGCGGATTTTCATGAACGTCCCTGCTATGGAATTGGAATTTTCCAAGAGCTTTGCCTTCCTCGCATGCTCGAACTGACTTTATTTTATCACCATAATTGACGCTTTCCCAAATCCGCTTCCTTCATTCTGTGTGCTCGTGTGGAAGTAAGTTCAGAGGGATTTGTCGCGGTTGTGGGCTATGGAGGCCATGATTCCCACCGAGAGCATGAAAAGCGCCATGAGATCCGGAAGGAAGATTGAATTGTCGATCAATCCATGTGCGAAAGTCGCGGACCAACCTGCGAGTATCCCAAGGGAAAGGTATGGGTCTTCATGCAATATCGTTTTTGCGTGTAGAATTGCAGGCTTGAGGGATTCCCAGGCCAGCCAGAAGCCGGCGATCAAGCCTCCTATTCCTATCCTCGTGGCGAAATCCAGCAGGAAATTGTGCGGGTGTGATAGGTTTGGATCTCGCCACGCTCCCGGAAGCATGTAGAAAGTCCGGTACCTGTACAGGAAGTTGTCCGGTCCAACTCCGAACCACGGAGAATCGAGGAACATCTTCGTGGCACTCCACCAGAGGTCGAGCCGAAAGACGGAGGTGCCGGTTTTGAGCGATTTCAGGGAGGTGAATCTTTTCGTATGCAGGAACGGCAGGAGCGCAACCGCTCCGAGCACAGCGACCGATACAAGCCCGATCCAGATTCTCTTTCTTTCGTGCCTGGGAAGCAGCAAGCTTGCGACTCCAAGAGTAGCGATTCCTGCCGGCACGCCTATCAGGAGCGCACCTCGTGAGAAGGTCAGAAGCAAAGCTGCAAAGACTGGCACGGCAATGATGAGAGCGGCGACCCTCGTTTTCTTCTTCCCGAGCAGGATCATCGGTAGCAGGAGCATAAGCCCCCTCTCCAGATAGAGCGCCAGGTTGTTGGGGGAGCCGTATGGGCCGCGCACCCTGAAGACTCCTTCGGCCGTGATTATCCCATGCCCGGTTGCGCCCTGCCACAAACCCCAGGAAGCGACGAACGCGCTTCCGATGAGCCATCCCCACACTGCGGGTTTCACATTCCCGGCTCGGCTCGCCAGGAAATAGATCAGCGCACCGTCCACGAAAACCGTCCGGAGTTCCCTGTTTGCCACTCCAAACCTCTCCGCCGCGAGCGTGGAAGCAATCGCCACGATCAGGAGCGCCGCCACGGGGCCGTCCGATGGGAGCGCGTTGCGGAAAATCTGCTTCCTCCCATGCAGCTTCTCCACGAACAGCATCCATGCGAAGAGCATCCACAGTGGAATTTCGTACCATAGCGTGTGCGTGTTGGCGAATGGTATCAGAAAAGCTACCACTCCCAACCCCCATACCACCGAAGGAGCGGCCAGCATCTCCGATGCGGCCGGGAAAGTTCTGCTCAGCTTCCACAGGCTGCCCATCAGCAGGATTAGAGAAGCGAGGAAGAGGACAGGGCGCAGCAGTTTCCAGCGGCGCAGGCCCGTTCCAATCACGATGATTTCTTCGATAGGCCACTGTCCCCATCCCCTGTGCGCTTCTATGTACGCTTCGTGCTCTCCCGGATGCAGGTTCACGGATATCGGAACTACCGCTTCTTCATGCAGGGGGTCGTACAACTGGACATACGCGTTCCCGTGTCTGTCTTTTGGAAGGGAGTTGGCGGGTAAACCATCGACTTTTGCCGTCATGTACGCTCTGTAGTTTCCACGCCTGACCTTCAGGGCTATTCCCTTTCCTCTGAAGACTATCCGGATACCGCCTCCTGCCTTGCCGGGATCGGCGCCAAAAGCGGTGACGCGCCATTCCCCTTCGTACTGCACCCCGGGGGAATCAGGTCGGTGTCTTCCGACTCCCAGGAACGGCCTGGATTGCATTGAGGAACGAAGGCCGATCATGGCGGGACTTTCGGAGCCGTCCGACCTCACGAGGGCAAACCCCCATAGAGGAGAATCGGGGGGAGCAGAGGGCTTCCACAACGCCCATACCAGCCCGTGCGACCACGGCCAGTGTTCGAGGGCGTATTCCACGCCGGATTTGACGTAGTCTCGCTGCGTCTGAGGGGGTACGCTTTTCCAGATGGATTCTTTCGTGTTCCATCCGAACGTCGTTACGTACACCGGTTTGTGTGCGTCGCCGTGGGATGCCATGATCTGTCTCAGTAGCTCGGCACGGCGGAAGTTCAGCCTCTGAGGAGACGGAGGATCGGACGGTGGAAGGTCGAACCCATAGGCCTGAACCGATGCTGCATCGAACCACCTCGAACCACCGGCTTTGTACATCTCGTCGAAGAATCTTATATCGCTCTGGTTCTTTCCCCCCGGTTCCACGTTAGGGGCAAGGGCGGCAGAGAGTACGATGGCGTTTTCGTCTGCAGAGTGGATGGCTATGTAACCCTCCCGCAGGAGCCTGACGTAGTCGGCGGCGCTCACGTTTCTGTTTCCCCAGTTCGGGAAGATGTTCGGTTCGTTCCATATCTGGTACATGTCAATGAAGGAACCATATCTTTCGGCAAATTTCCGGGCAAAAGGTGCAAACTCCCTCCAATCCTGTGGGGGAGCGAACCGGTCTTCTTCGTCTTTTGAGGCTCTGGCCCAGGCCGGGGATGTATCGAGCACTGCGATGATCCCGAGCCCGTTCTTGGAGGCTGCGTGAACGAGTCCGTCCCATTTTCTCCAGTGAAAAGTTCCTTTCTCCGGTTCTATCTCGTCCCAGGGGAAAGTCACCCTTATCGTGGCAAATCCCGAGCCGGAGATTCGTTCCATTTCTTTTTCGATGTCCGTGCAGCAGGAAGGATCGAAGTTCACGCCCAGGGCTGGCTTTGCGGCGGCCATTGCTTCTGGATATACCGGACGCAACGTAGATCGCCAGTCTCGGGCGAGCCAGAGCAGCAGTGCAGTCCCGATGAGGAGAATCACCAGAGGGGTTGTCCCTCTGTTTCCGGAAGGCTTTTTCATCGTCCTTTCATTCCTTTTGGCAAAGCCTGTTCATCGGTCGCGTGTCCGATCATTCCTTTCCCTGAGTTTCTTCTGCAGTTCGTACAGCTTGTTCAGGGCGTCCAGAGGAGTCATGGAATTGATGTCGATTTTCTCGATCTCGGTCAGCACGGGGTGCGTGTCGGAAAACAACGGAAGCTGTAGCGGTTGTGTTCGAACCGGTTCGTCCCTCTCTGTGAACGAATTCTTCCGCTCGAGGTCCTGTAGAACCTCCTGTGCCCGGTTTATCACCTGTTTGGGGAGCCCGGCAAGCCTTGCCACATGAATCCCATACGATTTGTCCGCTCCGCCCGGTACGACTTTGTGCAGGAACACCACGTTTTCCCCCTCTTCCGCAACCGCCACGTTGAAATTCACCACGTGAGGAAGTGTTTCGGATAGGGCTATCAGTTCGTGGTAATGGGTCGCAAACAGCGTCCTCGACCGAAGCTTCGGGTGATTGTGGATGTATTCGAGCACGGCCCACGCAATTGCGAGGCCGTCGTAAGTGCTGGTTCCCCTTCCAACCTCGTCCAGGATCAGGAGGCTTCTGTTGGTCGCATGGTGGAGTATGTTTGCCACCTCTACCATTTCCACCATGAACGTCGATCTCCCGCGGTGGATCTCGTCCGAAGCTCCTATCCTCGTGAAGATCCTGTCCACTATGCCTATGTGTGCCCTTTCCGCCGGCACGAAGGAGCCGATCTGCGCCATCAGGGTTATGATGGCTGCCTGGCGCAGGTAGGTGGACTTCCCGCTCATGTTCGGTCCCGTCAGGATCATGATCGCTTTGTCGGGGTCGAGGTGGAGGTCGTTCGGCACGAACGGCTCCTGTATGGTCAGTTCAACGGCGGGGTGTCTGCCTCCTTTGATCTCCAAAACCGTGTCTTCCGAGATTTCCGGTCGAACGTACCGGTTGGAAAGGGCGACTTCCGCCAGCGAAAGTGTGACGTCCACATACGCCAAAGCTTCGGCCGTTTTCTTCAGCCTGGAGGATTGCTCCGAAATTTGCTTTAGCACCCCTCGATATATCCGGCTTTCCATGTCGAGGAGCCTTTCCTGTGCTCCCAGAATTATGGATTCTTTCTCCTTCAGTTCCGGCGTTATGTACCTCTCGGCGTTGACCAGGGTTTGTTTCCTGATGTAATCTTCGGGCACCCGGTCCGTGAGCGATTTGGTGACTTCTATGTAGTAGCCGAAGACCTTGTTGTATCCTACGCGAAGGTTCTTTATCCCGGTACGCTTTCTCTCCCTCGTTTCCAGATTAGCCACCCATGTTTTTGCTTCCCTCGCCGATTTTGCTATCTCGTCCAGTTCGTCGGAGTACCCGTGGCGGATGACTCCTCCTGTGGCGAGGGTGGCGGGCGGGTCTTCGGCGATTGCTTCTTCGAGAAGTTCTCGGACATCCTGGAGCAGGTCTATGCGTTCGACGATCGCAGCCTTTTCTCCGAACACTTCCTGGGCTATGCTCTTGATCTCCGGGAGCTTCTCAAGGGTTTCCCGCATTCCTACGAGTTCCCTCGGCATTGCAAGCCCCTGGACTGCTCGTCGCGTCCACCTTTCCAGATCTCCCACCCCTTTGAGCAGCTCTGCCATCTCGAGTCTGCTTTTTGTGTGTGAAACCCACGCATCTACGGCATCGAGCCGTGTGTTTATGGATTTCACGTCTATGAGCGGCTGGTTGATCCATCGCCTCAGCATCCTGCCCCCCATGGGAGTTCTGGTGGAATCCAGCACCCACAGCAACGAACCTTTCGTGCCTTCTCCCATGATCGTTTCCGTTAGCTCCAGGTTTCTTCTCGTTGCTTCGTCGAGGTGCATGTAGGAATCGATGCTGTAGGTTCGCAGCTCGTCCATTTGCTCCAGTGCGGCTGGCTGGGTTTCTTGCAGGTATTGCAGCAACGCTCCGGTGGCCCTTATCGCCGAGGGTTTTCCATCAAGCCCGAACCCTGCCAGGTTCGCGACGCCGAAGTGTTCTTCGAGGAATCCTCTGGCCGTTTCCAAATCGAATTTCCACGCCGGGTAGGGGGAAAGGCGTCCGGTGTCCGTTTTCACCCACGGCGGCGCCGAATCCTCGACTTCGGACGGGAACAGTATCTCTGCCGGTTGAAGGCGCACTATCTCTGCTCTCAACCTCGAAGCGTTTTCGTCGTCGTGGAATTGCGTGGCGGATATGTCCCCGGTTGTTATGTCGGTGTAGGCGATTGCGGAAATGCCTTTTTCATGCCAGACGGCCACGAGGTAATTGTTCTTCGCAGGAGGCACCAGCGTAGGCTCTACCAGCGTTCCCGGGGTTACCACCCGGACGACGGATCTCGGCACGAGACCTTTCACCGGTTGATTCCCATGCTGCTCCGCTATGGCTACTTTGTAGCCTGCGTCGATCAACTTGGCGATGTAGGCCTCTGCGCTGTGGTACGGAACGCCTGCCAGGGGCACGCGCACTCCTTTCCCCACCGGGCGGGACGTCAGTACGATGTCGCACACGTCGGACACTATTTTGGCGTCTTCGTCGAAGGTTTCGTAGAAATCCCCGAGCCGGAAGAAGAGGATCGTATCGGGAAATTTCTTCTTTATCGCCAGGTACTGTGCCCTAACCGGTGTGGTCATGCCTCGTTCTCCTCCAGCAATGCCCGAATTCGTTCCCATTCTTTGGGGGTGTTGGCGTTCAGGAACGAGATATGTCCGGGATCGAATCGTTCGATTTCGGGTTCTTTTACCCTTCTCACCCGCACCTCCGGGTAGAAGCTGATGATTCTTCTATCGCCTCGATCTATGTGCTCTTTCATCGGTTGCAGGCAAGATTTTCTGTAGAAAGCGTGTAAGGGCTCTTCCCTGCCATCCAGCGTTGGAACCACGACGTCGTAACCATCCCTCAGCCCCCACATGAATTCTACCAACCGGAGGTTCAGAAGCGGCATGTCGCACGCAACTGCCAGCGCCCATTGATGCTCCACAGCTTCGAGGCCGGAGCACAACCCGACGATGGAGCCCCCGTGAGGTATGCAGTCGGTGACCGTCCTGAGTCCCAGGAATGCGTACTCCGAAGGAGTGTTCGTGACCAGCACGATGTCGTCGCTGATGGTGGAAAGTTTCTTCGAGATGTGTTCGATGATCGGTATGCCCCGCCACGGCAGGAATGCTTTGTTCCTGCCCATGCGGCGGCTTTCGCCCCCGGCAAGGAGTATGACGCTGAAGAGATCTTCGGCTGGCATGTTCGCCTCTGAGGAATCTGAGAAAATAATACCGGACGTCAGAGACAGTCCGGTATTCCTTCTCTGTTCAAAGAAGTTTCTGTTCTGATTAGAGCATGTGAGTCTTGATGTACTCTACCGCGTCTCCGACGGTCAGGATCTTTTCCGCTTCTTCGTCGGAAATCTCTCCTTCGAACTCTTCTTCGAACGCCATGATGAGCTCTACCAGATCGAGGGAATCGGCCTCGAGGTCTTCCTTGAACGTTGCTTCGGGGGTGACTTTTTCAGGGTCGACGCCGAGCTGGTCCACGATGATCTCTTTCACTTTCTCGAAAACTTCGTCCGCCATTCTGCTCTTACCTCCTAAAGGTTTTGGAAAGTTAGACCACAAGTTTGCGCGTATTCTATCAGAGTGATTCGGGGATTGTCAATTCTGTGTGAAGCGCGTTGCAAATGCTCCCGGCGGATTTGCTGCCAGTTGTGTATCTTGATATAATGGTTTGCTGGCTGGGGCTGGCGCCTTGGTATTCCAGCGCGGTTCTGGCCGATGAAAAACAAAACTCGTAGGAGGGACCTGTGTCGTTGACGAAAGAGGAGAAAGAGGCGATCATACAGGAATACCACCTGCACGAATACGATACCGGATCGCCGGAAGTGCAGGTAGCTTTGTTGACCAAGCGGATCAATGCTCTTGTGGAACATCTGCAAAAGCACAAACATGACGAATCCTCACGTCGTGGTTTGCTCAAGCTTGTGGGGAGGAGACGCAGGCATCTGGCTTACCTGAGTCGAAAGGATCCCAAGAGGTACTACGACCTGATCAAGCGGCTTGGGTTGAGGAAATAAGATGCGGGACACGGGTAGGGCGGGATAAAGTCCTACTCGTTCGTTTATAATGAGGCGTGGCACGGGTTTCTGGCAGGAGGTAAGGAATTGGAGGATGGCGCTTGCGTGCGTGAGCGGTATCCTCCAGTCCCTTGACCTCTTGCGAACCCGTGTGCTGAGAGCGGTGTAGCCTCGGTGCGCCGCGCCTCTGTAAGTTCATCGTTTTTTTCGAGAGGTAAGGGAAATGCAGAAGTATCGGTTTTCTACGGAAGTAGCAGGTAAAGAGTTCATTATCGAAACCGGCACGCTGGCTCTTCAGGCTGGCGGCTCGGTCACCGTCAGGGTAGGTGATACCGTGATCCTGGCGACGGCTACCGCTTCCAAGGCACCCAGGGAGGGAATCGATTTCTTCCCGCTGACGGTGGATTACGAAGAAAGGCTGTACGCCGCGGGCAGAATCCCGGGAAGTTTCTTCCGGAGGGAAGGCCGCCCCAGCGAATCAGCCATTCTCCTGTGCCGTCTTGTGGATAGGCCTATCAGGCCGCTCTTTCCAAAAGGCTACAGGAACGATGTGCAGATCGTCCTGACGGCGCTTTCTTCGGATGAGGAAAATCACCTCGACATACCGGCTATCATAGGTGCTTCCGCCGCGCTTACCATCTCCGATGTACCGTTCGAAGGTCCGGTAGGGGCGATACGGGTTGGATACATCAACGGAGAGTTCGTCTTCAACCCGACCAGCTCGGAGATGGAGAGGAGCGAAATGGATTTGAGATTGGCCGGCACCAGGGACGCCATCCTCATGGTGGAAGCCGGGGCTAACGAGGTGCCGGAGGAAGTGATGCTGGAAGCGATGCGTCGCGGACATGAGGCGATGCAGCCGATAATCGATCTTCAAGAGGAGATGCGCGAAAAACTTGGGAAGCCAAAGCAGGAGTTCCAGCCAGCCCTCCCGAGTGAAGAAGTCGAAGAGGCGGTCCGCGAACTCGCCGCTGATAGGATAGAGGAAGTGCTCGAAAAGAAACTGCGCAAGCATGAGTTCGGCGAGTCCATCGATGCCATTCAGGAGGATGTTCAGAAGGCATTGGAGGATAAGTTCGAACCCAAGGAAATCTCCGAGGCTTTTCACGATGTCCTCAAAGCCGTCACCAGGAAGCGCATCCTGGAGACCGGCGTTCGCCCCGACGGCCGCGGGGTCAGGGATATCAGGCCTCTGAGTAGCGAAGTCGGATTGCTCCCTCGCACCCACGGTTCCGGTCTGTTCACCAGGGGAGAAACTCAGGTGCTCTCCATCACCACACTCGGAGCTCCCGGCGAGGCGCAGACCATGGATAGCCTCACCGCTGAAGAGGAGACCAAGCGATACATACATCACTACAATTTCCCGCCATATTCCACCGGGGAAGTCTACCCGATGCGAGGACCCAAGCGGCGTGAAATCGGGCATGGTGCTCTGGCGGAGCGGGCTCTCCTGCCGGTGATCCCGCCGGAAGAGGAGTTCCCTTACACCATCCGGGTCGTCTCCGAGGTGCTCTCATCCAACGGCTCCACCTCCATGGCAAGCGTCTGTGGAAGCACCCTTTCCCTCATGGATGCTGGCGTTCCGATCAAAGCCCCTGTTGGTGGAATAGCCATGGGACTGATCACGGACGCGGAAACCGGGAAGTACAGGGTGCTTACTGACATTCAGGGGCTCGAGGATCACCTGGGCGACATGGATTTCAAAGTGGCCGGGACGAGGAAAGGCGTTACGGCGCTCCAGATGGACATCAAGGTTTCCGGACTCGACTACGATATCCTTGGCGAGGCGCTCCAGCAGGCTCACGATGCCAGGATGTTCATCCTGGATCACATGCAGGGCACGATTTCCGAACCGCGGCCCAAGCTTTCACCCTACGCCCCCCGGATCATCACCGTCCATATCTCGCCTGACAAGATCGGTAAGCTCATTGGGCCTGGTGGGAAGACCATCAGAGGGCTTCAGGATCAATACCACGTGAAAATAGACATCCAGGAAGATGGATCGGTGTTTATTTCGTCGTTGAGCGGCGATGAAGCTGACAAGGCAATCGGAGAGATCGAAAAGCTGACCGAAGACGTGGAAGTCGGTAAAATTTACACCGGGAAAGTCGTCCGGACGACGGACTTTGGTGCATTCGTGGAGATTTTGCCCGGCGTGGACGGGATGGTCCACATCTCTCAGCTTGCCGACTATCGGGTGCCGCGTGTGGAAGATGTGGTGAAAGTTGGCGATGAGGTCATGGTCATGGTGATAGATGTCGACAAAGAAACCGGTAAGATCAAACTTTCCCGCCAGGCGGTTCTCGAAGGATGGACTCCGGAGGAAGCGCGTGCCAGGGACATGGCCTCGAGGAAGCGTAGACCTTCGTCCGGTGGTTCGAACCGGCGTCCACCGAGAAGGGACGGTCGTCCGCCGCGCAGGGACAGCAGGAACAGATGAGGAATGTCTCGGATGATCGATAACGGAGGGCCCGCACCTTCCAAAGGTGCGGCTCCCCGGAGTTCTTTTTCCGGATTGTTGCTCCCGGCTTTGATTGCGGCGTTGACGCTGATTCTATTTTCCCCTGTGTTGAGGTGGCTCGTACATCAGTGGCTCACCAACGATTATTACAGTCATGGCCCTGTAGTCGTAGCCGTTTCCGCTTACCTTTCGTGGGTCTACGGCAGAAGAGTGGAAAGCAAGCCATCCAATTTCGGGATTGTCATCATGGCCGCAGGCATGCTGGTGTACCTATGGTCTTTCTTGCAAAGGGCGTATTACCTGGGGGCAATCGGTTTAGTCTTATTCGTAGCCGGGCTGGTGACGTTCCTGCTCGGGGTGGGTGCCCTGAAGAAGATATGGTTCCCTGTGGCGTTTTTGTTGTTCATGATTCCTTTTCCCTTTGTGGAAAGAGCGAGTTATCCTCTCCAAAGGCTTACGGGGGTATATGCCACCCATCTCGCCCGATTTCTGGGGATAGACGCTACCGTTAGCGGGGCTCAGGTTTCCCTGCCGAAAGCAAATCTGGTGGTGGGCGCTCAGTGCAGTGGCCTGCGGTCCATCGTGGCGATGTTGACCCTAGCTGTGCTGTTCGTGTACCTGATCGAGGGAAACTGGTTCAAGAAGTTGGCGATACTCCTTGCCGCTTTCCCTGCTGCCATAGCTGGCAACATACTGAGGGTGGCGAGTTTGCTGTTCGTGGCAAACATCTGGGGGGCGGATAGGGGCTTCCACTACTACCACAACTACTCGGGCATTGTGTTCTTTGCCGCCGCTTTGAGTTTGCTGTTCTTGCTTGCGGGAGCTTTGGGATGCAACAGACTTCGAAACGATATTTATCCATAGCGTTGTTGCTCCTTGTGGGGCTGGCGGTCGTTGCTGCGATAGGTTACAGGAACTATCGTGAGCATGCGGCGTGGTCGAAGGAAGGATACCGATTCCTGGTGGATATCGACAACTGGCGTGGTACATCCAAGGCGAGGTTGGTAAGCACTCCGTATGATTTCACCAGCGGCAAACTTTCGTCTATTCCTTTGACGATCGGTAAATGGAAAGGGAAGGACGTCCCTCAGAAGAACAGGGAGGTATTTCTGCTCCTGGAGCCGGACGAATACGTCCAGCGGTGGTACTGCAAAGATGGATCGTGCCTCTGGCTCGTCATGATCGGTTCTCACAAAGCCAGGAGCTTTCATCCTCCAGATATCTGCTACAAAGCCGCCAACTGGGGAGTTCGGGTTGGGTCGGAAAGGATCGACCTCGGTTCAGGGGATATCTGGGCTTTGAAGGTTAGAGCGACCAAACCAGGTCGGGAGCAGGTAGTGCTGTATTTCTTCATATGGCCTGACTTGCCCGGTGGAAACCGTTCGAATTCCTCGACCACCCTTTTCGATGTCACGGTCAACGTGGAGCCGGGCAGGGAGAAAGAAGCTCTGGAGACTGCGAAAAGCTTCATACGTGAGTTCTTCCTTGCCGCCAGGAAGGTGAAGTGAATTCACCCGATGTGGTTTCTCCCAAAAATTTGACTTCTGCCTTCACTTTGATATAATCCCATTAAAGGTCGATCGAATGACCGGAGGTTGATGGTGACGGTTGCTGCTCACGGAAGAGCTCGAGAGATGGAATTGCGCCGGATGGCCGTTCCCGGAGCCACGCATGTGGTGCCGTTGTGCACGTCTCTCCGATCGGGTGCAAGCGACGGGTTCTGTCGTGCGAAATTCGATGGCTTCCGATTCTTCAGTGATAAAGCTTCACCGATGTTCTCTTTGCCGAAGGTTTTTTCCGTGTATCTGTGCGGCAATCGTTTTCTTCTTTCGGGGAATCGAGGGATTTTCTCATATAGAGCGTGCGGTCGTGCCCGTTGAGATCGGGAGGGCCGTTTGTTGCTTTCCTGCTCTGAGGAGGGATCTGAATGCGAGAAGTGGTCATCGTCAGTCCGCTGAGGACGCCGGTGGGCGTGTTTGGCGGTTCTCTGAGCGGCATCAAGGCAGAAGACTTAGCCGCCCACGTTTTCCGGGCAGTATTGGATCGAACCGGAATCGACCCTGCGATCCTGGACGACGTCATCCTGGGGTGTGTGGCGCAGCCCTACGATGCCGCCAACATCGCCAGAGTGGCGGCGTTGAAAGCGGGAGTCCCCTTTGAAGTGCCCGGGTTTACCATTCAGCGGAACTGCGCCAGCGGGATACAGGTCATCACCTCGGCGTACCAGGCGATCCAGGCCGGGGATGGCGAGGTTTTCCTGGTGGGCGGCAGCGAGAGCATGAGCAACGTCCCGTATACGCTGAAGAAAGCCCGCTGGGGGCTCCGCCTGCGGCATACCGAGCTCTCCGACGGCCTCTGGGATGCCCTGACCGACCCGGTGGCAGGGCTTATCATGGGGCTCACCGCCGAGAACCTGGTGGAGAAATACGGAATCTCCAGGGAGGAGATGGACA
>CAZEXY010000028.1:0-1945 GCA_964516345.1 uncultured Anaerolineae bacterium
AAATCCTTCATGAACTCCGCCAGCTTCAATGCGCCTTCCACCGGCATGGAGTTGTAGATGGATGCGCGACATCCGCCAACGCTCCTGTGCCCCTTCAGGCCGATCATCCCTTCTTTCTCGGCCTCAGCCAGGAACTTCTTCTCCAGATCTTCCGTGGGCAGGCGGAAGACGACGTTCATCTTCGACCGGTCTTTCTTCGCCACGGGGCTCCGGTAGAACTCCGGATATGCGTCGATGACGCCGTAGATGGCAGAGGAACGCTGTTCGGCGCGTTTTTCGAACTCCTCCACGCCGCCTTCGTTCTTCATCCACTCAAGCACCAGCTTGATGGCGTACACGGCGAAGACTGGAGGCGTGTTGTAAAGCGAATCCTTCTTCGCCTGAAGCTTCAGGTTCAGGTAAGCGGGCAGGCCATCGTCGCATTTCTCCAGCAGATCGTCCCGGATGATAACCAGCGTTGCGCCCGCAGGCCCCAGGTTCTTCTGCGCCCCGGCGTAGATCAGCCCAAATTTCTCCACCGGAATCCTGCGGCTCATGATGTCGCTGGACATGTCCGCAACGATGGGGACGCTGCCGGTATCGGGCCAATCCTGCCACTGGATGCCGCCGATGGTCTCGTTGGACGTGATGTGCAGGTATTCGGCCTCCGGGTTCACTTTCAGCGATTTGGGATCGGGAAGCTCGGTGTAGCCGTTCTCCTTGCCGTCGTAGAGGACGTTCACCTTGCCGAACTTGACTGCATCATCGTAAGCTTTGCTGGCCCACCGCCCTGTGACGGTGAAATCGCACGATTTCTTCCCCTGAAGCAGGTTCATCGGGATCATGGCGAACTGAAGCGTCGCCCCGCCCTGGAGGAAGAGCACCTTGTAGTTGTCGGGAAGTCCCAGGAGCTCCGACACCAGCGACATCGCCTCGTGGTGGATTTCGTCGTAGGTCTTGCTGCGGTGGCTCATCTCCACGATGGAGAGTCCCTGCCCCTTGTAATCGACGAACTCCTCTTTGATCTGCTCCAGCACCGGCAAAGGGAGCGTAGCCGGCCCAGCCCCGAAATTGATCTTCCTGCTCATAGAACACCTCCCTTTACGTATTCATCGATTATGCTGACGATCTCGTCGCCGATCCTCAGCTGATTCTCCTTCGTGTTCGCCCCGATGTGAGGCGTCATGATGACATTCGGTGCCTGGAGCAGCGGGTAGTCCTCCGGCGGGGGATCCTTCGGCCACACGTCGGTGGCATAGGCCCGAAGCTTGCCGCTCTCCAGTGCCGATTTCACGGCATCGGCGTCCACCGTGCCGGCGCGCCCGGTGTTGATCAGCACGGCGCCGTCTTTCATCGCTCCAATGACCGACGCATCGATCATGCCCCTGGTTTCGTCGGTCAAGGGCAGATGAAGGGAGACGTAGTCGGCGCCCGAGACGGCTTCTTCGATGGAGGGTTTCACCTCGGCGTACTCGCTGGGTTTGCCGGAGCGCCGGTAGGCGACCACTTCCATCCCGAAAGCTTTGGCCCTCTTCGCCACCTCCGTGGCGATGTTCCCCATGCCGACCAGGCATAGGGTCTTTCCGTATAGCTCAGAGCGCTTGAGCTGCTTCTTGAGCCACTTCCCTTCCTTCATCCCTTCGTGGGCAGGGATGATGAGGCTCGCTGCGGTCAGCATCAACCCAAAAGCAAGCTCGGCGACGGCTATGCCGGAGGCTTTGGGCGTGTTCCGGACGATTACTCCCTTCTCCCTGGCATAATCCAGATCCACGTTGTCCAGCCCCACACCTCCACGAATGATCAGTTTCAGGTTCTTCGCTTGATCGATCCACTCTTTCGTGCACTTGGTCTTGCTCCGGACGATAACCACATCCGCTTCCGGCAGGCGGCTCTTGTCGTCCGTCACCTCCCCAAAGCGCGCCAGTTTCTTCGGCAAGGATTCGTCCAGAGCGTCGGAAATCAGTAT
>CAZEXY010000028.1:2045-13263 GCA_964516345.1 uncultured Anaerolineae bacterium
TCGAGCGTATGAACTACCAGGCCGGAGAGCAGCTTCGGCTCGAACCAGGTCGATTTGGGCGGCATGATCGCGCCGGCATCGGCGATGGTCATGAGCTGCTCGATGGTAGTGGGGTAAAGGGCAAACGCCAGGCGCATGTCCTCCCTGCACTGCCTTTCCAGCTCTCCGATCCCCCTGATCCCGCCTACGAAATCGATCCGTTCGTCGGTGCGCGGGTTTTCGATGCCAAGGATGGGAGCCAGGAGGTTCTCCTGGAGTATGGCAACGTCCAGGCTTCCGACCGGGTCGTCAGCCGGGAAAGTGCCGGGTTTCGCCACCAGGCGGTACCATCTGCCGTCCAGGTACATCCCGAACCGGTGCGGTGCCTCCGGCGCCGGCGAATCCGTGGGCGATACGTCGAATTTCTCCCTCACTTTCGCCATGAACTCGTCCGGCGTGAGCCCGTTCAGGTCTCTGACCACCCGATGGTAGCCCAGGATCCGAAGCTGGTCGTGAGGGAAGATGACCGAGAGGAAGAAATTGTACGGCTCGTCGCCGGTGTGGTTCGGGTTCGCAGCCCGGCGCTCCCTCGCCACCCGGGCGGCCGCCGCGCTGCGGTGGTGGCCGTCGGTGATGTAGAGCGCATCGACCCCGACGAAGAGATCGCGCAGTTTCGACACGGATTCCTCGTCGCACAGAGGCCACAACGTGTGCCGCACGCCCCCCGGCCCGACGAAATCGTACTCCGGCGTCCTTTCGTCGCAGACGGCGTTCACGAATTCGTCGATTTCTTCCTTCGACCGATACGCCAGCATGACCGGCCCGGTCTGTGCGTTCAAGGTGTTGATGTGACGGGTTCTGTCGTCCTCCTTGTCCGGCTTGGTCAGCTCGTGTTTCTTGATGAGCCCTCTTTCGTACTCATCCACGCTGGCCCCGGCGACGATCCCCCGCTGGGTGTGATCGCCCATGACGAGCTGGTAGATGTAGAAACAGGGTCTATCGTCCTGGAAGAGCACCCCTTCCCCCAACATCCGACGCAGATTCTCCGCCCCTTTGCGGTACACTTCGTCGCTGTGCGGATCGATGTCGTGATCGAAATCTATCTCGGCGCGGATCACGTGGAGGAAGGAATACGGATTGCCGCTTGCCATCTCCCGAGCCTCTTTGGTGTTCATGACGTCGTAAGGGAGGCTGGCGACTTTTGGTGCCAGCTCCGGCTTCGGCCTGAGCCCCCTGAAAGGTCTGATGTCAGACATCTGCACCTCCTGAAAAAGTTCGAAACAGAACCATCCTTGTGCAGGGTAGATTGTAACACCAGACATTGGGGTTTGTCATCTTTTGCCATGGAGATCGATTTCATGTTTTTGACAAAACACTCCCAGCATGAGATAATTAGACGTAATCTAAAATTGGTTGCAATCTTCGAAGAATTGGGGAGGAGCAGTGGGAAAGACGATAGCACAGTGGAAGAAGAGCCTGAAAGAGCATGGGATGAGGCTCACGCCACAGCGCGATGCGATACTGGAATATCTCGAGAGCACACGTTCTCATCCCACGGCGCAGGAGGTCTACGAGGAGGTGAGAAAGCGCTTCCCCTACGTATCCAGAGCCACGGTTTATAACACCCTTGGCACGATGACCAAGCTCGGGTTGCTCGTGGAGATAAAGCGTGCAGCAGGGGCCGTGAGGTACGAAACGGACCCGACTCCTCACGCCAACGTGATATGCCTGCGTTGCGGCTCAGTGGAGGACGTTCCTATTCTTGCAGCACCTGAGGTAGACCTTGAATCCATGCCTGGATTCGAAGTCGTATCCACCTACGTTGAAATCTACGGATACTGCGCCGACTGCCGGAAGGAAATGGAAGAGGAAGAAAAGGCTCGAGGGATACAGGAGCATTTTCGGGACAACTGAACAGCATCCAACCTCTGGAGGAAGCCATGACCGTCAAAGTGACATGCATCGTGGAAAACAGCGTTCGGCTCAGCACGAGATTGTGGGGTGAGCACGGAGTTTCCATGCTCGTCGAAACCGACGCAGGTAGGGTTCTCTTCGACACAGGCCAGAGCGGAGAAGTACTGGGACACAATCTGAGGGAACTGGGGTTGAATCTGGAAGGAATCGACGCAATTGCGTTGAGCCACGGGCACTACGACCACACAGGGGGGCTCGAAGCGGCCCTTTCCGAATCAGGCCCAAAGCCCGTCTACGCACATCCAGACCTGTTCAACGAACGCTTCGGACTCAGGCCCGATGGCAGCCTGAAACTGATAGGCATCCCGTTCGGCAGGGAGTATCTCGAAAGCCTCGGGGCAAGTTTCTCGCTCGGCGCTGACCCACAGGAAATTATCCCCGGGGTATTCACCACCGGCGAAATACCACGTGAAGAACCGCTCGAAGCCACCGGCGACAACAGGCTGGTGGTGCTGGATGCAGACGGCAACTTACGGAAAGACCCGCTATCGGATGACATGAGCCTCGTCATAGTCTCCAAAAAAGGACTTGTCCTCCTGCTCGGGTGCTGCCACGCGGGAGTGATCAACACGGTCAACCACGTAGAAAGGACCTTCGGCGATAAAGTGGTGGCGGTGCTCGGAGGCACCCACCTGGCTTCCGCTTCCGAAGAAAGGCTCGCCGCTACGGAATCGTTGTTTAACAGGATCGAGCACATCGGTCTTTCCCATTGTACCGGATTGATGGTGATCGCCAGATTCGTGAATCGATTCCCCGGAAAAGCATTCCCCTGTCAGGTCGGCACCGTGTTCGAGATTTGATCCATAGATATCTCGTCTTCCCCAACGAAACCATAGCACACCAAACCCGATCGTCCAGATCGTAATTTGGTGCGCTTTTTCACATGTGCTATCATTTATTCGTACTCGAACGTGGCAGGGACGCTGTGGAAGAGAAAACCCAGAAAGAATCCGATCCCCTGGAGAAATGGAGCTCACTGGCCGAGCAACGGATTCAAGAGGCGATGGCCCGCGGGGAATTCGACAACCTGCCGGGCAAAGGGAAACCGCTGAGCCTTTCGTGGAATCCGTTCGCCGATCCGACTCTGGAAGCCGCCTGGAAGCTGTTGCAAAACGCCGGATACAGCCTGGATTGGATAGAAGAGGACAAGGATATCCGAAAGGAGCTGAGCAAAGCACGTGATCGGCTGAAGCGATCCTGGACACTGTACTGCGAATGGGTTCGAGAAGAACCGGAGAACGCCGGCGGAGCAGATTTGTTCTGGGAGGAAGCCGTGAAATCGTTCCGGGCCACGGTGGAATCCCTGAACAAACGGATAGACGTGTTGAACCTCAAGGTGCCTTCGGTGCATTTCCAGAGGTTACGAGTGCGTGTGGACGAAGAAATCGAGAAAATCAAGCGCGGAGGCGCCGGTGCGTAGACTCGCCGTAATGCTCTCGCTGGGAACAATTCTGCTGTTTCTTTCTGCATGTGGCACACCGCCGGATAGAACGCCCGGCCCTGGTTCGGCAAACGAACAATCCAGCGTCGTTCCGGAAGTTTCACAACCCCCGACGAGTGTACCCACAGCAACAGACTCAGCCCAGCCACCCACGCCTGTCCCTACGGCAGCACCAGCTTCCGTGCCGACTTTCACACCGCCCCCTACCCCGGCCATAGTTCCTCCGACGCCTGCGCCACAGAGCTTGATGTGGAAATTTCCGTTTGCCTTCCAGACGAAGAACAACTGCGGGCCGGAGACTGTAGCCATGGTACTCGGATATTTCGGCAGGCGGGTTTCTCAGGAGGAAATTGCAAAAGTCCTGAGGCCGAATCCGGAGGACAAGTCCGTCCGGCCGGACGAAATCGTCCAGTATGCGAAGGAAATGGGGTTCGGGGCAAAATATCTGGTCGATGGCGATATCGGCACCGTTGTGAGGCTCGTAAGCGCCGGAATCCCTGTCATCGTGCGACAGTGGCTCGAGGAGGGGTCCGACGTAGCACACTTCAGGGTAGTCATTGGATACAGGAACAGGGGAAGGGTCTTGGTGTGCAACGATTCGTACCGCGGGCAATGGATCACCCTTTCCGACAAAAGGTTCCTCCGGTTGTGGGAGCCCTTCCTGTTCGAATACATCCTAATCTACCCACGCGAGAAGGAAAGTCTCGTAGCTTCGATCGTTGGAGAGCACTGGAACGAGGATCGAATGAAGAAGCTTGCCCTCCAACATGCATCGAAGAGATGCAGAGAACTACCGAGGGACCCTTACGCCTGGTACGACCTCGGACGTGCATATTTCATGGAAGGGAACATGGCGAAAGCCGCCGAGGCTTTCGAAAAAGCGATAGAAATCGGCCTGCCACCGAGGTTCTTCTGGTATCAATACGAAGCACTATGGGCGTTCAATCGCATCGGACGGTATCAAGAAGTACTCGAGATTTCCTCCAGAGTCATAGAACGAGCCCCTTCGATAGCGGAAATCCATCTTGCAAGGGGAGACGCGTTGATCGGTCTGGGCAGGAAAGAAGAAGCTGTGGAAGAATACAGGCTGGCGCTCAAGTATCAGCCGAACCTGAGCCAGGCCAGGATACGGCTTTTCTCCCTGGGCGCTTGCAGCAGGAATCACAATCACTGGTAACTTTGGAGGTGCTCGATGAAAGGATGTCTGTTCTTGACCGTTGGGGTCATCGCTGGAATATTGCTGGTGGTCATCTTGCTCCTGGCACTGAAGCCAAAATCGCCCCATTTGCAGAAAGTTTCCGCAGGTTCCGCCGACGTGAAAATTCAGGTCTACGAACCTTTCCTAAACGCCCAGTTATCGAACGTGCTCTCCTCGAAATTCTCGAATTACGTCGAATCGAGCTCCCTGGACGTAAAGCCGAACCGATTGCTCGTGCTCACCATCAAGGCCAAAGTCCCTAAGGAACTCGGCCAGGGGCTGATAGGGAGCATTGCGGGGATACTTTCCCAGGTGCAGGGAGGGAACGTGAACCTGCAGGTGGATTCGGTGGTGTCGGTTTCAGGCGGAAAGCTGCTGGTGAAAGTAAAAAGCATCAGGCTCGGACGGCTGCCGGTGCAGCGTGGGATGCTCCCCGGGGCGTTCGGGCAGATGATAGAATCTGCCGAAAGAGAGATCGACGCCCGGATCAACGAGCAGATAGGCCAGGCAGGGCTGGAACCCTTCGCCGTGGAAAGCGACGAGAAATCGTTGACTCTATATCTGAGGACGAAAAACAGATAGACAAGGAGGAAATCGTGGAAGGAAAAGGATGGGCGCTGATATCCGTCTCGGACAAGAGGGGGATCACCGATTTCGCCAGGGGGCTCCTGGAGCTTGGCTACCCCCTGCTCGCCAGCGGAGGAACTGCCAGGGCAATCCGCGACGCGGGGCTGGAAGTCACGGAAGTCGGCGATGTTACCGGATTTCCCGAGATCCTCGGCGGCAGAGTGAAGACACTGCACCCGGTCGTCCACGGAGGAATCCTTGCAAGGGGAACGCGGGAGCACCTGTCGGAGCTCGAAGCTCATGGGATAAAACCGATAGACGTCGTCGTGGTGAACCTGTACCCGTTTCGAGAAACGATAACATCTCCGGGGATATCCGAAGGGGAGGCCATCGAGCAAATAGACATAGGCGGGGTAGCCTTGCTCCGTGCAGCAGCAAAGAATTTCGAACGGGTGACCGTGGTGTGCGATCCCGACGATTACAAGGCAGTTCTCTCCCAACTGAAAGAGGGACAGACCATAGAGGAACGCCGCAGACTTGCGTTGAAAGCATTCCGGCACACCGCATCCTACGACATAGCCATCGCCGGCTATCTGGCAGGATCGGTCGAAGACGATCCCCTACCCGAGGTTGCCCTGGCGTCCCTCAGGAAAGTGCAAACCCTCCGATACGGCGAGAATCCACACCAATCCGCCGCTTTGTATCTGCCCGAAGGCGCCCGGCAGGCTTTCGTCCAGCTCCACGGAAAGGAGATGAGCTACAACAACTGGCGGGATATGGATGGGGCATGGAATGCGATCCAGGATTTCTCCGACCCCACGGTCGTGATAACGAAGCACGCCAACCCGTGCGGCGTGGCCTCCGCCGGTTCGCTGGTGGAAGCATACAGGGACGCACTGGCATCGGATCCCGTATCCGCTTTCGGTTCCGTGATTGCCGTCAACAGGGTGTTGGACCTGGAAACCGCCGAGGCGATGAAAGGGCTTTTCATCGAGGTGATAGTGGCTCCGGATTACGAACCGGATGCGCTGGCAAGGCTCGAGAGGAAATCCAAGAACCTGCGCATCCTGAAGCACACCGGAGCCCCGCTGCCCGATCTCCTCTGGAGGACTACAGCGGCAGGAGTGCTCATCAACACACCGGACCGGAGTATGGAGACCCCGGAAAGCTGGAAAGTCGTGACAGACAGGAAACCCACCGAAGAAGAGCTCCAATCCCTTTCGTTCGCCTGGAGGGTGGTGAAACACGTGAAATCCAATGCCATAGTGCTGGCGAAAGGCATGGCCACGGTCGGCATCGGAGCCGGGCAGATGTCCCGTGTCGATGCCGTGAAGCTTGCCGTATCGAAAGCGGGAGAACGATCCGCAGGGGCCATCCTCGCTTCCGACGCGTTCTTCCCGTTCCCCGACGGAGTGGAAGAAGCGGCCAGGGCAGGGGTCACGGCTGTGGTGCAACCCGGCGGCTCCAAGAGGGATACAGAGGTGATCGAAGCCGCAAACAAGCTCGGCATTGCGATGCTGTTTACCGGCGTGCGCCATTTTCTGCACTGATAAAGCTCAGGGACGCTTCCCCGATCCACGGAGGTGGAAATATGAACGATTTGCTGATGCTGTACCGTCTGCAGGAAATAGACCTGGACATCGCCCGGCGGAAATCGAAATTGCAAGAGCTGGAAGGAAAGATCGGAGAAACAGAGGAAATGATTTCCGCCAGATCCGAGGTGGAGGAAGCAGAGCAAATCCTGGGAGACGCCAGAAAGCGCTCGAAGGAGATCGAAGACAAAATCGCTTCCATTCGAGCCAAAGCAAAGACCACCGAGGAGAAGCTGTACAGCGGAAAGGTGAAGAATCCAAGGGAAGTGGAATCGTTACAGGAGCTCCTCTCCTCGCTCAAGAAACACCGCTCCGAGCTCGAAGATTCGCTTCTGGAACTGATGATGTCGATGGAGGAATGGGAAGCAAGATTGAAGGAGAGGAAAGAGAGGTGGGACGTACTTCGTTCCGCCTGGGAAGAATCTCAGGGAAGCCTCAATGAAGCCATCGAAGAAGCGAAAACCGAGTTGTCCGACCTGGAGCAACGGAGGATCAGGCTCAGGAGCTCGATATCAGCGAGTCTCCTGGAAGAATACGATTATCTCGCACGCAGAAAAGGCGGCATGGCCATCGCCAAGGTGGTGAATGGAACATGCGGCGTCTGCGGCACGGTGCTTCCCCCGGCGCTCCTTTCAAGGCTCAGGAGAGGGGAATTGGTGCATTGTGGAGGGTGCGGCAGACTGCTGATCCTGCCGTGAGGTCTGGCCTCCGGCGGAAGAAGAAATGGGAGAGAACGCCCCAGGCGTATCAGATCAACCTGCCGTTCCGCTGCCGATGGGGATCAACCGCTGAAACTGCCTGCGCTTCGTGAAAGCCCTCACTCCGAGCCATGCGAACTTCGGTTGGGCAAGCAACAACCTCCAGGCAAGCCCCGCCGCCTCGTCCCGGTTTCTCTTCTCCAGCAGCCCAAGCACCCGGGGGTTCATGTACCTGACCAGGTCGTCGTATCCTCTGTTGTCGAGCCTCTCCAGGAACTCCCTTATCCACCAGTGGACGTCGAGCTCTCTCTTCAGAGCGGATAGTTCCTTGCTGTAGCTCGTACCGTTCAACACCGCCCTCGCTGCTGCCTGAGCGCCTGCCAGTCCAGTGACGCTCCCGCCCACCGTCGTGACCTTGACCTGACCTGCGGCATCCCCAACCAGCATCACCGAGAGCCCCTCCAGATTCCTCCAGGGGCGTAGCCTCGGGTGGTGCATTGCCACTTTAGCGCCTTGCAGACGCAAAGCTTTCCACCCGCGCCGATCGAGAAAGCTTTCCAGCAGATCCCTCAGATGGCCCCGTTCGTCCCCCACAAGCCCAACCACAGCCCTATCACCGGATTCCGGAATCAGCCAGTAGAAATATCTCGTATCCTCGACATCGAACCACACTTTCGTGACGGACGGATCCCAGCTTTCCGGAAGTTCGATTTCCGCCTGCAATATGGGCACGAACGGCGGACGAGGAATGCCGAAGGCCCTGGCCACGCTGCTCCCGACTCCATCGGCGCCTATGACCACCGGCGCCTGCGCTTCGACGATTTCTCCTCCTGTGGAGAACTTCAGAGTGCCACCATCCGCCGAAACGAACTTGTGCCCGAGGAATAACTCCACTCCGGCGCTCACGGCTTTATCCAGCAAATACAGGGTAAAAGCAGCCCGTTCGATGATCAAGTCCGGGGGATCCAGCGTTACATCCACCGAGGAAGAAGGCGTTTCCACCGCCATGACGCTTATCGAATGCAAGACGACCCCATCCGGAGCAATTCCTAAGATTTCCTTCCATTTCGGGGTTACGATCATCGTCCGCCTGGATGGATTCAGTGGGTCTTGCTGCTCGAACAGCCCTACTCTCTTGCCCGCCTTCGCCAGCAACTCAGCGGCGTGAAGGCCGGCAGTGGACGCCCCCACCACTATCACATCAAAATGCACTGTCTCGAACCTCCCCAGCGGTTTCAAGGACGAACTTCATCCGCCGCAAAAGGATATCACGGAGGTGTTTATAGGTCAAATGAATCCCCTTTCAAACTCTCGATGGGAACCACCTTCCCGTAGCCGGACTCACTTCTGGATTTGACCTCCGCACCGCCCTTTTCGAGGCTTTTCGGGCTTATCGTCACCCTCACGGGAAGTCCTATCAGGTCGGCGTCCGAGAATTTTACCCCTGGGCTCGCGTTCCTGTCATCGTAAAGAGTCATTTTCGAAATCGATTCGTAAAGTTCCTCGGCCGAGGAAAGGACTTCTTCCTTCTTCGGTTTGATCGTCAGGAGATGGAACCTGTAGGGCGCCGCTCGTTCAGGCCACACGAGACCGCGTTCGTCGTGATTGAACGCTGCGACCGCTTCCATGAGTTTCATCACATCGAACTCGGCTGAAACGAACCGGAGTGGAGCCTGCCTGCCACGGTCGTCGAGATACAACAACCCTTTCCTCCCGGCAAGCTCCGAAGCATGCTGCCAGAACCTCCCGACAACGAGGCCGTGCGCAGTTTCCAGCGGAGCCCCGCATTTCGGGCATGGATCCCCGGCTGACGCAGCTGCTATGTCGGCCCAGATATGAGGTGTGAAATCCCTGCCGGCGTTCACGCCGGTGAGATGAAAGCCAGGCTTGTTGGCTCCTGCCACGAAATTCTGTCCGCTGAGCACGCTTTCGTCCGCAATAACCAGAACATCCTCGGGAATGCCAACCGGAGACGCGTACCCGGGCACCATCCCCGCGGCGCTCAGCTCCTCGCCGGTAGCCACATGAAGCTTCCCTCTACCGGCTGCCCTCTCCAGCTTGACCGGGTCCACTTCCAGGTCTCCCCTGATCACGGCAAAGACGATTCGGCTTTCCCGGTCGGCATAGAAGACAGCCTTCAAAGTGCGGCTTTCCGGAACCCCGAGGTACTCCGCCACCGCTGCAATCGTGGTGCAGCCAGGGGTAGCCACTTCCCGCACCTCCTGGATCGGCTCGGGGGCCAAAGCTTCGACCCTGGGCCTTGCCGCGTGCAGTTCCGCTTCGTAACCGCAGTGGGAGCACCGCAGCCATGTGGTGGAACTTTCTTCCAGGTCCACCGCTATCGAAGAGGAAACCGCATCGTCCGGGTAGAGATACGGGGCTTCGATCATCTTCGCCGGAACCCCGAGCGCCTCCGCCAATTCCTTCACGCCGGACTGAAAATCGGCCACTCTCGCGCCGGAAGACTCTTCGTCCGGCAGGATATCCAGCAATCGGATAGAAGGAATCGACTCCGAATGTACGGAGATCGGCAGTTGCCTGTGGGAATTCACCTCCGAGGCAACGAGCTTCCACACCCCTTCGGGCCAATCCCTGATCCTTCCAATCCCCTGTGAATCGGAAGAAAAAATCTCCACCACCGCCGAGATCATCTTATCGATCGTAATGCGACCGAGGTGTAGCAAAAACACCGAATCCTGTGCATACCGCACGAACCCGGCTCTGGAAAGAAGCTGCTGATACGATGCGAGAGCGGAGTTGGCTTCCCTTTTCGTCGTCCCGAATATGCGGCTGTACCTCACTGAGTCCCTCCTGTGCTCGTCCCCTCTACATGCACCGTAATGCTCCCGGTGGAACCGGAGTTTCCGGCGGCATCGTAGGCCAACGCATTGAGATGGTGATCTCCAGCAGTTGCGGACCATGTCAGGGTATAAGGTGGACCTGATATAGAACTTCCGATCGCATGTCCATCCACGAAGAATACAACCCGACTGATGGGAGAGTCATCGCTGGCGGTTACTTTCAGAGTCACGTCTCCCGCTTGTAGCGTCGCCCCGTCGGTTGGAGCCATCCACTCGGCCTCGGGAGCAGTAGTATCGACGACCAACGAAACATCGCTACGCACGGCGTAGTCCTCTGCGAAGACCACAAGCCTGAGCGTATAGTCTCCATCCGGCACTTTGCTGGCATCCCAGTAACCGAGCACTCCGCCGATCACTGGCGATCTTCCGATGGCGATCACTTTCCACTCCCCTGTACCGGTGGCGGAGTAACTCAAAGCGTAGTGATCGAAATCCCTGCCCCATGCACTCCCTTTCACCGTCACTTTGGTGCCTTTTATGTAACTGTCCTGTAGCGGATAGGAAATGCGCGCCTGCAGTCCAACCGAAGGGGTCGGCGTAGGAGATGGAATCGGGGTGGAAGATGGCGTTGGAATAGGCGTGAAGGTCGGCACCGGCGTCAAGGTGGGCGTTGGAGTCGGAGTAGGCGAAGGAGTCGCTGTCGGGGTCGGTGTAGGCGTGAAAGTAGGAGTTGGAGTGGGCGTAGGCTGTATCACCCAGACGTGAATCCGGGCTTCGTAAGTGAATCCGTGGTGGTCGAATGCGAGTATCCGCAGCGAATAGTCGCCAGTTGGAAGAGATCTCGTATCCCATTCCGCCAACGTCCCGTTGAGATCGTTGGTCGTGATGTTCCCCCGGATCATGCCCCAGCCTATCGGGTTTGGTCCTACCCCATACTCGACCTGGAAATGGTCCAAATCCGGAATGTG
>CAZEXY010000028.1:13363-23537 GCA_964516345.1 uncultured Anaerolineae bacterium
TCGGGTTTGGTCCTACCCCATACTCGACCTGGAAATGGTCCAAATCCGGAATGTGAACCTTGCCGAGGATCGGTATCACGCAATCTCCCCTGAGGTGGTCGCCATCCTTCGGACCATCTATGGAGAACACCGGCTTGAAGCACTCTTTGGATTGTTCCCTGGGAGGTTGAGGAATGCCGTGTTTTTCCGCCCAATCCCGATATTCGTCCGGGTATACCGCAAAGATTTTCTTCTCCACGAGGTGCTCCGGGCAGTCCGGACCAGCAAGTTTTCCATCCAGGATGGAAATCGAAATCTCCTTGTGGATGTCGTGCTCCGGCCCCAGCGGTCCCCGCCCTTTAACGAACACCTCGTCTCTTCGAAGTGACTTCGGGCAGTATTTTCCGGGACGCGTGCCACAATCGGAACAGATGGTTATGTGCTCTATGCCCTTGGGCTCGACGAAAGACTTGGGAGGAGTGTTTCTGGTGACGGCGCGCATGAAATCGTGCCAGATCGGGCCTGCCGTAACCACACCGGAGAAACCCTCTTTCATTGGAGTGTCATCGCTGTTACCGACCCACACTCCGGCAGCTATGTCCGGCGTGTACCCCACCGTCCAGCCGTCTCTGTAGTCGTTCGTGGTGCCGGTTTTTGCAGCCACAGGTCTATCCGGGAGTTCCAGGTATCTGCTGGTCCTTCCGAACGCAGGTTTCCTGGCTTTCGTGTCGCTGAGAATGCTGGTGATCAGGTACGCGAACTGAGGCGGAACAACCTGTTTTTTCTGAGGAAGGAAGGTGTTGGATTTCTTCTTCTGGTGTTTACACACAGGTATGGTGGGGTCGTCCACGAACACCCCGACCACGTGGCCGAAGGAATCGGTTATACACTGTACCGGCTGCGGCGGCACGTAAACGCCTCCAGCCGCCAGTGTGGCATAAGCGTTGGTGAGTTCCAGCAGGGTCACCTCGCCGCCGCCCAACGCCAAAGCAAGTCCGTAAGGGGGATGTCCCTGACGAGTGAGGGTCTTGAGCCCAAATCTATCGGTCATTTGCAGGAATTTCTTTATCCCTGCGTGCTGCAAAGCTTTCACCGCAGGTATGTTGTAGGAATTGGCCAGCGCGTAGCGCACCGTCACCATTCCGTGCTCCCTTTTGTCGTAGTTCGTCGGTATGTACACCCTGCCGGGACCGTCCGGAAATTCGGTTTTCACGTCCATGATGGTCGTGGCCGGAGTCCACCATTCCTTTGGGAGCATGAAATCGGTCAGGTAAACCAAAGGCTTCAGCGCCGATCCGGGCTGTCTGGGCCTCAAGGCAACGTTCACCTGACCGTCGATGGATTTGTCGTTGTAATCTGCACTGCCGACCATGGCGAGGATTTCTCCCGTGCCGGGCCTGATGGCCACGAGAGCCCCGTTCGTAGCGTGATAAGGCTGAAGCTGATGGATGTGCCTCTTTACCACCGACTCCGCTTCTCGCTGCATGTTCAGGTCCAGTGTAGTGTAAACCCTGAGACCGCCTCTCGAAACGATCTCCGGACCATAAGCCTCCTCCAGGACGTGCCTGACGTACAGGACGAAGTGAGGTGCCAGGAACGTTATGGTTCTCGGCTTTAGCTTACTGGAAGGCCCACCGCTGAGCTCCTGCCATGCGGCTACCGCCTGATCCCAGGTTATGTACCCGCTGTAAACCATCTCCCGGAGCACGATTTTCTGCCGCTCTCTGGCGGCTTTCCAGTTGGTGTAAGGATCGTAATATGCAGGAGCCTGAGGAAGGCCGGCAAGGAAAGAAGCTTCTCCCAGCGTCAGATCTTTGGCATGTTTCCCGAAATAAGTCTGTGCTGCTGCTTCAGCACCGTAAGCGAGATTCCCGTAGTAAATCTCGTTGAGATACAGCTCGAGTATCTGGTTCTTGCTGTACCTTCTGCTGATTTCCTGAGCAAGTATGGCTTCCTTAACCTTTCGCCGGATGGTCCGGTCCGAGGAAAGGAAAGCCAGCTTGACCAGCTGCTGAGGTATGGTGCTTCCCCCGACCACCGGCTTTCCGCCCGCTCTCAGGTCTATCCAGAGAGCCCGAACGATCGCTTTCACGTCGATTCCGTGGTGTTTGTAGAAATCCTTGTCCTCCACCGCTACGGTTGCTTTCACGAGCCAGGGAGATATCTCGTTGAGGGGTATGATCGTACGCCTCCCGGCGGAGGGATCGAACACTTCGTTCAGCAGAGTGCCGTTACGATCGTAGATCCTCGTGCTCGAGAAAGCGGTAACCCTTTGCTGGAGCGTGCCCGGGTCCGGGAGATCGGACGCCACCCAAGCGTATACACCAACAGCAGCTACGACGATGATCAGGATCATGGCAGCAGTCGCTGCAGCAGCTATGGCGATCCATCGCCCCCACCTTCTGCGTGGGCGTTCTGGGGGTGAGCTCATGGAATACGGAGACGTGAGCCATTCGTGTCCGCTTCTTCCACCCTGCAACGGATCGTTCAAGACTTCCTCTCCTCCCGTAACCTTACACCTTGCCGACGTCCGATTCGCCTTCAGGTCTGTTCTCCGTGATAAGACGCTGCTCTTTTCAGAAAAGTTCCGATTTCGCCATCGGAGCCCGTTTTCTGGCCGCGTTAGCGTGGGCCGTGAGGCCTTCCGCCTCCGCTATGGTCACGGCCGCCGGCACGACTTCATCGAGAGAGCGTTCGTTCAAACCCACGACGCTGATTATTTTCACGAAATCCAGCACGTTGAGCGGAGACGCGAACCTGGCCGTGCCTCCAGTGGGCATCGTATGGCTCGGCCCAGCCACGTAATCCCCCAGGACCTCGAAGCTGCTTTCGCCAAGGAAGACCCCTCCGGCGTTCCTGATCTCCCCAAGCCATTTCCAGGGCTCCTGCACCAGCAGACAAAGATGCTCCGGGGCAAATTCGTTGGCCACGTCGATCGCCTCTCTCACATCCGACACGATGACGATTCCGCTTTGCCCCGAAAGGGAAGCCTCTATGATCTCTTTTCTCGAAAGCTCCGCCATTTGCATTTCCACTTCCCCTTGAACGTCGAGGGCAAGCTTTCTGCTCGGAGTCAGGAGAATGGCAGTAGCCAGGACATCATGCTCCGCCTGAGCCAGCAAATCCGCGGCCACCGTGGAAGGATCGGCATACTCGTCGGCTATCACCACCGTTTCCGTAGGCCCCGGGAGGCCGTCTATGCCAACGACGCCGTAGACCCGCTTCTTCGCGAGGGTCACGAAGATGTTCCCCGGCCCCACGATCTTGTCCACCTTCCTCACGGACTCGGTGCCAAACGCCATAGCCGCAATTGCCTGAGCACCACCCATCCTGTACACCGTATCCACGTCGGCTATGTCCGCGGCCACCAGGATTGCCGGATCGATTTTCCCGTCTGGACGACCGGGCGGGGTGGCAATGGAGACGAATTCCACTCCGGCAACCCTGGCGGGTATGGCAGTCATCAACACGGTGGAAGGAAGCGGCGCAGTACCTCCCGGGACGTAAATCCCAACGCTGGAAATAGGACGAACCAGCTGCCCCAGAGCACCCTCCTCGTCGAAATCCATCCATCCGCCTTTCGGCTGCTTCCTGTGGAACTCCTCGATCCTTTCCGCCGCTATCTCCAGGGCCTCCACCAGTTCTTCCGACACCTGATCGTATGCCTGCGAAACGGCTTCCCATGGGATTTCCACGCTCTCGAGGTCAATTCCGTCGATCCTGGAAGTCCACTCCTTCAACGCTTCGTCGCCCCGCCGCCGAACGTCCTCCAGTATCCTGTCGACTGCCTGTTCCGGGGAAAGCCTCTCCCCGAACACTTGCTCTATCCCCTTCCGCAAGCGTTCCGGGATATCCCATTCGTCCCAGGCTTTCCTCCTGAGGATCGTCTTCCGGGCTTCTTCCAGTTCGAAAATCCCGATCATCCCTGCCCTCCTTTCCACCGTTCGGCGACTTCACGCAGCCGGGCGATGAGATCGTCCATGAATTCTTCGTTCAGCCTGTAGCTGGCGCGATTGACCACGAGAACCGCCTGACTCTGCATTATCACCTCGATTTCCTCAAGGTTGTTGGCCTTGAGCGTGCTCCCGGTCTGAACCAGGTCCACGATCATGTCCGAAAGCCCCACGAGAGGAGCAAGCTCCACGGAACCTTTCAGCACGATTATATCCGACGAAATCCCCCTCGACCTGAAAAATGACTCCGTGAGATGCGGAAATTTAGTAGCAACTCTTGGCCTCGTCTCGAGCCTGAGCGGGCGCTTGGGGCGATCCTTCGGCGCTGCAACGGAGAGCCTGCAATACCCAAAAGGCAGCATCAGCGGTTCGTAAAGATCTTCCCGGCTCTCCCTCAGCACGTCGAGTCCGGCAATCCCCATGTCCGCAGCACCGTGGGCCACGTACGTCGGCACGTCACCCGGCTTTGCCAGAAGGTACCGAAACCCTTCTTCGGTCGAAAGTATGAGCTGTCTCGAATTCTCCATTTCAGGCGGTACGGAGAGCCCTGCTTCGGCGAGAAAGCGGATGGCTTCCTCCGCAAGCCTGCCTTTCGGAAGCGCAACGGTCATCGAAGCCACGTTCGCACCTCCTCGAGCCACTTTTCGGGTGGAACGCGCCGCTTTTTCCCAGAGTCCTCCGTGATATCGAACGCTCCGGATCGCCACGCGGCGACCCTTCGGATACCCCTCTTTCGGGCGTAATCCAGCAGATCTTCCCCTGCTCTGCCCATGACGTCCACCTCCACCTGAGCTCCGATATTCCTCGCTTCCTGTATCAACCGAAAAGGAACCGGTTCAGGAGGCAAAGCCACGAGAACTTGCGGGAGCCTGACGTCGGGCACTTTGCCCTGCCTTTCCTGCGCCAGTAGGATGGCATCCATGTCCAAAGCAACGCCGACCGCCGGGAAGTCCTCCCCGAACCTCCCGATGAGTCCATCGTATCTCCCTCCGCTGGCTATCGGTTCTCCGATCCCACGCGTGAACGCCTCGAAGGTGATCCCGGTGTAATACTCCATCCCCCGGATCTCCCCCAGATCGAGATTTATCTGCTCCTTGAGGCCGTAAGCATCGAGGATTCTCTCGATGTCCCTGAGATTCTTCACGGCTTCTTTCATCGGTTCGTTCAACGCGATTTCGTCCGCCCGGTCGAGCACGCCATCGTTACCGTGAAGTTCCGGAACCGCCAGAATCGCTTTCCGCTGCTCCGGGGATATGTCGAGTTTCGCAGCGATGGATTCCAGATCGGAGAAATTCTTACGATCTACGGCCGACCTAATCTCCATCTCCTGCTCCGATGAAAGGGAAAGAGATGCAAGCAGTCCTTTGAAGAACGACATCTGTCCCAGCGTTATGCGAAAATCCTGAAGGTTGGCTTCTTTCAGAGCAGAGACGGTGAGGGCGAGTATTTCGGCGTCGGCCTCCGGGGTGCTCGAGCCTATCAATTCAACACCAGTTTGAGTGAACTCCCTTTGCCTGCCGCTGCCATGCTTCGAGTATCTGAAGACCTCCCCCACGTAGCAGAACCTCAGCGGCATCGGCTGATCGTACAACCTCGTGCCCACGATTCGAGCTATCTGGGTGGTGATATCCGGGCGAAGGGCAAGGAGCTGTCCCTCCGGATCGAAGAACCGGTACATTTCCGCGGGGATGCGCCCCCCTGCCCGCTCCAGAAATTCGGCGTATTCGAACTCAGGTGGTATGACGTCGGCATAGCCCCAGCTTCGGAACAGATTCATGAACTTCCGCTGGAGTTGTCTTTTCTTGTCTGCAAACCCGAAAAACAGGTCCCCCACCCCGTGGGGGATCAACGGTTTTGGCTGCAAGGCGACCTCCGTTTGTGTTCTATGGAATGATAAAGGCAGTGGCGAATGTCGTTTCGTCCGATCGGTGTAGGAGCCGCGTCGTTGCGGCAGGGGCGCCGATAGCGGTCATTGTCGGTAGAGTGTTCCAATCGCAAACGATATCACCCATTTCACTATGTACAGAGCCAGAACTACCGCTGCTACTTTCAGCGTGAACTTCACGCCTTTCATGAAAGATTTCTTGAGTCCTATTTCAGGAGTCAGGTTCTTCGGCCCCTTTTCCCCGCCTCCGATGAGCCTTCTCGGCGTAGGCGTAGGGGTGGCCACCGACGCTTTCGGCGTCGGCGATGGAGCCGGGGTGGAACTTTCCCCCTCACCCGGGACGGAGATGATAATGGTCGGCGTAGGCGGAAGCGGCGTAGGCGTCACCGTGGGCGTCGGCGTGACGGCAGGGGTAGGGGTCGCCGTCGGTTTGGTGTTGGAAACCTGAAGGTTCCTGACGAAAAACTCATCGTAGTTCCCATCTATTCTGACGACGCGCAACCGCAGAGCGTACCGGCCATCCGGTACGCTCCTCGTATCCCACGTGCCGAGGAGGCCGTTCACCACCTGCTGAGTATGCGCCTGCCCGATGAAATGCCAGCTATTGTTCGTGGGCGGCTCCGGGCTGAAATACAGCTCATACCGCTGGAATTGCGGATGCACCGCCGTGCCCTTGATCTGCACGACGCCAGCCACCACAGCTCCGTTCTGGGGCTCCGTGATCCCGGATTGCTGTGCATATATCGGGACAGGCACCGCTGGCGCCAGCAATATCGCCAATATGACCGCCAAAATCATACTCTCGAGTCTGTTTTTCATCGACTATTTCCTCACGATGGATAGCTTGGGTGATACCAGGGAAAGAAGAAATGTCCTGGAGTTTTCTCCAAACCTGATGGTTATCTTCGTGTCCTCCCCGTCCGGCTCCAACGAATCCACGATCCCTCTACCGAACGTCTCGTGCCTCACCCTGGTGCCGGGGCGAAGGCGAATTTTCCCTGTTCTCGACGCTTTCTTGCCCGCATCCTTACGTGATAGCGCCGCAACTTTGTTGATTTCCCTATCACGATGTCTCTCTGCAAGGGCGAAGATGAACTCTTCTTTCTTTGCCTTCGTCGCAATGGACCGGCAGATGGACTTGGATTCGGCAAGAGCCGAGAGGATCTTCCTGGGAGGATTCTTTCTCGTCGACAGTTTCCTTGTGATCTGGTTCAGCGCCTGGCAGAGTTTCGAAACCTCTCTGTCCTGGTGCTCCCCCGTTGGAGCGATCAGGACCAGACGAACTCCGTTCCGGTTGCACAGCTCCTTCCGGATGCTCTCCCGTTCCTCTATCTCCTTCTCCTCCCATACCCCGATCCTGTGCCCTTTAGCCGTCAACCCAACGAACCTGATCGCAAGCCCCAGGGATGGATAGTACCTGTCCAGCTTCAACCTGCGCCCTGTGGCGGGGTTGACCATCCATTCAGGTCTTGCGTCCTTTTCCATTTCGAACTTCCCAAGGGATTCCGTGAGAATCTCCTCCCACGCCCTCATCGCTATCGCAGGGTTCATCGGTCCCATGCTCCTCCGCATTTACAGCTACACGGGCATTCTACCTATGGCACGAGCAATTGTCAATTGATGGTGCTTCCAAAGGGTCGAACGACGCACAGTACACCGGCCGCCCATGCTATGCTGCCTTGACAAAGTTTGCGATCTTTGCGACAATGCAGCCAGGAACAGCTCAACGGCGAGAATCGAATCCCGGTAGATTTTCCTTTTGTGCCCGAAAGGAGGTTCATCGACATGCTGACTCCGCCTTCTCTTTCCGTTTCCGTGGAAGAGCACTATCAACTCGTAGATCCAGAAAGCAAGGAACTCAAGGCGTTCGTAACCCAATCACACACCAAAGAAGGTATCATCTGGCTAACTTTCGAAAAAGGGAAAGGCGTAGTTTCGAGAGAAGTTCAACCCTTACCTCCAATGTCCAATTCCATCTCCGAGCTCGAAGAAAGACTCCTCGAACAACGAAAGAAAATCTTCGACTCAGCTTCACGAAAAGGGATGCATGTACTGGTTGCCGGAACACATCCCAAGTCCAGGTGGCACGCAACTCATTCCCCATCCCCCAACGTTCCAAGGACTCTGATGGGGAAAGTGTACGAGGAGCTCTTCTTCGGGCTGCACGTGCAGGTAGGCGTGGAGGACAGAAATCTCGCCATAGACATGATGAACGTCTCCAGATACATGATGCCCCATGTTCTGGCAGTTTCCGCCAGCTCTCCGTTCTGGAACGGTGAAAACACCGGATTGAGGTCTTTCAGAGCCATTCTGCTCGAAAACCTGCCCCGAGCAGGAATGCCCGATCAATTCCCGACCTGGAGCTCTTACCGCCGGCTGCTGGACAGCCTGCTGCGCACCAACAGCATCGAAAGCGAAACGGATGTGTGGTGGGATGTCCGGGTGCATCCTCAGCTACCGTTGCTCGACTTCAGGGTGTGCGATGCGAACCCGCTGGTTCAGGACGTGCTTGCGCTGTCCGCGCTGCTGCAGGCAATAGCCGCTTGGTTCTGGGACCTCAGAAAGAAGAACCTGACATTCCGCATATATCACGGAGACCTGATCAAAGAGAACAGATGGTGGGCTGCCAGGTATGGAATCGACGCAAAGCTGGTCGATTTCGGCAAAAGGGAAAGGCTTCCCGCCAGGTCGCTCGTAAGAGAGATGTTGCATCTGGTGATGGAATATTCGGAAGAACTCGGCAGCCGACGGTACCTGGAACGCATCTACACCGTGCTCGAATCCGGGAACAGCGCGGACAGGCAATTGAAGGAATATCACAGGAGCGGCAGCCTGGAATCGGTGGTGGACATGCTGATTGCCGAAACCGCTCAAGGGGTGTTTTGAGAGGAGGGAACATGTCCGAGCTACCATTGACAATCGGAATCGAAGAAGAATACCAGATCGTGGACCCGGAAACCGGGGAACTGAAATCGTACATAACCCACTTCCTGGACATGAACGAATCCAGAATAACCAGCAGGGAGATCAAACCGGAGCTTCATCAGTCACAAGTAGAGCTCGGCACCGAAGTGTGCCATTCGGTGGCAGAAGCCTACGAGGAACTGCGGAGCCAGCGGAAGTTCATCCGCGATCTTGCAGCCCAAAGGGGACTCGCCATCGTGGCCGCCGCCACACACCCGTTCTCCTCGTGGGAGGAGCAAAACGTAACCCCGTTCGAGCGGTACTACACCATCCTCGAAGACATGCAGTACCTTGCACGCAAGCTCCTGATTTTCGGAATGCACGTACACATAGGAATAGACAACAGGGACTTTGCAATAGACGCCATGAACGTGCTTCGGTACTTCCTCCCACACCTGCTTACTCTGTCCACGAGCTCCCCATTCTGGGTCGGAGAGAACACCGGGATGAAATCCTACAGGAGCAGGGTCTTCCAGGACTTTCCCAGAACCGGCATACCCACCTACTTCAGCTCCTGGGATGATTTCGAAGAATTCGAGGAAACGCTCGTGGAAATCGGTGCCATCCCGGACGGCTCGAAGATATGGTGGGACTTACGCCCCCACCACACTTTCCCCACCATCGAATTCAGGGTCTTCGACATATGTCCCCGAATAGACGAAGCAGTTGCCATCGCGGGGCTGGTGCAGGCCCTGGTTGCTTGGTTGTGGGACCTCCGCAAGCAGAACATGACGTTCAGGATTTACCGCCGGGAACAGATACTGGAAAACAAATGGCGCGCCATGCACGCGGGCATAGAGGGAAAACTGATAGATTGGGGCAAGGAGAAGGAAGTCCCTGTGCCTGACCTCGTGGAAGAGATCCTGGAACTCGTAGATCCTTATCTCGACAGGCTCGAAAGCAGAGCGTTCGTCGAACCCGTGATCCGCAGGATATTGAAGGAAGGCACCAGCGCAGAGCGGCAGTTGAGGGTCTACAGGGAAACAGGAAGCCTGAAGGCCGTAGTAGATCACCTGATCCAGGAAACGAATGCAGACCTGGATTGAGAGAATGCCGAGGGGGGCGAATACTGCGGCAAATTCCTTGCTTCAGTCGGCCGCCAAAAATTTGACTGTCAAGAGCAGGATGGGTTTAATGATTTTTTGCAATGCGGGGTGGAGCAGCGTTAGCTCGTCGGACCCATGATCCGAAGGTCGCAGGTTCGAATCCTGCCCCCGCTACTCCGTTTTTACAGGGCGGCGTAGCTCAGTGGTAGAGCAAACGGCTCATAATCGTTGAGTCACAGGTTCGAATCCTGTCGCCACCATTAACCACAGGCGATCGCTTGTGGTTTTTGTTTGCGGCAAACTCCTTGCTTCAGTCGGCCGCCAAAAATTTGACTTCAAAGAGCAGG
>CAZEXY010000029.1:0-23244 GCA_964516345.1 uncultured Anaerolineae bacterium
CTGATACGAACCTTCATCTCGTCACCCTCACTTTTGCAAGGATCACACTATTCCCTTCCCGGTCGCGAGATCAAATGATGAAAGGCTTGCGACGGTACTGGATTGCTTCGGCCAGATGCTGCGTTTCTATCTGTCCCGACCCTTCCAGGTCTGCAATGGTGCGGGCAAGTTTCAGAATGCGATGATAAGCTCTCGCACTGAAACCGAGCTGCCTCACGGCGGATTCGAGCAGCCTTTGAGAATCCCCATCTATCCTGCAGAACTTCTGCACGTGCCTTGGTTTCATGTCGGAATTTGAATTGACCCCCGGGATCCCTTCGAACCTCGCAATCTGCCGCTCGCGAGCCTCGATGACTCTGCCTCTCACCTCAGAAGACGGCTCCGGAGAAGCTCCAGAGCTCAGTTTTTTGTAATCCACCCTGGGGACATGAAGGTAAATGTCGATTCTGTCAAGGAATGGTCCGCTGAGCCTGCTCTGATACCTCTTGATGGCAGAGAGGGAACAAGTACATTGATGGGTGGGGTCTCCATAATATCCACAGGGGCAGGGATTCATCGCTCCGACCAGCATGAAGTTGGCCGGAAACGTCAGGGTCCCCTGCGCCCGACTCAACGTCACTACCCTATCTTCCAGTGGCTGGCGCAGCATCTCCAGCATACGATTCCCGAACTCCGGCAGTTCGTCTAAAAACAACACACCCTGATGCGCCAGCGATACCTCGCCGGGTTTTGGCCATCTTCCGCCACCGATCAGTCCTGCGTAAGAGATGGTATGATGCGGAGCCCTGAAAGGGCGCTCCCGAATCAGTGGCATGTCGGAAGGGAGCAAGCCGCGCACACTGTATATTCTGGTCACTTCCAGAGCTTCTTCCAGCGTCAGCGGGGGAAGGATGGAAGGCAAAGCCCTTGCGAGCATTGTCTTTCCAACCCCGGGCGACCCCACCATGAGCACGTTGTGTCCGCCTGCAGCGGCGATCTCCAAAGCCCGCTTCGCATTCTCCTGTCCTTTGATATCGGAGAAATCCACCGGGTAGCTGGTATTGAGCCTGACGGAATCGAGAGGGTTACCCAAGTAAGGACGTATTGGTCTCATACCGTTCAGGTGATCCGCAGCTTCCCGCAGGGTTTTTACAGGCAACACTTCCAGTCCAGGAATCAATGCAGCCTCCGCCGCATCCTCTTCCGGCACGAATACGGTGGTATAAAGCCCGGATTCTTTCACTCCATACACCACCGGCAGGATGCCGTTCACATGTCTGACATGCCCATCAAGGGAGAGCTCTCCAACGAACACAGCGTCTTCCGGAGGTTGCTCCACCTGTCCTGTGGCAGCGAGAGTCCCAATGGCCATGGGAAGGTCGTACCCCGGCCCTTCTTTTCTCAGGTCGGCGGGGGCCAGGTTGAAAGTGAGCCTGCCGCCGGGGAATTTGAAACCGGAGTTCTTTACCGCGGATTGCACCCTGTGGATGGCTTCTCTGACGGCTGCATCTGGAAGCCCAACCACGGCGATGCTTGGCATGCCGCGTGGATTATGGTCCACCTCCACATCTATCACCTTCCCGTCGAGACCGACGACGGCGCATGTCCGGATTTTGGCCAACACGAGGCTGCTCCAGTTTTACAGATGCTATTTCCGATCAGACGATTTGATTCTGCCTTTCCACTCGTCCAACTTCTGCCGGGTTTCTTCATCCTCCCACGGCCATTTCTCGTGCAGTTCCCCCCACGTCTCCCGTGAAGGAAGGTCTGGCACTTTGTTGCCAAAAATCCTGGCTTTCATGTCTTTGAAGAAATAAGGCACTCCCACCTTTACCCGCTTCCAGTTCCAGACGAGGGCCAGGAACAGCCATACCAGGAAGACGAGAAATAGTTTCGGGTAATAATAAAAGGCTATGAATCCCGCCGTCAGGTCTATCGGACGCATAAAAGCCACGACCACGGTCTTTGCTCCCCTGGAAGAGATCCCGGCAGCTGTCGCGACGGTTATGTACAGCACTACCCCCAGAATAGGGATAAACCCTGCCAGCCCGAGGTAAACCAAAGTCGCGGCGGTCAGAGAGACATCGACGACGAAATCGTATTTCCCGAAAATGGTCTTTGGAGCAGAACCACCGGAAGCCAGTCTCGCTGCTTTGCCATCGAAGAAATCCCCCATCCAGGCAAGCATGGTAAGAATGACCACCCACGGCAGTGCGGCTCTGCCTTTTATTACTCCCATAGCTATTATGGCTACAGCCACAGCAACCCTGAAGCCTGTTAGCAGATCGGCTGTAACCAGCAAAGCCCGCTTTATCAGCGGGTCTTTAGCCATCGCCTGGAAGTTCACATTCTTGTCCTTGTATTCGGAAAAGATTCAGGACTTCTTCTCCGTCCCTTCACCTTCCTCAGGGCGTTTCTCTTCGGAAGAAGATGTGCCTTCTCCAGATGCTTCCCTGAACTCTCTGATGCCTTTCCCCAAAGCCCTTCCTACCTCCGGCAGCCGTCCTACACCGAATATTATGAGGATTATCACGAGGATGATAATCAGCTCAGGGACTCCCAAACCGAACATGCTCGACCTCCCGCAAAATTGATTCTCCTTACTCAAAAGATTATAGCCCACTTCCATGGGCAAAGCAAAAGTGTAATCGGGCGCAACGTGCCGCATTGTGGAGTATCGGTCATTTTATGATCAGAATAGGCGTATAGTGCCCTCAGGGGAACCAAAATCTAGCATTACGCCGAAGTGCTGAGCTGAGAAAGCGAGCATTCGGCTCGAGCCGCGATACCTACCAACAGGAACACGACGAATCAACGTAGATCACCAAGTCTGGAAATGACATGATATAGGGAGATACTCCTCTCATTCTACGTCTATCAGGATGATCTTCACGGGCACAGCAGGGAAATGCCTCTTCAGCCTCTCGATGTCATATACGAGTTGCTCTCCGTAAGAAACACCGCTTGACATTTGCTTCTTCAGGGTGTGACACGGGACTATCTCTACCCCAACATCCGCTTTGTTCTCGTTGAAAAAGTACTGAAACTTTGCCATATCGTAGAACATGAAAGCGTACTTGCCGAACTGCACTTCGATCAACACTTTCTCTTTCACGAAGTCGATCTGCTTAAAAGCTCCTGGGATCGACACGTTGCTTCTCGGTATGGTTATCGTGTAGGTGTCCCGCAACTCGCGATATCCCCTGGCCTCGAAAGCCTCTTTGAACTGTCGGTTCATATCTCTGGGAGAATAGAGCTTTCTCCCCCGCATGGTCTTTTCTGCACTGACTTTTGTTTTCCTGGCCATCACACCCGCAATAACTTCGTATATCTCACGATCGTACTCCGGATAGCGAAGTTTTAGAATCTCCGATCCTCCCAAATGGGAGTACTCGTAGACGACTTTCATCCTTTTTCCTCCTTCAAGCGGTACTCGCTCTGACCCTCGAACAGACGAAGCTGCTCCTGAGTCGACCCGAATTGTACATACTTGGGAGGGATACTCTTTCCGGGTGCATGGGGGTCGTAGATCGATCTTTCCATGGGGCGCACACGCAGTTTGCCTTCCTCACCCAAGCGTATACGCCTCCTGGCTACTTCCATATACTCGTGTACGATCTCCGCTCCGATAGCCTTCCTTCCGTGCATCAAAGCAGCTATGGCCGTCGTTCCTACGCCCATGAACGGATCCAACACCCAGTCTCCTTCGTCTGTAAGTGCGAGCACCAAGCGTTCGATTAGTTCAACGGGGAATTGACATGGATGGCTGGTTTTCTCTACGTGATTTGCTTTTACATTCGGGATGTCCCATACATCGCTGGGGTTTTTCCCCAGAGGGTTGCCTGAAAGTTCTCCCTTCTTTGGCCCTTTAAAATGCTTTTTGTTAGGATACTTTTGCGGTACGCGCACGGCGTCCAGGTTGAAAGTGTACCTTTCGGACTTGGTGAACCACAGAATGACCTCATACCGCCCAGAGAAGCGCTTCGAGGCATGTAACCCGTGACCGAAATGCCATACTATCCTGTTCCGCAAATGCAGACCAAGGGAATGGAAGATCGGGTACAGCAGAATATCGAGGGGAATGATTTCTCCATTATCGACATAATTCCCTACCTGCCAGCATATACTGCCGCTCTCTTCCAAGACCCTTACACTCTCTTCAATAACCCTCTTTTGTTGTTTCAGATACGTATTGAGATCGAGTTTGCTTTCGTACGGTTTTCCCAGGTTATACGGAGGAGAGGTAACGACCAATTTCACGAAACCATCCGGTATCCGTGAAAGCAGGTCAAGACAATCCCCTTCGAAAAGCACAACATCTGCCGTGGGATCGAACCTGGGGGAAATTTTTATCATTCTTCCATCCCTCCACAATCGTTCTACGCATGCCCCGCTGCATTCCTTCCAACGCCCTTCCGACGGAATGCAAGAAGCTGACCTTCATATCGGTACGTGACATCCATTCGTATTATACGGCAGAGCTTTGTGGCACGCAAAGCAAATTCGAGTGTGATACCCGATAACTGTCTCTTGGCGCATTTGCTATGGGGTGTTGACATGTACGGTAAGCGGTGGCATACTTTGATCAAAGACATTGATTGGAGGGTTATGCGGAGGAAGGGATGACGCGGGAAGAGGTGCTGCGGCAGGTTTTGCGTGCACAGACGAGGGAGGATATCGAGAAGGCGCAACGGGCGGCCGATCGATGGCTGAAGGATCACCCGCATGATCTTCGAGTACTTTCAGCGATGGAACAGTTGTACATGATGGGTGAGGCTCTAAAGCAGAGGACCGCCTGAGGTAGAGATATCTGCCGCTACGGCCGGATCCAGCCCTCCTGGGCTTAAGGCTATGTGGGGGGTGGCAGTCCCACCAGGCGGCCAGAGCTTATAACTGAATATCAAGGCTCACAGCAAGCCAGTGCTGTTCGGACATCAGGTCCGAGGCGCTGGCTTTTTGCGTTTCAGGAGGTGTGTGATGGTGGAACGGGTGAGCAGCAAGCCGTGGAGCAGGTTCAAGGAGAGCGATTATACGCTGGAGCAGTGGCACAGGGCGTGTTTGATTCATCTGCACGATGAGAAGCCGGCGGCGAAGGCGCAGTGCAAGCTCCCGGTGCGGGAGCCGAACGGGATACTGAACCGGAACGGGGTGCATGCGGCAGCTGCAGCCTTGGTCAATGCTCACGGGGGTGTGAAGGTGCTGATGGATCAGAAACGGAAGGCGGACCAGGTGCTGGTGCGCCTGTATCGACAGGCGCTGAAAGAGGAGCAGCCTGAGAGTATTTTCATGAAAGCCCCAAACGCGCCTGGCGAATCAGTACCACAAGATGTTGTCGAGCGCCTGAATGCTGACTTTTCTTGTTTTCTGAACAGCGGATCGCTTCTTGATCCATCTCGGGATGTTCACCAAAGCCGATAGCTGACCCCTCAAGCGTGCCCTTGCTGCATCCCCCCGGGAAGAGCGGATCGCATCCCAGGCTACCCGCAGCTGAGCCCCAAGGATGTGGCGCCAGTGCCTCCTGATGAGCTTACCCGGCATGTCCTTGACGATCACCAGAATCGTATTGCGTCCCGTATAGAAACTCGCCACAGGACCTCCACCGGTAGCGCTCAAGCGGTGATACACCTTGGCTCGGGGAGCGAAAACCGTCTTCCAGCCACGCAACTGCGCCCTCCATGCCAGGTCCACGTCCTCCAGGTACATGAACAGGTCCTCGTCGAAGCCGCCCAACTCCTCCCACATCTCCCGACGATAGGCTGCAGCAGCTCCGCAAGCACTGAACACCTGCTGATAGAGGTCGTACTGTCCTTTGTCCTCTTCCCATACGCCCCGGTTTATTGGAATTCCGTCCCGTCCCATCATGTCTCCCGTGCTGTGTATCACGTTCCGCTTGTCGAACAGCAGTATCTTGCTGGCGATGGCACCTGCTTCAGGATGCTCTTGCAACGTCCTCTCGATCTCTTCGAGCCATTCGGGATCGGCTTCAGTATCGTTGTTGAGCAAGACGAGGACGTCACCTCTGGCTTCTTCTGCCCCGCGGTTGCATGCCGCAGCGAAACCGTAGTTCCTGTCGAGAGGGAGCACACGGACTTCCGGAAACTCCTTCCTTACGATTTCCAGCGATTCATCCTCCGAGCCGTTGTCCACCACGATTGTTTCGAAATCATCGAAAGTCTGCCGGCGCAGCGAGCGAAGGCAATCCGGCAGAAATTTGGCTCCGTTCCAGTTCGGTATGATGATCGAGAACATCGGATTTTCCGACATTTCCTACCTCTTCGTCTCGACTTCAGGATGTGTCGGATGTGCGGAGGCTATCGACAGGGCGTTCTCGGCTTCGTGCTTCCTTGCGTCCTGAAGGTTGGTCTTCTGCGTCCACGCCATATCCCAAACCACGTGGCGCTTTTTCTTGATGGCAAAATCATACCAGCCAAGCAGCCGCGCGTATGCCTCCAGCACGGCCAAAAGCACGAGAACGCCGATCAACCTGATGGCCCCCCATATCTCGCTGAGTCCCACTTTCAGCACTTTCCAGGTGTTCATGCTGGAGACGACATATCCGTATTTCTGACGCAGGTAAAGGTGTCCGGCGTAATTCCTGCGCCGCTGACGGACGAAATCGGAAATCGTGGTGGGGCCGCTGTTGTAGACGACGGCGTTCGGGGCGTATTTGACCTGAAGCCCGCGCTTCACCACTATCGCCTCCACGAAAGCCTCGTCCATAGCTATGTCAGGCGGTATTCTATCGAACACCTTCCGGAAAGCTATGAGTTCACCAAGCCTTGGAATCTCCATCGAAAGCTGATGCTCCATCTTGAGCCTCAAGTGGGTGAAGAGCCCGGCAATGTGATCGGGAGTGTTCAGAGGCACTTTGTGGGCTCCGGTCATTCCTACAGAAGGGTCTCGGAGTGGTTTTACCAGATTTTCAATGGCATCTTCCCTCGGGAGCGTGTCTCCGCTTTCCAGCACGCAGATATCTTCTTTGGCGTGCTGAAGGAACACGTTGATTGCAGAAGTCTTTCCCTCCCTCCGCTCCTGAACGAACAACTTGATTTTATCGGGGTACTTCTCCTGATATTCCTGCACTATAGGCACGGTGTTATCGGTGCACCCGCTGGCAACGACGATGATTTCCGATATTTCCACTTCGTACAGATGCTGATGAATAAGGGCATCCAGCAAAGCGCCGATATTAGCTTCTTCGTTGTAGGCGGTAACCCCCACGCTGCATTTTATCTTCTCTATCTCTTCCATCTCGACTCCCATGTCGCCGTTTTCGTCCGAGATTCATTATAAAAGCTATCGAAGCGCTCTAACAAGAAATCCGTTCACGAGTCTCCATCGGCTTCCTGCAGAAGCTCCACGAGAACTCCGTGAGTGGATTTCGGGTGGAAGAAAATGATCCTTCCCTCCGGCCCGTCCTGTGGAGAAGGAGAGGTGGGCACGAAGCCTTTCCCGATCAAGTTCTGAGCGTCGGCGTCTATGTCGTCGCTTCTGAGGCAGACGTGGTGTATCCCTTCTCCGCGCTTTCGCAGGTATTTGCCGACCCCCGAATCTGGCGTGGTCGGCTCGAGAAGCTCTATCCGCCCTCCCGGCATGGCAAAGCATGCCATCCTGATCTCCTGCTCAGGCACGTCCGTGACTTCGTCCGGCCCTCTGCCGAGAAGCGCTTCGTAGGTTTTCATCGCTTCGTTCAGATCCGACACCACGATGGCTATATGATGTATGCCTGTTATCATTTCCTGCCTCCGGCGGTAGATGGTTTCTTCGGAACGTAGAGCCCGTTGTCCAGGATGTACTCCTCCACTTTCTTCGGGACCTGATATTTTATGGGCTTGCCCTCCCTCACCCTTTGCTGTAAGACGTGGGAGGCTATTTCCAGCTCCGGCATATCCAGGATGTGCACTTTCTCCCTGATGCCCGGCAGCGCGACTTCCAGCTCCTCCCAATCCAGCCAGTAACCGTACCTGCTGAGTGCAACGAAATGACACGAAGCCAGCAGGTCCCTCGGTCGGTGCCAGTTCGGCAGGTCTATGAGCGAATCAAGCCCTACCAGGAAGTATATTTCGGCTCCTTCCCCAAGCTTCTCCTTGATCAGATGTATCATATCCACCGCGTAATGAGGGCCGGGGCGGTCGAGATCCGTTCGGTCGAGTTCGAAATACGGGTTGTCTTCGATCGCCAGTCTCACCATGCGCGCCCTGTGGTGCCCCGGGGTCAACCGACGCCCCCGTTTGTGTGGGGGATCGCCCGCCGGCACGAACAACACCTTCGCGAGCTTTAGTTCGTACCAGGCCTCCTCTGCCAGCACCAAGTGCCCTATGTGTATTGGATCGAATGTTCCCCCAAAGACTCCTATTTTCCTCAACTCCATCCCTCAGGGCATCACACGGTAACGGGCTCTTTCGTGGCTTCCTGCTCCGATTCCTTCTTTTCCCGCTCTTCCTTCATCATCTTCTCTATCTCCGACATGGGGAAAGTGGCTTCGCACTGAAGACACCTGGCAGTGTTCTTGTTCCACTGCACCAGCAATCCTCCGCAGTTCGGGCAAGGCAGGGGTATCGGCTTCTTCCATGTGGTGAAGTCGCACTCCGGGTAATTCGCGCAACCGTAGAAAATCCTCCCTTTCCTCGTCCGTCTGACCACGATATCGCCGCCGCACTTGGGACATTTGGCACCCGTCTTCTCCAGGTACGGTTTGGTGAAATCGCATTCCGGATACCGACTGCATGCCAGAAATTTCCCATATCTTCCGTATTTCACCACCAGCGGAGCGCCGCACTTTGGGCAGGTTTCGTCGGTCACCTCCAGCTCCGGCTTGATCTCCTTCATCTCTTTCTCTGCTTTCGCAAGCGCTGCAGCGAACGGCGGATAGAATTCTTTCAACAATTCCACCCAGTCCTTCTCGCCCGCTGCGATTCTATCCAGCTCTTCTTCCATCTCCGAGGTAAACTCGACGTTGAACAGGTCCGGGAAGTGCTCTATCAGCAGATCGTTCACCACGAACCCGAGCTTGGTCGGGTATAGCTGCTTCTGCTCGCGCTCCACATACCCCCGCTTGATAATCGTGGAAATGATGGAAGCATATGTGCTGGGTCTCCCTATTCCGTAGCTCTCCAGGGCTTTCACCAGGCTCGCATCGGTGTATCTGGGAGGCGGTTGGGTGAAATGTTGCTCCGGGAAGAGATTTATCAAATCCAGCAGTTCCCCCGCGGAGAGCGGCGGCAGCAACCCGGAATCCGATCCGTTCCCGTTCTCCTTGAGCACCTCCCCATAAACCTTCAGGAATCCCGGGAACGTCAGGATCGAGCCGTTGGCCCGGAACAGGTACGGAGGAACACTTTCTCCTTCGGGCACCGCCGATATGTCGGCGCTGACGGTCTTGTAGACCGCAGGCTTCATTTGACTTGCCACGAACCTTCGCCAGATGAGGGAATACAGCTTGTACTGCTGGGGCGTCAGGTACTCCTTGATGCTCTCCGGCGTTCTCCTTACGGACGTAGGCCTTATAGCTTCGTGAGCCTCCTGGGCGCTCTTCGATTTGGTCTTGTAATGCGGTGGCTTTTCCGGAAGGTATTCCGCTCCGAACGTTTCCAATACGAATTTCCTCGCCTCTTCCTGCGCCACTTTCGAGACGTTGAGGCTGTCGGTTCGCATGTAGGTTATGAGGCCGACCCTTTCCCCTTGCAGGTTTATCCCTTCGTAAAGAGATTGGGCCACTGCCATCGTCCTGGAAGCGGTCATGCCGAGGTGCCTGGATGCCGCCTGCTGCATCGTGCTGGTGGTGAACGGAGGAGAGGGTTTTCTCTGCCTGGTGCCTTCCTTCACTTTCTCGACCCGGAACACGGATTTCTCCAGATCGGACACCAGGGCCATGGTTTCCGCTTCTGTCTTCAGGTCCGCTTTTTTGCCTCGAACTCGCAAGAGCTTGGCCCGGAAAGTCTGCCTTTTCTCGTTCGATCTTTCGGACGCCTTGGCAAGCTCCGCTTCGATGGTCCAGTACTCCTCCGGGACGAAGTTTTCGATCTCCCGCTCCCGCTCCACCACGAGGCGCAACGCCACCGTTTGCACCCTGCCCGCCGAGGTTCTGTTCCGGACTTTCCTCCAGAGGAGCGGGCTTACCTGATATCCGACGAGTCTATCCAGGATTCTCCTCGCCTGCTGGGCGTTGATGAGGTTTTCGTCGAGACCGCGCGGGTTGGCGAAGGCTTCCCTTATCGCCCCGGGGGTCACTTCGTGGAAGACGACCCTCCTGGTTCTTTCCGGATCGGCCCCGGTGGCTTCCATGACGTGCCAGGCGATGGCTTCCCCTTCTCGATCCGGATCGGTGGCGAGGTACACTTCCTCCGCCCTCCCCACCGCTTCCTTGAGCTCCTTCACGACCTTCCTCTTTTCGTTGGGAACTCGATACGTGGGTCTGAAGTCGTTCTCGATATCGACCGACAGCCTCGATCTGAGGAGATCCCTGACGTGCCCCACGGAAGCTTTGACCGTGTAACCCTTGCCCAGGAACTTCTCTATGGTGTGCGCCTTAGCCGGCGATTCGACTATCACCAGCTTCTCGATTTTCTTCGAAACCTTTCTCTTCCTGGTTCCTTTTTTCTCTCCAGTGCTTCCCAATAGAACCTCCGAATATCGAACGAACTTTTCAAGTCAAGCACGCACGTATTGCATGAAACCCACCGACCTCACGAGTCCCTTGAGTTCCATGAGCGCAAGTGTACTTGTTACGGTCGAAGCTGGCAAGCCGCTGGCACGACAAATGTCGTCTACGTGGGTTGGTTCTTCCGAAAGGAGTGAAAGCAATTTCGCCTCGGTGGGGTCGGTTGGCAGGTCCTTCTTCGCTTCCACGTGGTGAAATTCCGCTACGATGTTCAGCTCCTCCAGGATGTCTTCGAGTTCGAGCACCAGTTTCGCCCCATCCTGGATCAGCTTGTTGGTTCCCTTGCTCCCCTGCTTGAACATACTTCCGGGCACCGCGAACACGTCCCTTCCCTGCTCGGCAGCGTACCGCGCCGTAATCAAAGCACCGCTCTTGATGCCTGCTTCGACCACGAGAACCCCCATCGAAAGCCCGCTGATTATCCTGTTTCGTGGCGGAAAGTTACGGGCTTCGGGCTTCGTGCCCAGGGGATATTCGCTGAGCAGAGCTCCGTGGCCGTTCGCAATTTGCTCGGCAAGTTTCCTGTGTGACGGAGGGTATACATGATCGAGTCCCGAGCCGAAGACGGCAAGGGTCCTTCCTCCAGCCTCGATGGCCGCGGAGTGGGCAGCTCCATCTATTCCGAGGGCGAGCCCGCTGACGATAGTCACGCCGTTTTGCGCCAACCCATAAGCGAGCTTCCGGGCAGCCTCGAGGCCGTATGCGCTAGCCCGCCTCGTGCCCACCACGGCCACGGCTATTTCGTCTTCCGGTTCCAGCGAACCCTTGAAATACAAAACCGGTGGGGGGTCGGGAATCTGCCGGAGCCTGTATGGGTATCCTTCGTCCTCCCACGTCAGGAAGTCCACCCCGGCCTTTTTCAGCATTTCCATCTCCCGCTCAAGGGAGAGTGATTTCCTCGCCTCCAACAAATTGGCCAGGGAACGATGATCGAGACCTGCTATCCTGAGCTGGCCGGCCGACGCCGACCATGCGCTTTCCAGCGAGCCGAAATAGTTCAGCAAAGCGCGCACCTTCATCGGGCCAATGCCCGAAACTTTGCTGAAACCTATCCAGTAGGCTCGCTCGTCCATATCATCACACCGATCTCAAGCCTGCTGCGCCCTTCCACCGGCCAGATCAAGCTCCTCGGCGATTTCCTTCATGGCGTTCAGCACGATCTCTATGTGCTCTGCCAGAGGTATGCCGATGGCCTCCGCCCCTTCTTCGATTTCCCGGCGGTTGACTCCGGCAGCAAACGACTTGTCCTTCCACTTCTTCTTGACCGACTTGACTTTCACGTCACGTATGTCCTTGCTTGGACGTACCAAAGCCACAGCAGTTATCAGTCCGGTGAGTTCGTCCACGGCGAAGAGCGTTTTCGCCAGGAGGGTTTCCCTTGGCACGTTCATGTGGGGAGCGTGCCCGGCCACCGCATCTATCAACTCCCTGGGCCAACCGAGTTCTTCGAATAGCTTCAGCTCGGTCCTTGGGTGTCCATCTGGAGCGTTCATATCCGGGTGCCTTTCGTAATCGAGGTCATGGACGAGCCCGGTTATCCCCCAGAGTTCCTCGTCCTCGCCGAACTTACGCGCGTAGGCACGCATAGCAGCTTCGACGGCCAGCGCGTGATGTCGGAGGCTCTCGGATTTAGTCCACTCGCACAAAAGGTTCCACGCTTCTTCCCTTGACGGCAACATGCGATACCTCCCGTTAAAGGTTTCTTGCTCAAAGACGCAAGAATGATACAGCACAAATCGGGGCAGGGCAAGAGACGACGAGCCTCAGCGCTCAATCCACGCATTTTCGAAAAATCAGGCAGAGACCCTTGACAAACCCGTACCCACTCAGGTATAATGTAATTGAGATTGGGAATATAAGCGAAGAGTAACGAAAAGTGCGAACGGTGAAAAGGTTCGCACTTTTTGTTTTTCTGTATATGCCGCGCTGGGGGAACTGGTGCGGTATTTTGTTTTCCTTGACCGTTCTTCAGCCGACAGCGGGAGAGGAAGAAGGAGACGGATGCAGAGGAAAAGGAAATTTTCGGCAGCCGTTTGCAAGAGAAGCAGCGGACAGAACATCGTGGAAACAGCCCTCGTCCTGCCGGTGCTCTTGATCTTGCTGGCGCTGGTGGTGGACGGAGGCAGGGCGTATTACAGGTACATGCAGCTTCAGCATGTCGTCAGGGACGCCGCTTTCTACGGCGCAGTTCACGGAGGCGACGTATCGGCGGCCGAAGCAACAGCCCGTTCTGCTGCTGCAGACATGGGCCTGGACCTATCGTCTCTGGATGTAGAGGCAACCGATGGAAGCGAGAGAGGAGAGGAATATATCGTGGTGAGGGCTTCGTACAGGATGAACACGATCCTGTTGGGAATGGCAGGTTACAGTACGTTCGTTCTCAGGGATGGCACCAAAGCCATGATACTGAGAGAAAGTTCGCACCCGGGGAGGCTGGCGCCATGATCATGCCCAAAATCGAACTACGAAAAGGGGAAGCCGCTCAGAGCATGGTGGAATTCGCTTTGACGGCGTGGTTGCTGTTCTCGTTGCTGTTCTCTTTTTTAGATCTCGGAAGAGCCTTTTACGTGCAGAACAGCTTGGCTTACGCCGCTTCTCGGGCAGCAAGATACGGGATAGTGCATCCCAACGACATTGTGGGGATAGAAGAAACAGCTCGGAGAAATGTCTTCGGCGTTCCAGCCGAAAACATATCCGTCTCCGCCGTCGTTTCGTCCGACAAAGTAGAAGTCACCGTTGGGTATGATTTCAGGTTCATCTTCTCGGCGTTCATCGGTAAGGGAAGCATCCTGTTGAAAGGGCGCGCCGCTATGCAACGGCTGTGATCCTGGGAGAATGGAGGAATGAAAATGGGAAAGAACGGCGTTCAGCGGGAAGACGGGCAAACTCTGGTGATTTTCGCCCTTTTCCTGATAGCACTGATAGGCTTCATCGCCCTTGTGGTGGATGGAGGGAAAGCCTACGCCCACAGGATAAGGATGCAGACGGCTGCCGATGCAGCTGCTTTCGCCGGTGCGATTCGAATGGCCAACGGCGATCCCACGCCCGTGGTGGTCGAAACAGCAACTCGATATGCTCTCGACAACGGCGCCAAAAGCGTACACGTGACGATAGAGGAAGGCAATACGGTCCACGTACGGGCTGAAGAAGATTTTTCCACCCTTTTCGCTGCAGCGTTCGGGATAAGACAGATGCACGCTGAAGCCGAAGGGGCGGCTAAAGTAGATATCGTCGGGGCGGCCGGCAATCTGCTACCGATGGCCGTATACGACCAGGAATTCGATTATGGGGAAACTTACGAGCTTTTCGACGAGACTATGGAAGCCCCCGGCGCTTTCGGCTGGTTGGACTGGGATGGCCCGCCGTGCTGTGTCCCGGAGTTGGTTTACCGAATAGAACACCCCGAAACCAGCGGTGTGTGGCACGTCGGGGATTGGGTCAGAGCTTCGCCCGGTGCAAAACCCGCTCCGCTCGTGGTGAGCGCCCTGAGGAAATGGATCGGCAAGGAGATAACCGTCCCACTCTACGACGAGATAGAGGGAATGGGGTGCAACACCAGATATCACATTTCCGGGTTCGGGGTATTCGTGATAACCAAAGTGACCTCGAACTGCGGTTGCCACGGTCCGAAGCTCAGGGTCTATGGGCACTTCGTCCGGAAAGTGATGGAGAACGCCGGCGGAGGGGGAAGGGAGGACAGGGGATTGCGCACGATCGAGCTGGTGCAATGAAACCACACAGGGAGAAAGGTGTATGGGCAGAAAAAGGGCATGGATATGGCTGATACTCGGAGCTGCACTTTCCCTGGCTGCAGGGTTCTTCACTTACAGGACCGTTTCCGTGGTCCAGGGTGTGGCTCTTTCGAAGCCTAATATGAGTTCCGTTGCGGTAATCGTGCTTACCCACGACGTGTCGGCCAGATCATTATTGAAAAACGAGGATATCACAATCAAGGAAGTGCCTTCCGACGTGGTCCCGAAGGATGCCGTGAAATCAAAGAAAGAAGCTGTAGGAAAGATAACCCGCGTGCCGCTGGTAGCGGGAGAAGTTCTCGTGTCGGATTGGCTCGTTTCTCCAACCGCCACAGGCAGGGATGTTGCATTCACGATGCCAGAGGGGTACGTGGTGACGGCCATACCGGCAGCGGACCTGATCAGTCGGTCGGATATCCTACAACCCGGGGACAAGATAGATATAATGGTATCTCTGTCCAGAGGAAACATGTCTTCCGAAACGGATATGGTAACCCTCGACGCGCTGCAAAACGTCACGATACAAGGAATTTTAGTGGAAAGGATATCGAACATGGGTTCTTCTTCAACCGCTGAAGGGAGCAAAGGGCAAAAGAGCGCAGGGCTTGCCCCTCCCGAAGGGTTACTGGTGGCGGTTTCTCCTCAAGATGCACTCGTGTTGAAATTCTTCAAGGACTCCGGGGGAATGTTCGATATTGCAATAAGGGCACCTACAAACAAGAAAGCATCGGAGGTCGAGCCCGTCGATTGGAAATACCTATCCGACAAGTACCAAATCGAGATGCCACAGTCGTCCCAGGTCATAAGTGGGGCGATTCTCCCGAACGGAAGCACTGCATCACCTAATTCGAAAAACGGAGGTAAGTGATCATGGAGGACGCACTCCCCAAGACCCGCGTATTGGTGGTCAGCGAGAGGCCTGACATACTACCCGAGTTGCTGGAAGAGATGGACAAGCACCCCTACCTCGAGGTGGTGGGGGACGTAGTCCATCCGGAGAACGCTCTGGATCCCCGTCTGGTGCCGCCTTCCGTTTCACCAGACGTCATCCTGATAGCAGGGGACGAAGTTCCCAAAGGGCTTTTCGAACTCGTCGAGAAACTCCTGACGCGTTGGCCGCACACCCTGGTAGTAAGCCTGGCTCCTCCATTGGACACAGATCGCATACAGCAGATGCTCCTGAACGGCGTGCGTGCCGTCCTGCCGCTTGGTTGGAGCAACGGCAAAGTGGCAGAAGCCCTCCGAAGACTCCACCTGCAAGAGTGGTACAGGTTGCAGGGATCTGCGGGCAAAGAAGCCGGCGGGAAGTCCAAAGGGTACGTGATCTCCCTGGTGGGAACCAAGGGCGGGATCGGGAGGACTTTCCTGGCGGTTAACCTTTCCGTGGCCCTGCAACGCATATGCGGCAAGCCGGTAATCCTGATGGACGCGGACTGGGGAGACGTGGATGTATCGCTTTACATGAACCTCGTCAGCCGATACAGCGTTGCCGATCTCTTGAGCCACCATGAGGAAATGGACGATAGCCTCCTGAGCGGGGTTCTGACTCCGCACTCCAGCGGAGTGGAGGTGCTCACGGCACCAAAGAAGCCGTTCAGCCTTCCGCCGATACCACCTGACTTCTTTTCGAAGCTATTCTCTCTGCTGCAATCCCGGTTCGCCTACGTGGTGGTCGATACCGGACCGCAGCTCGACGAAGTAACGACGCAAGTCATGGAGCATTCCGATCTGGCGTTACTGATCACCACTCCGGATATAGCCTCCATGCAACAGGCGTCCTTGCTGCTGGAGACGTTGCACGCGTGGAAATACCCCGAAGAGAAGATCCGGCTTCTGATCAACAGGGCCGGGTATTCCGGAGGTGTGCCGGAAAAGGAGATGGAATCGTTCTTCGGCACCAAGCCTTTGGCTATCCTGCCCGACGAAGTTTCGGATGCAATGACGTCGGCCAACAAAGGAATTCCGTTGCTCCAATCCGATTCGGGATCGCTCGCGAAGGAGATAAAGAAACTCGCGAAGAAACTGTCGAGCGAAGATGCGGCTTCGACGGACGGCGGCAGTCCATCATTCAGGACCAAGAAAGTTCTCCCGCTGGATAGGCGTGACCGGCAGGGTATGGGACAGTTGTTCTGGTTCCTGACCCACGCCTGGGGGAGGTGAGGCGATGGCTCTGATCCTTTCTGCAATGACAGCCACCGGCGTCTTCGTCTTTGTGTACGGGCTTTACACTTGGTTCGTGGAGGAGGACTGGATGTCTCGACGTATATCCAGCCTGGAGAAACCACCTGTCATTGAGACCCGGAAAGGTGAAGGAGTCCCGTTCCTTCGAAAGCTCGACGCGCACGTCGAGCAATCAAGCGTGTTCAGGGCGATAGCGATGGAGCTTGCAAGGGCGAATATCCCGATGAAACCAAGCGAATTCCTGATGCTTACTGTGAGTGTTGGGGTGGCAACGGGTTTCCTGGGATTCATGGTGAGCCACAACTTCATAGGAGGAGTGATGAGCTTCATCTTCGGCCTGTTCCTACCCAGGTGGTACACTGTCAGAAGAAAGCAAAAAAGGCTAAAAGATTTCCACGATCAAATACCGGACACCCTTAGTTTGATGGTAAGCGCCCTCCGAGCAGGTTATGGGCTCAATCGAGCCATCAAGATGGTAGTCGATGAGATGCCCCCACCGGCATCGGAGGAATTCGCAAGGGTTTTGATGGAGGTCAATCTCGGGATAGGCATATCGGAGGCCTTTCGTCACCTCGTAGAGCGGACGAAAAGCAAAGACATGGAATTGATCGTAACGGCCATCTCCATACAGCACGAAGTCGGCGGAAGCTTGGCAGACATCTTGGAGAACATCAGCGAGACCATCCGGGAACGCATCCGAATCCGTGGAGAGATCCAAGTCATGACGGCGGAACAGAGGATGAGCGGATATGTGCTGACAGCCATGCCGTTTCTTCTGGGGTTGGCACTCACTCTGTTCAATCCGGACTATATGATGGGGATGTTCCAACCCGGATGGCCAATACTGATCCCAATTTCTGCGCTGGTGATGATGGGGATCGGGTATCTATCGATGAGAGCAATTATCAACAGCAGTGATGTCTATTGAAACTGCAAGGAGGCGAATATGGCACTGCTTCTGGCCGCCATAAGCGCGGCTGGAATCTGGATGATGATTTACGGGGTTTGGGAAATGTTCCAGACCCCGACCGTTTCGGTGAAGTCCTCCCCTGCCCTGAGGGCGTATGCTTCGACCGAACAGGTTCCCGAAGAACGCTCCTTCAGAGAGAGGATTCTTTCCCCTATGGTTCAGGATCTGATAATGATCCTTTCCCGCCTTGCGCCTTACCAGAACACCGAAAGGCTCAACAAGCTGATTCTTCTGGCCGGAAGGCCGTACAGGCTGACCGTGGCAAAACTGATAGGGCTGAAAGTGCTCGCAGCTATTTCGGTCGCGGTGATCTCGGTCATTTACACAGATGGAAGACCTTTCGTCGTGCGCTTTCTCATCGTCGTCTTCGGAGCGATGCTCGGGTTCTATCTACCAGAATACTGGCTCGTGAGGGAAAAGAAGAAGCGACAGAAGGAAATCACGAAAGCTCTGCCTGATACTCTGGACCTTCTCACGACTTGCATAGACGCAGGCCTGGGGTTCGATGCAGCCATTCAGAAAGTTTCGGAGAAATGGAACAACCCGCTGGCACAGGAATTCAGGATGGCCTCGATCGAGATGAACATGGGCTTCAGCAGGGAAGAGGCCCTTCGCCACATAATCGAAAGAACGGAAGTGCCTGAGGTCACTAGCTTCATCGCAGTGCTGATACAGGCACACAGGCTGGGGGTCAGCATCAGCAATGTGCTGCATCAGCAAAGCAGACAGTTGCGCCTCAGGAGGAGACAATGGGCGGAGGAAGAAGCACACAAAGCCCCGGTAAAGATGCTGATACCGCTGGCGCTCTTCATCTTTCCGGCGATCTTCATCGTCATACTCGGGCCTGCAATTCCAAGATTCCTCACCGAGTTTCCGCTCCGTTGAGCGAACAGGGAGGTGGCCATGCAGCACGAGGATCTGGAAGCGAACGAAATCTACCGACAAAGCGTGAAGGCCTTCCAGGAAGGACGGTGGGAGGAAGCCATCGGTGGATTCAAAACACTTCTGCAGATATATGGAGAGAACGAAGAAATCCGCAATCTCCTGAGCGAGGCCAAAGCCAAAGCAGCGCTGAGCGGGGGGAGAAATACTCAGGGAATCGGATGGAGGCGAAGGAACTTACTCGCTGTGGTAGGAGCTGTGTTGTTCCTGCTTGCGTTGGCAGGCGGCTTCCGACTGATATCCGCTTACAAAGCCAGGGTAGAAAAAGACGCGAAGTACGCCTCGACGCAACGAATGATCGCCGATTACGTAACATCGGGGAACAGGGAGTTGGCGGAGAACCGTTACGAGGAAGCCGAAAAAGACTTCCAGAGAGCCCTCGATCTCGATCCGGATCAGGAAATGGCAAAAGAGGGGCTAAAGAAAGCCAGAAAACTCGAAAACGCCCGCAGATTGTTCGACGAAGCAGAGTCCGCACGGGAAGCAGGCGAACTGGAGAAAGCACTGAACCTCTTCAAAAAGTTGCGAGAAGAATACCCTGACTTTCGGGACGTATCAGGAGAGATTTCCGAAATCGAAAATCGGATCGAAAATCGGGATATCTTGAAGAAAGCCGGGGAAGCATTCGAATCGGGAAACTGGTCCGACGCCGCCAGGCTATATTCCTCCTTCGTCAGATCGAATCCAGACAAGGAGAACGATGAGATCGAATCGAGGCTCTACGTTTCATACCTGAAGTTGGGGGAAGAATTGATAAGAGCCAAACCTGCCGGCGTGGACTCGGTGCGGCAGGCGGCACAAATGTTCCGGAACGCTCTCAGATGGAAACCGCGGGACCCCAAGGCAAGCACATACCTCGACATGATCGAAAAGTACCAGGAAGGGGATGCCGCCCTTCATGCCGGAAATCTTGATGCGGCCATCTCTTTACTTCGGGGACTTTACATGAAAGCTCCCGACCTGCTGGGAGGAGCGGTGGCGGAAGAACTGTACGCCGCTTACCTGAGCCGCGGGGAGAAATACGAACAAGCGCACGAATACACCCTGGCCTACCAGCAATACATCCTGGCGTCCGAACTCAATGTAAAGGACAAAACGGATGCAAAGAGTCGGATGCTCATGCTCGGTCTTTTCCTCACCCCCACGCCCACAGCCACGCCAACCCCGACGCCCACTCCCACCCCGGCCCCGACCCCAACCCCAGGGCCTCTGAGCTGGTACAAAGGGGACATAGTCTTTCTGAGCGATAGAGATGGAAGCGAAGGATTGTACCTCATGCCCCCGAGCGGGAAATGGGTGAGACGTCTGCCAGACGAATACCGACAGGAGTACGAAGAACTCCGGAAACAGGAAAGATTTGCTCCGGGCAGGAAAGCACGTGTTTACGCCGAAGGCGTGGGACTTCAAGAAGAGGTACAGATCTTCGTCTGGCGATATGACATTCCCAAGGAATGGGGGCCGCGCCGACAGCTCACCGACTCTCCACAACCGGACTACGATCCAGTCTGGTCGCCAACCGGAGAGTGGATAGCTTTCGTATCAGAGCGTACCGGCAACGACGAAATCTGGATAATTCACCCCGACGGAACGGGGCTGAAACAGCTCACCCACAACACCTGGGAATGGGATAAGCATCCATCCTGGTCCCCTGACGGCAAGCAGATAGTGTTCTGGTCCAACCGAAAAGTCGGCAGGAAGCAGATATGGATCATGAACCTTGATGGATCCGACCAGCATGACATCAGCAATGACCAATGGAACGATTGGGATCCGATATGGATCAAGTGAGCGGAGGGATAATGGGATTGTTCGTACATGGAGAGAAACTCGAGGGAACACTCGACTCTGAAATGTCCACAGCGTCGAAGTCGGCATCTGGCAGCACAACAACCGCTGCACCGGATAGGAGCGATCCGTTCGACGAGAAAGCTTACAGAATCGTACGCAGGAGAGTCCAGGAGCTCCTGCTGACGACCCAGGACAGGGCGATAGAAAACCTGAGCACACAGGAAGCAGAAAGGATCGTTCATCCGATCTACGAACAGGTGCTGGCGGAAGAAGGCTTTGCATTGAGCCGTCAGGAGAAGCGAGCCATGTTTTCCGCCATAATGGACGAGCTGCTTGGTTATGGCCCAATACAGCCATTTCTGGACGATCCTACGGTCACGGAAGTGATGGTCAACGGCCCTCACGCAGTATATGTCGAGAGGCATGGTAAGATCGAGAAGACGAAAGCCAGGTTCCAGGACGACGAACACGTGATGAGAATCATCGAAAGGATCGTGGCTCCCCTGGGAAGGCGCATCGATGAAAGCTCTCCCATGGTGGACGCCCGTCTCCCGGACGGCTCACGTGTGAACGCGATAATCCCTCCCCTGGCTCTGAACGGACCAACCGTTACCATCAGGAAGTTCAGCAAGATACCGTTCACGGTGGAAGACTTCATTCGGTTCGGGACTTTCACAGAGGAATTCGCCATGTTCGCCGAAGCCGCCGTCAAAGCCCGGTTGAACATCATAATCTCCGGTGGTACCGGATCCGGCAAAACCACCACCCTGAACGTTCTTTCGGCTTACATACCTCACGATGAGCGCATCATTACCATAGAAGACTCCGCCGAGCTACAATTGAAGCAAGAACACGTGGTCAGATTGGAATCCCGTCCTCCCAATATCGAAGGGAAAGGTGGAGTAACCATAAGGGATTTGGTGATCAACGCTTTGCGCATGCGCCCTGATCGGATCATCGTCGGAGAGGTAAGAGGAGGGGAAGCGCTGGACATGCTCCAGGCGATGAATACCGGACATGATGGCTCGATGACCACGGCGCATTCCAACGGTCCTCGCGATACGCTGGCGCGCCTGGAGACCATGGTGTTGATGGCTGGCATGGATCTGCCGCTCCGCGCCATCCGCCAGCAGATAGCTTCCGCGATAGACCTCGTCATCCATCAAGAGCGCAAGCGAGATGGATCGAGAAAAGTAGTCAAGGTGTCGGAGATAACAGGACTCGAAGGAGACGTCATACTGATGCAGGATATCTTCGTGTTCAGGGAGGAAGGAGTCTCTGGGGATAAAATCATCGGCCGCTTGCATCCCACCGGCATCCGCCCTGCGGTCTTGGAGAAAATAGAAGCTGCACACATCGACCTCCCTCCAGAGGTTCTCGGGCTTCCGGATCGGCGATCTTTTACCTTCTGAAGGTTCCTGCTCTGCACCTTTGCCCGTAAACCTACGTTGTGATATTCTTACCGCCGAAATGATTCCCTGAAGTGCTCTGAAACCCGGAAGGTAGGAGCTTGAAGGGAGGAAGACCGGTGAAAGTCCGGCGCTGTCCCGCAACTGTAACCGTGCAAGCACGGAAGCCAGACACTCCCGCTTCAGGAGGTGTTCCTATATCCTTCGGATGAAAGGTGCGGAACGGCTTTGCAGGATGCCGTAAACCCGTTCCTTGTTCGAGGGGCGGGTTTTTCACTTTGTTGAATAAATCTTCTGGGAGGAGGTAACGGTGCTGCTGGAAAGGACAATCGAAGGAATTCCGGCTCTCGACGAAAGGGCAATGGAACTTGCCGAGGAAAGGCAGAAACGTCTGACCAAGCCACAGGGCAGTCTTGGTCGCCTGGAAGAGATCTCCATCAGACTTGCTGGAATCTCCGGCAAACTCAATGTGCCGACGGAGCGGAAACGGGTTATAGTCATGGCCGGAGACCACGGAGTCGCAGCGGAAGGGGTTAGCGCTTTCCCGCAGGAAGTCACCCCACAAATGGTGCTGAATTTCCTGCACGGCGGAGCAGCGATAAACGTGCTCGCGAGGCATGTGGGAGCCACTGTTTCCGTGGTCGACATGGGAGTTGCAGCGGATTTGCCGAGACACCCAAATCTATTCGATCGAAAGATCGGGTACGGCACTGGCAACATCGCCAGAGGCCCTGCAATGTCCCGGCAAGAAGCCGTTCGATCCATCGAGGCAGGAATAGAGGTGTTCGAGACGCTCTACGAGTCCCCGGGCATAGATCTCGTCATGACCGGAGATATGGGAATTGCGAACACAACCCCTTCTTCGGCGATCATAGCCTCCATTACCGGCCGACCGGTGGCCGAGGTAACCGGAAGAGGCACCGGAATCGACGACGATGTGCTAGCCCACAAGGTGAAAGTGATCGAGCGAGCACTCGAAATCAACTCACCGGATCCTTCCGATCCTTTGGATGTGCTTGCAAAAGTCGGAGGTTTCGAGATCGGGGGGATTGCGGGGGTCATCCTGGCGGCGGCTTCCCACAGGGTGCCGGTCCTGGTGGATGGGATCATCTCCACCGCCGGGGCACTGCTTGCAGGCGAGATGGCACCTCGGAGCAAGGGTTACATGTTCTCCGCTCATGCTTCGGTGGAGAAAGGCCAGCAGGCGGCGCTGGAACGGCTTGGGCTCGTCCCGATACTGCACCTCGACATGCGCCTCGGCGAAGGTACGGGAGGGGCTCTTGCGGCTTTCATCCTGGAAGCGGCCGTGAAAGTGCTGAACGAAATGGCCACGTTCTCGGAAGCTGGCGTGGCCGAGGGATGATTCGAAAGGGATGGCTTTGCGCTACTTTTTTCTGGCTCTGCGGTTTCTGACGATCATACCCGTGCCAAAGGGCGAAGCCCCCTGGCCGGAGGACCTTGGAATCTCCGCGGCATTTTATCCGCTGATAGGAGGATTGATCGGGGGGATGCTGTGGGGGACGTGGGTGCTCCTGGGGAGCAGAACGCCGCCGGGGGTTAAAG
>CAZEXY010000030.1:0-23178 GCA_964516345.1 uncultured Anaerolineae bacterium
GAATCGAGCTGTGGCTGTAGGTCGGGCTGTCAGCCCGACCAGGACGGACTAACAGCCCGTCCTACAGCTTTGTACGGGTCTGCTCTCCTGGGTGGACGTCAGTCTAGGCAAAATCTTTGGAGGCTCTTCGTCTCAGCGCTTCTGCGTCATTGTCATCCTATTTACGAAACAGTCGCCATGAGCGGCAGCACGCCCATAAGGATGAAAATGGGACGCTGACGACCAGCGAATCGAGCTGTGGCTGTAGGTCGGGCTGTCAGCCCGACCAGGACGGACTAACAGTCCGTCCTACAGCTCCTTTTGAAAAGCTCTGCGTCTCAGCGTCTCTGCGTCAATTGCCGAACGCCGATGGCGCTGATGCAGGCATTTCAACGCGAAGGCGCAAGGGGAGCATAAGACGCAAAGAATTTCAAAGCTTTGCGCCTTTGCTTCTTCGCGTCTTTGCGTTTTGAACCTGCGAGCTGGCATCGCGCCACAGAGTCCTGTTTACGAAGCAGCGCGGTGGGTTCGATGGAATGAACGAGGGCAAGTTTCTTCGCCAAAGGAGGCTACGCACATTCGGATTCGGGTTAGTGGTGACTGCCTCCGGTGTGCTACAATCGACTTGGAACACGCAAAACAAAATTCAAGGAGGTTTGTTTCGATGATTGCAAGGATATGGCACGGGCGGACGAAGGCTGAAGATTACGAAGCTTACACGGAGTTCCTCAAGGAGCGGGCGATACCGGATTACCGGGGTACGGATGGATTCGTCCGATTGGTGTTCTTGAGGGCTTTGAAGGGAAACGAAGGTCACTTCACGCTGATAACGTTCTGGGAGAGCATAGACTCCATCAAGAAATTCGCGGGAGAAGACTACGAAAAAGCGAAGTACTACCCTGAGGACAAGGACTTTCTGCTGGAGTTCGAGGAGAAAGTGGCGCATTACGAGGTGTTTGCGGAGGGGTGAGCCTGGGAGGTAATGACGCATGAGCCTTGGCGTACCGGAAGTCATCATCGTCGTTTTGCTCTCTTTGCTCAACATCGCTGTTCCGATAGCGATCTTGATAGTGTTGGTCCTGATCTATAAGAAGTTGCGATCAGGGTGATGGATGCAGCCGGGAGGGATCGTTCGCTTCACGCTGATGCGCTCAGATGAAATCAGGAGCGATCGGAAAAATCGGCGTGTATCAGCGTCATCACCGTTAGATGGTCGGGGAGGTGAGGTAGTGGCACCTTCGAGAGTTGCTGATCTAACAACCGAGGAATTTCGAGAACTCGTTCGTGAAACCCTCATTCAAACCCTGTTGGAGATACTGGGCGACCCGGATGATGGCTTGGAACTACGCGAAGAGTTCGTTGAGGAACTTCAGCGTTCTCTGGCGACTGTGGAATCCGGTGGCGAGACAGTGCCAGTGCAGGAAGTGGCTGCGAAACTGGGGATGACCTGGTGATGTATCGGGTGGAGTTCACTCCGGGCGCTGAAAGCGATTTGTCACGGTTGGATTCTTCTGAAGAACTGATGGTACTGCGGCGCAGAGGTGCCGTCTGTTCCCCTGCGCCGCAGTGATTTATCTCAAGACCTCAAGCTACCGGCTGGAACTCCCTCGCCATTGGCTGTTCGATGGGAGCGCGCTCGAACTGGCTGTTGTACAGTTCGGCGTAGAACCCGCCTTTTTCCAGGAGCTCCTCGTGCGTTCCCTGCTCCACGATGTTCCCATCCCGAATCACCAGGATCAGGTCGGCGTTCCGAATGGTGGAGAGCCTGTGGGCGATGACGAAGCTCGTCCTGCCGTGCATCAGCTTGTCCATCGCACTCTGGATCAGGAGCTCCGTGTGAGTGTCCACCGAACTGGTCGCTTCGTCCAGGATCAGCATCGGCGGGTCGGCCAGGATCGCACGGGCTATCGTCAGCAACTGCTTCTGCCCCTGGGAGATGTTGGTCACCTCCTCGTTCAGCATGAAATCGTACCCGCCGGGCAGCGCCCGGATGAAGTGATCCGCATGGGCGATCTTCGCCGCCTCGATCACTTCCTCGTCCGTGGCGTCCAGCCGCCCGTAGCGAATGTTCTCCATGATCGTCCCGTTGAACAGCCACGTATCCTGCAGCACCATCCCGAACAGGCGGCGCAGATCGGCCCGGGCGAACTCCCTGACATCGTGTCCGTCCACCAGGATCGCCCCTTCGTCCACGTCGTAGAACCGCATCAGCAGCTTCACCAGCGTGGTCTTCCCGGCCCCCGTGGGCCCCACGATGGCCACTTTCTGCCCCGGGAGAACCGTCGCCGAGAAGCCTTTGATCACGGGCACGCCGGGCAGATACCCGAAATGCACGTTCTGGAAATCGACTCGCCCTTCGACCTTCTCCAGCTTGATCGGGTTCTCCGGATCCGGAGGTTCTTCCTCTTCCTCCAGGAAGTTGAACACCCGCTCCGCCGCCGCCACCGTTTGCTGGAGGATGTTGGAAATGTTGGCAAGCTGCGTGATCGGCTGTGTGAAGGATCGCATGTACTGGATGAACGCCTGGATGTCGCCGACGGTGATCAGCTCACGGATCGCCAGCCAGCCACCCAGGATCACCACCACCACGTACCCCAGGTTGCCGATGAGCCGCATCATCGGGCGCATGATCCCGGAGAGGAACTGCGATTTCCACGCGGCTCCGTACAGGATGTCGTTGAAATGGTCGAATTTCTGGATGCTCTTCTCCTCGCCGTTGAACGCCTTGACGATGACGTGCCCGCCGAACATCTCCTCCACATGGCCGTTGACGTGCCCGAGGTAGTCCTGCCGCTGGGCAAAGTACTTCTGCGACGCCTTGATGATCCCCATCATCAGGGCGAAGGAAACCGGCACGATGACCACGGCGATCAGCGTCATCTGCCAGCTTATGGTCAGCATCATTATCAGGATGCCGACCACCGTCACGGCAGAGGTGATGACCTGCGTCAGGCTCTGGTTCAAAGTCCGATTGACCGTGTCCACATCGTTGGTCAGGCGGGAGAGCACCTCGCCGTAGGTGGTGCCGTCGAAATAGCGGAACGGCATCCGGTTGATCTTCGACATCAGGTTCTTCCGCAGTTCGTAGGAAACCTGCATGGCGACGTCGGTCATCAGCCATCCCTGGGCGTAGCTCAGCGCCGCGGATAGGAGGTAAAGCACGGCCACCGTGATCAGTATCCTGCCGATCGCGCCGAAATCGATGCTACCGGTGCCTGCAAGCTGCGCCATCAGACCGTTGAACAAAGTTGTCGTAGCGTTGCCCAGAATCTTCGGGCCCACGATGGAGAAGACCGTGGAACCGGCGGCCAGGATCATCACGATGACGATGGTCAGGGTGTACGGTTTGAGATACTCAATCAGCTTCCGCAGCGTCCCTTTGAAGTCGGTGGGCTTTTCCACCGGGCCCATCATCATCCCGTGCGGGCCTCCTCCACCCATGATGCCGCGCCCGACGGTTTTCGGTTTCGGTGAAAGGTTTTGCTTGGAAGTCCCGTTCATAGCACAGCCTCCTGTTTCAACTGCGAGAGGGCGATCTCACGGTACACCTCGCAGGTTTCCATCAGTTCGTGATGAGCGCCTTCGCAGATCATCCGTCCTTCGTCCAGCACGATTATCCGGTCGGAGTTTTTGATGGTGGCGACGCGCTGAGAGACGATGATGATCGTCCTGCCGGACAGGTGCTCTTTCAGCGCCTGGCGCAGTCTGGCGTCGGTCTTGTAGTCCAGGGCGGAGAAGCATTCGTCGAAGATGTAGATCGGCGCATGCTTCACGAGGGCGCGGGCGATGGTGAGCCGCTGCCTCTGGCCTCCGGAGAAGTTGATCCCGCCCTGGGCGACTTCCGCTTTCAGCCCTTTCGGGTCTTCCAGCACGAAATCCGCCTGCGCGATCCTGAGCGCCCGGATCATCTCTTCCTCCGTGGCGTTTTCGTTGGCGTAGCGCAGGTTGCTCTCCACCGTTCCGGCGAACAGATTGCTCCGCTGCGGGACGTATCCGATCTTGTCCCGCAGATCCTTCAGCGGCACCTCCCGGATGTTCACGCCGTCTACGTAGATCGCCCCTCCCGTGGGGTCGTAGAAGCGCGGGATCAGGTTCACCAGCGTCGATTTGCCGGAGCCGGTGGTGCCCATGATCCCGATGGTCTGCCCCGGCTCGATGGTGAAATCAATGTCGTGAAGCATGTCTTCGCCGGCGTTCGGATAGCGGAAGTACACGTGCTCGAACCGGATGGAGGGCTCGAAGGGCTTCGGGAACCCTCGGGGCTTCGGAGGGTCGAAGATCGTGATCTCCGTTTCCAGCACGTCCGCCACCCGGTTGGCCGACACATCGGCCCGCGGGAGCAGGATGAAGAGCATGGAGAGCATCAGGAACGCGAAGACCACCTGCATGGCGTACTGCATGAACGCGATCATGTCGCCAACCTGCATGTTGGATTGCGCCACCTGGTGCGCTCCGACCCACAGGATCAACACCATGATGCCGTTCAGGACGAGCATCATCACCGGCATGATGACCACGAAGACCCGGTTGACGAAGAGGCTGGTCTTGGTGAGGTCTACGTTGGCACGGTCGAACCGCTCTTCCTCGTATTTCTGCCTGTTGAACGCTCGCACCACCATCATTCCGGAGAGGTTCTCCCGCATGATGAGGTTCAGCTTGTCGATGAGCATCTGGATTATCTTGAACTTTGGCACTGCGATGGAGAACGCCACCGCGATGACGCCGATGAGCACCGTCAGCGCCAGCGCCAGAGTCCACCACATGGAAGGGCTCTTGTCCAGGGCGTGGATGATCGCCCCGATGCCGATGATGGGGGCGTAGAACATCATCCGCACCATGATCATCGAGGCCGTCTGGATCTGGGTGATGTCGTTGGTGGATCGGGTGATCAGCGACGCCGTGGAGAACCGGTCGAACTCTGCGCCGGAGAACCGCATCACTTTCTCGAAGAGGAGGTGCCGCAGGTCTCGGCCGAACCCCGCGGCGATTTTCGCCGCCAGATAGCCCACGGACACGGTCGCGATGGCGGAGATCAGGGCGATGAGGAGCATGAAAGCCCCGGTGCGCAGGATATACCGGTTCTGGATCTTGCCGGTGTCCATGCCCAGGGCGTCGTATTCGGCCCTGATCGCCCGGGCTGCCGCCTGGGCCATTGCTTTCTCCCCGCCGATGGCCTGGAACCGCCTGCTCATGGATTCGGCGATCTGCTGCCGCTGGGAAGCGGGCATCCGAGCCATCAGGGCGAACAGGTCGGTGCCCGGAGGCAGCTTGGAGAGGTCGAACCTGGCGTTCGGCATCAGCTTTTTCGCCATGGCAGGGTTCTTTTCGATTTGCTCGACGCCGAAGACCAGGAGCATCGCTTTGCTCGTGATCGGCTCCAGCTTCCGGATGGTTTCCTTGCTGCCGTCCTCGAGGACGTAGATCGGCTCTTTCGCCAGGGTCGGGTATTTCTCCACGTAGGTTTCGTAATCCGGGGATTCGCCGTTCACGAGCCGGTAGTGCGCTTTCAGTTCCGCCTGCTCCTCGTCCGTGAGGAAGAGGAAAGCGTGTTCCATGGTGCTCTTGCGCACCGCTTCCGGCACTGCGTTCTCCACGCCTCCTTGCTGGATGCCCACGTTGACGATGCGGGACATGTAGTCCGGCAGCGTCAGGTCTGCGTCCGCCTGGACGAACAGCAGCGCCACCGCCACCAGGAGCATCAGCAGGAACGGCTTGGCGTATTTCAGGATTCGTATCATTTTTCGGTCACGCTCCTTCTATGAGAGGTTTCCACGGCGTCCGAAAGCGCGGAGGCTTTCTCCGCCAGGATATCCATTGCCTCGGAGAGCTTTTCCAGCTCCTCCTGGGACATGCTTTTCACGAGTTCGTCGAGCCAGGCGCGTTGTGCCTGGGAGCTCTCCCGGAGCAGGAGCCTGCCCGCCTCCGTGAGGGTGAGCTTCTTGTTTCGCCGGTCGTGCGGGTCTTCCTGACGGAGGATCAGCCCCTGTCCCACCAGCCGGTCGAGCATCTGGCTCGCGGCTGCGTTGGTGACCCCCAGCTCCCGCGCTATGTCGGAGATGTTCGATTCTCCCCGGTAGTAGAGGTAGCGCAGGGCAAACATCTGGGGCATGGTCAGGCCGCGCTCCTTGATGTACCGCCAGAAGCTCCGCATGGAGACCTGGATCAATTGTCCCATGGCCGCCTGGAACGACGCCAGGAACGAGTCTTTTGTTGTCATGTAAGCCCTCCAGATGTTTAAGTTGGGTTAGATATTACATTCACTTGCGGATCGTGTCAAATCCGAAGGTTCAAGTGGAGCGAGCCAACGGCTCGCTTTACGACGGATGGGCGAGGGCATCGTCCTTGCGGAGTCGGGGGTGGGGGGGCGGCATTGCCGTATGCCTCCCGCAGAAACAGATCGATGGTGCCCTCGGGCGACCTTTGGGTTACCACTACGGCTCGCCGCTGCGGTTCGACGCTTGCAAAAAATGCCTCCTCTGGGTTATAAACGTGTAAAAGGAGTGTGAAGGGAGCAGTAATGCCTGATCGACTCAGGGTGGTGCTTGCATCTGCCTCCAAAAGGAGGCAGCAGCTTCTTGCAGAGATGGGTCTCGATTTCTTCGTGCGGCCGTCAGGAAATCCGGAGAAGGTGATACCGGGGGAAACACCGGACGAATTCGTTTTCAGGATGGCGCTGGAAAAGCACAGAGCGGCATCTCCCTGTGATGGGGAGGTGGTAGTGGCTGCTGATACCGTGGTCGTGCTTGACGGCAGAATCCTGGGAAAACCGACGGATGCGGAAGAAGCCGTTTCCATGCTGATGTCGATGCGTGGGCGGGCACATCAGGTCAAAACCGCCATAGCCGTGGGTACCGGCAGAACCCTGGCCGCAGAGGTGGTTACCACCACTGTGTGGATGAGGGATTATTCGGACTCCGAGATCGAGGAGTACGTTTCGAGCGGTGAACCTTTCGACAAGGCGGGTGGGTATGCCATCCAGGACGAAAAATTCGCTCCTGTGGCTTATTACCAGGGGTGCCCTATGAACGTGGTCGGTCTGCCGATATGCCGGGTGGCTTTCCACCTGGGCAATTTCGACGTTCCGGTTCCGGTGGATCCGGCGGAGGTGTGCAGGAGATGGTTTGGGGAAGGATGCGGAAGCTGGCGATCTTCGTGATTTTGTTTGGGCTTGTTCTGTCTGCGTGCAACAGGAGTTCTGCACCATCAGCGTCGGACGAGGCGCAGATAAAGCGGGTGCTGGCGGCAGAATCGAGGGGCGTCGTGGAGAAGAACATAGATGAACTGATGTCTCTCTGGTCGATGGACGCCGTGGTGCGTGACGCGAACCACACCCCCGACGATCCATCCGACGACGTCGTTTGGGAAGGGAAAGACGCCATCCGGGAGAGATATGTCAAGGTTGTGTTCCCCGGCAACCCTTCCCTGGTCGAACATCCTACCATCTCCATCGAGATCAAAGGGAATACTGCGGTGGTCACGACCACTACGAAGATCGACGATGAAGTGGCTCCTTCCGGCGATAGATGGACTTTGAAGAAAGTCAGGGGAAAGTGGCTGATCACCGGCCTGACGTACAACCTGGAGAAGAGCAGATGAATCCCTCGAAGTGTTCTGCTTCTCCCACGCTCGTGGAATGCATCCCGCTTTTGAAGGGGATCCCGCGCCAGAGGATCGAATCCGTGGCCAGGGTGCTCAGGGTGTTTTCCTGCAAGAAAGGGGAGATCGTCTTCCGCGAGGGCGACGCAGGGGAGGCGGTGTACTTCGTGCTCAACGGACGTGTGAAGCTGGTGCGCCACACGTCTCAAGGACGTGACGTGGTGGTGGACGTGCTCGGCCCGGGGAGGGTTTTCGGTATAATGGCTGTTGTATCCAGGTCGAAATACAGCGCCGAGGCTCAGGCGCTGGAGAACACGGTGTTGGCGAAGATCCCGAGGGTGGAATTCATGGAAATGCTCTCGAAGTATCCCTCGGTGGCGGTGAAGACTTCTCAGGAGCTGGCTGAGAGACTGAGGAGCGCAAACGAGTTGATAAACACCCTGGCAGTGGAGAAGGTGGACCGAAGGATAGCGTTCATTCTGCTCAAGCTTGCCAGGGTTTCCCGTGGCGATCCGGAGGAAATCGAGCTTCCGCTCACCAGACAGGACATAGCCGACATGGCCGGTACCACTGTGGAAACGGCGATAAGGGTGATCAACCGATTCAAGCGTGCCAGAATGATCGAAACCTACAGGGGGAGGATCAGGATCGTGGATGGAAAGTCGTTGCTCGAATACACCTCGAGGAGGAGAGAATGAGAGCGATACTCCAGCGCGTTTCCGAAGCGAGGGTCGCTGTAGATGGCGAGATCGTTGGAGAGATCGGGAAAGGCCTGCTGATATTGCTCGGGGTGTCGGAAGGGGACACCGCCGAAGAGGCGAGGATGCTCGCTTCGAAGGCAGCGAGCTTGCGCATTTTCCCGGATGAGGCGGGAAAGTTCAACCTTTCTGTGAAGGATGTTGGCGGGAAGGCGTTGGTGGTTTCTCAGTTTACGCTCTACGCCAACGTGCGGAAGGGAAGACGCCCGAGCTTCAATAAAGCAGCTCCTCCGGAGATTGCAGAACCGCTGGTCGAGAAGTTTTCGGAGTTCTTGAGGGATGAAGGCGTACCGGTGGAACATGGAAAGTTCGGAGCCATGATGAAGGTGTTCCTTTGCAACGATGGTCCCGTGACTATAATTCTGGACAGCGATGAGTTGAAAGCACCGAGGAGACAGCACGAAAAACGAGTGGGAGGTGAAAGATGATCTGGCAGGAGAAGCTGGACACTGCCCTTGCCGAAGCGAAAGAAATGGCAAAAGCTCTGCCGAAGTATCTGGATCAGGACGAGCTTTTCTGGCAGATGATAATCCACACGCCGGAAGGGGACAAGCTGCCCAAGATGACCATCGGAGGGCTCCTGGAGCGTGTGAGGCATCTGGAGAGAAACAGGGAGAGGCTCGATGGGACAGCGCAGGAATCGCTTCGGCAGATCGAGGAATCGATCGACGACGCGAGATCTCGGTTTCGCGAAGCTTACGCCAAGTTCTTGCAGAAGGAATTTTCGAGCTATCTGCACTCCTGGCACTGGTACCTGGACGATTTGCTGAGCGGAAACGGGGATGCTCTGGACAGGTATCCGCAGGAAGTTTCCATACGGGAGAGGATAGAATTGCTGATCGAGGAAGCCGGAAAGGTCGGGGCGGAGCTTCCTTTGGAGAAGGTAAAGGCAGAAGACGAGCGGCTCAGGAGAATTTGGTCTGAAGGTGATTTCATATGGCCCAAGGAATTGCAAAAATTCTATCCGAAGGATAGGTATTGGTGGCTGTACGGCAAACCAAGGCCGGTGGAGGACGATTAGCTCACTTTGGATTTGCGCGGTTCGGACGTTCTATCCGGGAGAGTGGAGAGACTGGCTCCAGGAGTGAGTGCGATTCTATGCCCTGGGAAGATGGGAAATTTCCTTTTACCCCTGAACCTCACTTCATACCCGCTGTTTCGTGGAGCGCTTTGCAGAGCGACTCTGCAGGATGTCATCCGCTGTGGCAGGCAAAGCCCCCAGCTTTGCCTGCTCACTCGGGCGTCTTCGTTGACATCCGCTTCCGCGCTATGGTATAACACCAGCGCCTGAGCTATTTTTGGAGAAGGAGATCTCATGAGGAAAACCATCGTTGTCTTCGGCAGTTCGAGGACTTCCGACGAAAGGCACCTTTCCGATGCGGAGAGACTGGGTCGGTTGCTCGCCGAAAAGGGCTTCGTCGTTGGAAGCGGCGGGTATTCCGGGATCATGGATGCCGTGAGCAAGGGGGCGTACGAAGCCGGCGGACATGTGATAGCTTACACGACGGATCTTTTTTCGGATTTCCCTCCTACCACATGGTTTCACGAGGAGAGGAAAGCCGAGGATATCCACTGCAGGATCAGGAACATGCTTACCGAAGGCGCCGGGTTCATCGCCGTCTGGGGAGGTATCGGCACCCTTGCGGAGGTCGCCATGGCGTGGAACATGGCTCAGATCAGCGCCATGCAGGGGATGAGGCCCAAGCCGCTGGTCCTGATGGGAGATCACTGGCGTGGATTGGTGGATAGCATCGGCAGGTACACGGAGATCGGGAAAAGCGTTTTGGCTCTTCCTGTACTGGTTTCCACCCCTGAAGAGGCGGTAGAGACAATGGAGCAGGCTCTGAATGCGGATCGATCATAATCATCTTTATATCAAGGAGATAGGGTAATGGCGGAACAAGGAGTCACACCGAGAAGCAAGGACTATTCCAGGTGGTATACCGACGTCATTCTGAAAGCAGAGCTCGCGGATTATTCCCCGGTGAAGGGGTGCATGGTGATCCGTCCGTATGGGTACGCTCTCTGGGAGAACATAAAGGAGCAGCTCGATAGAAGGTTCAAGGCGACGGGACACGTGAATGCTTACTTCCCGCTTTTCATCCCGATGAGCTTCCTCGAAAAGGAGAAGGAGCATGTGGAGGGATTTTCTCCGGAGCTTGCGGTAGTGACCCATGGCGGCGGCAAGAAACTGGACGAACCTCTGGTCGTGCGCCCGACTTCGGAGACGATCATCAATGCCATGTACGCGAAATGGGTTCGGTCCTACAGAGACCTGCCGATCCTCATAAACCAGTGGGCCAATGTGGTCAGGTGGGAAATGCGAACCCGCCTTTTCCTTCGCACCACCGAGTTTCTGTGGCAGGAGGGGCATACTGCTCACGCCTCCAGAGAGGAGGCAGAGGAAGAGGCCCGCAGGATACTCGACATCTACACCGATTTTGCGGTCAATGAAGCGGCGATCCCCGTAATCCCAGGTATGAAGAGCGAGAACGAGAAATTCGCGGGAGCAGTCTGGTCTTCCACCATCGAAGCTATGATGGGGGACAAGAAAGCCCTGCAGGCTGGTACGTCGCATTACCTCGGGCAGAACTTTGCCAAAGCCTTCGGTACCCGGTTCCTGAACAGAAACAATGAGCTGGAGTATGTGTATCAGACCAGCTGGGGCGTGAGCACCAGGATGGTCGGAGCTGTTATAATGGTCCACGGCGACGACAAGGGGCTCGTGCTCCCTCCACGCCTTGCGCCTATCCAGGTGGTCGTGGTTCCGATCTGGAGGAAGGAAGAGCAGAAACGGATCGTTTTGGCCGAAGCCGACAAGGTTCGAGACGAGCTCCGTGCGGCGGGGATCAGGGTAAAACTGGACGATCGGGAGGGCGTGTCTCCCGGGTACAAATTCAACGATTGGGAGATGCGCGGTGTGCCGCTTCGGGTCGAAATCGGGCCGAGGGATGTGGAAAATGGGGTCGTCGTGATCTCCCGGCGGGACGTGCCGGGCAGAGACGGCAAAGCTTCTTTTGGGCGAAACGGCCTCGTCCCGACCGTGAAGGATCTCCTGGATACGGTGCAGCGTTCGCTTCTGGACAGGGCTGCCAGGTTCCGGGACGACAATACCCACGAGGTAAGGAATTACGACGAATTCAAGGAGGTTCTGGAATCAGAAGGCGGTTTCGTCAAGGTCCCGTGGGCCGGGAGTTCAGAGGACGAGCTTCGCATAAAGGAGGAGACGAAAGCCACCATTCGGTGCTTCCCGTTCGAGTACGAGGGAGAGGGCGGGACCTGCTTCTACACGGGGAAGAAAGCCGAGAAGATAGCCATTTTCGCCAGAGCTTACTGAAGGGGTCTAATAGCGTGCGTGGAGGAGCGATGGGACGCCACGGGAGGAGAAGCGGAAGGGTTCGTGGAAGGATACAGGCCGACTACATCGCCGTTGGACGCATCCTTGCTCCGCACGGTGTACGGGGTGAGGTCAAGGTGGAGATAATGACCGATTACCCCGAGCGGTTCTTCAAACACCCGACATTGTACGCCGGAACCGGGGCAACGCCCCTCAAGGTGAAGAGTGCCAGGTACTTCAAGAGCTACGTTCTCCTTTCTTTCGAGGGACGCCCGGATAGGAACTCCGTGGAGGAGCTTCGCGGCGAATACCTCCAGATTCCCATGTCCGAAGCTGCTCCCCTCGGTGACGGCGAGTTCTATCTGTTTCAGGCGATAGGGCTGGAAGTGGTCACCGACGAAGGGAAGAGGCTTGGTGAGGTGGCAGAAGTGATAGAAACCGGAGCCAATGCCGTTTTCGTGGTTGAGGGGGACGAGGGTGAAGTCCTGATACCGGACACGAAGGAAGTGGTTCTCGGGGCGGATCTGAAGGAAGGGGTGATGACCGTGCATGTCATTCCCGGATTGATACCCGACGAGAAGGAATGACATCTCGGGTACTATCGTCGAACGAGGAGGAACCTGATGGAAGGGAAGCTTCTGTACCTGTCGAGGAAGGACGTGGAAGAGGTTGCGATGCCGATGGGAGAAGTAATCGGCCTGCTGGAGAAAGCTTTTCGGGAGAAAGGACTCGGCAGGGTCGAAATGCCGCCGAAGCCCGGGATACACACCAGAAAGGATGCTTTCATCCATGCCATGCCAGCTTTCATACCATCGATGGGTTCGGCCGGAATCAAATGGGTGGGGGGATATCCGGAGAACTACAAAAAAGGTCTTCCTTACATCAGTGGGCTTTTGATTTTGAACGATGTGGATACCGGGATCCCGTATGCCGTCATGGATTGTACGTGGATAACAGCCTTGCGAACCGGGGCTGCCAGCGCTTTAGCTGCTAAGTACCTTGCCCGCCCGGATTCCGAGGTGATGGGGGTGCTCGGTTGTGGCGTCGAAGGAAGGACGAATCTGATGGCGATGAAGGAAGTGCTTCCGCTGAAGCGGGTCTATGCTTACGACATCAGGCGGGAGGCGGCGCTGCGATACAGAGAGGAAATGGAGGATCGCCTTGGGGTGGAAGTCGTTGTGGTGGACGAACCGAAGAAAGCGGTGGTGGAATCGGATGTGGTGGTAACTGCCGGCCCGATACTGAAGCACCCGACCCCTACCATCGAGAAGGGATGGCTGAAACCGGGCGGTTTTGCCTCCCCCGTTGATTTCGATTCGTACTGGAAGCCGGAGGCCCTTGCAGAGGCCGACAAATACGCCACGGACGACGTGGCTCAATACCATTACTACCGCGAGGTTGGATATTTTCGCGACGCCCCGGAGCCTTATGCAGACCTGGGGGAGATCGTGACGGGAAGGAAACCGGGGCGTGAGCGCTCCGACGAGCGCACGATATCCATGAACCTTGGGCTGGCGTTGGATGATATGGCCGTTGCTCCCGAGATATACAACCGAGCCGTGGAGAAAGGGATCGGCACGTGGTTGCCGCTGTAGTGGACTGCTTTTGGGATGTGGGGCGGTGAGAAATGTCTCCTTTTGGTTTGCATGAGGCTGTTGAGAAGGCCACCTTGTGGAAGAAACGCGGACTCACGGTGGTGTTTACCAACGGCGTCTTCGATCTGCTCCACGTTGGACACGTCCGATACCTGAGAACGGCAAAATCCTTCGGAGACAAGCTCATCGTTGGGGTCAACAGCGACGAATCGGTCAGGAGGATCAAAGGCCCTCTACGTCCCATCGTCCCGGAACTGGATCGCGCTGAACTCGTTGCTGCTCTCGAGCCGGTGGATCTGGTGGCGCTTTTCGACGAGCCTACGGCTTCTTCTCTGATCGAGGCCATCAAACCTCAGATTTACGTGAAGGGCGAGGATTGGAAGGAAAGGCGCCTGCCGGAGGAAGAGGCCGTGCTTTCCTGCGGAGGAACGGTGAAGTTCGCACCACTGACCTCCAATCGCTCCTCCACCGACATCGTCAGGATTATCCTCCAGAGGTACTGCAGGGTAGAAGATGATAGATGAGGCGGAGGAGCGACCGCAGCCCGGTCTGGCGCGCTCTGCTGCGCTGCTTTCCGCAGGCAACATCGGTAGCAGGGTGCTGGGGCTCGTGCGGGAGATGGTCATCGCTTACTACTTCGGCACCACTGGCTATGTCAGCGCTTTCCGTTCGGTCAACCGCACGCTTCGTTTGCTTTACGATTTGCTGGTAGGCGGGATGATGAGCGCCGCGCTGGTGCCGGTGCTCAGCGAATATGCCGCACGCAGGGACAAAACGGCTCTCTGGCAGGCGTTCAGCGCCATTCTCACCCTTTTCACACTCCTGCTGGCGGTGGTTGCGCTGGCGGTTTCCGCAGGGGCAGTGCCCATCATCCACCTGTTGATCCCCGGACTCGACCCGATCTATCAGGCGGCCGGTGTCAGGATGCTCCGGTTGATGTCCTGGGCGATTTTGTTCTTCGGCGTTTCGGGGCTGCTGACGGGTTTGCTTTTCACGCTTCAGCGATTCACGTTTCCGGCGTTCACCACCGCTGTTTTCAATCTCGGCGTCGTGCTGACTGTACCGCTGCTGGTCGGAAGGTTTGATGTGTATTCCCTGGCAATCGGCACCGTGGTTGGAAGCCTCTCACAAACTTTGCTGCTGATGCCCGGACTTTTGGACGCAAGGATTCGCCCCATTTGGGAGCCGCTTCACCCGGCGCTGGTGAAAGTGTGGAAGCTGTACCTGCCCCTGCTCGCCGGGCTTCTGGTGGGGCAGGCTCAGGTGTTGATCGATACGAACCTGGCGAGCCGAACCGGCCAGCACAGTCTTGCGTGGATGCAGAATGCAACCACGTTGAGGGAGCTTCCGCTTGGTCTGATTTCGATGGCTATTTCGGCGGCGGTGCTCCCCAGGCTGTCCCAGAACATCGCCAGCGGCGATACGGGACAGTACCGTCAGACCCTGGGATATGTGCTTCGGCTGGTCATCTTGCTGACCATCCCGGCTGCCGTTGGGCTTGCGGTCTTCGCCAAGCCGCTGATCCGAATATTGTTTCAGCGGGGTGTTTTCACCGCTTCGGATACCAGGTGGACCGCACTTGCGCTTTGGGGGTATCTGCCCGGTTTGTTCTTTGCTTCTATCGATTGGCCGATCAATTATTCTTTCTATGCCCGCCAGGACACGAAAACCCCCACCCTCGTCGGGATAGCTGCGGTGCTGGCGTACCTTGTAGTGGCTCTGGCGCTTCTGCATCCTCTGGGCATGCTTGGGCTCGTGATTGCCGATTCTTCCAAGCACGCTTTCCACGCTATTACGATGAGCGTGCTACTCTACCTCTGGCTTCGCCCTGTGAGAGGCAAATCCGTCTTTCTGGCTCTTGGAAGATCTCTACTTGCTGCTGCTGCAATGGCTGCTGTGGGCCTCTTGCTGAGCGCATGGCTCAAAGGGGCTTTCGGGGTTGGCATGATAGGGTCGTTCGTGGAAGTGGTTTTCGGAGGAAGCATCGCGCTGGCGATGTATTTCTCTCTGCTGCTGGTTTTGGGAGATACGGATACCAGGCAGTTGTGGGTGAGGATGTGGAGTAAGTTCTTTCCGTTCTCGGAATGACGAGGTGTAGAATCGGAGGATGAGTAGGGGCGATCTGCTGGTTGTCCTTACGGAAGCTCATATCCGGTTTTGTCGCTCCGGTTGGAAGCAACAAAACAAGCCTGTCTCTGCACTCTCCTGGATGGAATGTTTGCACTGCGTAGAAAACTTCCGTTCACTCCAAACGGCGTACAGGACTCGGTCTGTGTCGTTGACAATGCTTTTCGCGGCGGGTACAATACCTGAAGCTGGCAAATCGACGGGAAGAGGTGCGCGGAAGTGATCTTTGGTCCAAAGAGAAAAAACGAAGAGCAAATACACGAAAGTCTTTCCAAGACGCGGAAAGGGATCTTTGGTGCGGTAAAAGGGCTTTTCCAGGCGAACGAGATAACCGACGATCTGTGGGAAGACCTGGAAGCCCTGTTGGTTCAGGCCGATGTGGGAATAGAAACCACCACTAAGCTGGTGGAGAAGCTGAAGGATCAAGTGAGATCCAATGGGATCAAGAAGGTCGAAGACGTTTATACCTTGCTCAAGGCGGATATGGTGGATCTGCTCGAATCCAACGATCGCCCAATGGAGTTGTGGGAACCGAGGCTCCTCACGGTGGTGCTGATCGTTGGGGTCAACGGCTCCGGTAAGACGACTTCCATAGCCAAATTGGCGTATTATGCGAAAAACAGGGGGAAGAAGGTGGTGCTGGCGGCGGCCGATACGTTCCGCGCTGCGGCGATAGACCAGCTGAAGATCTGGGGAGATAGGATCGGCGTCGATGTGATTGCACACCAGCCTGGAGCAGACCCCGGTGCCGTGGTGTACGATGCGATCAGGGCAGCTCAAGAATCCCGCAAAGCGGATATGGTCATCATCGACACTGCCGGCAGATTGCATACGAAGTACAATCTGATGAAGGAGCTCGAGAAGATCCGGGGAATCGCTGCAAAGCAGGTACACAAAGCTCCCCATGAGACCTTTCTCGTGCTGGATGCGACCAACGGGCAGAATGCGTTGTATCAGGCCAAAGCGTTCAAAGAATCTGTGGAAATTACCGGGGTCATACTTGCAAAGCTGGACGGCACTGCCAAAGGTGGCGTGGTTTTTGGGATCGCGGAGGAACTTGGGGTCCCCGTCCGGTTCATAGGAACCGGAGAGACGGTGGAGGATTTTGCCGAGTTCGATCCGAAGATGTTCGTGGAAAGCTTGTTCGAGTGAAGTTCGATTTCGAGAGAGTAGTGGAGGATTTATGGCGACGGTAGATGATCTGAAGGGACGTCTCGAATCTCTGGAGGAGCGAGTCCAGAATATCAGGAGGCGTCTTTGACATCGCTGCTAAGGAGCGGCAAATAGCCTCCCTGGAAGCGGAAACCGGTCGATCTGATTTCTGGAACGACCAGGTCGAGGCTCAAAAAAAGATGCGGGAGCTGGACGGCCTCAAGAGCACCGTGGAGTTGTGGAACGGGCTCTATTCCGAGATAAGGGATGCTTTGGAGATGCTGGAGCTCGTTTCCGAGGAAGGGGACGAGTCGGCCCTGAGCGAGCTCGAAGCGGAGGTTGAGAGCCTTGAAAGAAGGCTCGCGGAACACGAGTTCCAGCTGGCGCTTTCAGGCAAGCACGACAAGGACGATGCTATCCTCGCGATACACGCCGGAGCAGGAGGCACGGAGGCTCAGGATTGGGCTTCCATGTTGCTCCGCATGTACCTGCGCTGGGCGGAGAAGCACGGCTACAAAGCGGATGTGGTGGATCATCTCGACGGCGAGGAAGCTGGAATCAAGCGCGCCGTGGTCGAGGTGCGTGGGCCCTGGGCTTACGGATATCTGAAGAGCGAGCGGGGTGTCCACAGGCTTGTGCGACTTTCTCCGTTCGATGCGGCTCATCGGCGGCATACCTCTTTTGCCCTGGTCGAAGTCATGCCGTTGATCGAAGACGATATAGAGGTGAATATCGACCCGAAGGACTTGAAGATCGACGTCTACCGATCAGCCGGAGCCGGTGGGCAGAACGTCCAGAAGAACGCAACCGCCGTCAGGATAACCCACATTCCTACGGGAATCGTGGTGACCTGCCAGAACGAGCGTTCTCAGCTTCAGAACAAGGAGACTGCGCTCAAGATCCTGCGCGGCAAGCTCTACAACATCGAGCTCCAGAAGCTCGAGGAGCAGAAAGCGAAGCTCAAAGGCAAGCATGTGGATGCCGGCTGGGGCAACCAGATACGCTCTTACGTTCTGCATCCGTACCATATGGTCAAGGATCTGCGCACCGGCTACGAAACAGGCAACACCGATGCCGTCCTCGACGGCGAGATAGACCCGTTCATCAAATCCTGGCTCGAGAGCCAGGTGGGGGAGGAAGAGTGACGTCTCGGAGCTTCTCATCCTTCGGCTGAACAGAAGATCATACCCTGGAGATTTGTCATGGAAAGCAAACTGAAAGCGTGGGCTAAGTCACTGGCAGAATCGGGGTGGTTGCTGGCACTGATCGTCGTGCCTCTTTTCTTCAACATATATTCCAGCCGTGTCTTCGAGCCGGACAAGATCTCCATGTTCAGGAGTGTGGCGTTGTTCGTTGCTGCGGCTATGGGCTTGGTGTTGGTGGAGGGATTGGGAAGGCGGAGCGGGAACGGCAGCGATGGGGGTGTGCCGTGGTGGAAGGCGGCATGGAAGCAACCTCTGGTGCCCGCTGCGACAGCATGGGCGTTTTCGTACCTGCTGAGCACCGTTTTTTCCGTATCACCGCGAATTTCTATCATCGGCTCCTACCAGCGGCTCCAGGGAACTTATTCTTTCTTCTCCTACCTCGTGATTTTCGCTGCAATACTTCTCTTCCTCAAAAGAAAGGACCAGTTGGAGCGACTGGCCTGGGTGATGGTGGTAACCAGCCTTCCGATTTCCCTCTACGGCATCTTGCAGCATCACCGTCTCGATTCCCTTCCATGGGGAGGGGATGTGGTGAATCGGGTGACCGGAAACGCCGGCAATGCCATTTTCCTTTCGGCCTACCTGATCATGCCGTTTTTCATCACCCTTGCCATGTTGGTTAGATCTTTGGGAAGGATGCTGTCCGAAGAGAAAAGCGGGATGGGGGAATCGTGGAAAGCCGGTTCCCTTATGTTCATTTTGTTCGTCCAATCCGTTGCGATAGTTTACACCAAGAGCAGGGGGCCTTGGCTGGGGTGGTTCGGCGGGCTTTACCTCTTTGGGTTGTTGGGCTTGATTTCCATCAAGCAGCGCTCTGGCTCTCTGGATGCTGGGTGGATGAAGAAATTCGCATCCAACCTGTGGCTCGCCTGGCTGGGTTTGTCGGTGGCGGGAATGGCTTTCTTGATCGTGCTGAACCTTCCGAATTCCCCCCTCGAGCCGGTCAAGGAGCACCCCTACATCGGTCGGCTTGGGAAAGTGTTCGAGACGAGCTACGGTACGGGCGAGGTGCGTGTGCTCATATGGAAGGGCGCGTTGCAGATGGTGCAACCTCACCCTCCTATCCGGTATCCCGATGGGAGACCTGACAGGTGGAATTTCATCAGACCGATAGTCGGCTACGGTCCCGAATCCATGTGGATGGCTTACTCTCCGTTCTACCAGCCTAAGCTGGCGGAAGTGGAAAATCGCAGATCCTCGCCGGATCGATCTCACAATGAAACTTTCGACTCCCTGGTGACCACCGGCTTGATCGGTTTTCTTGCGGAGATGTTCTTCTTCGCAAGCATGTTTTACTTCGTTCTGAAATGGCTTGGCTTGATGTATGCACCCCGGCATGTGTATGCTTTTGGGGCATTTTTGGTAGCAGGAGGCGCTTTGGGACTGGCGATCCCCGTGGCTGTGGGGCACCCGGAATTTCTGGGGGTGGGGATACCGGTTGGGTTCATAGTCGCGTTCATTTTCTACTCCACCTGGGCTACCATCTCTCAGCAGATACACGTCGGTGCCAGCGGAGAGAAGCAATTGTTCCTGATTGCGATTTTGTCGGCCGTCGTTGCCCATTTCATCGAAATACAGTTTGGGATAGCCATAGGAGCGACGAGGGAGTATTTTTGGGCTCTTGCGGCGATGCTGGTCGTCGTGGGTACGAGGTGGGAATCGTTCGGCCCTGCCAAGGCCCGTGAGCCGGAACCTCTGCCGATGGAGAGAAGCCGGAGAAAGAAGAGGCGGAAGAAGCACACCCGTGCTCCAAATCTCTCTGCCACCGTGAAATTTCCATGGTGGGTTCCGGTGACTACATATTCTCTTCTTTCCAGTTTCGTTCTCGTAACCCTCCTCTACGATTTCACATCCAACAGCAGGAGGGTACAGTCTGCGTTGCGGGTTCTCTACAATTCCTTTACCACGAAACTGGCGGGCGGGAAACCGGTTTTCGGGCTCGGCGTTTTCTGGATGTTCGTGTTTACGTGGGCGATTCTCGGCGTTTTTTCCGTCGTGGACGGTAGGAAAGAATCCGAAGGTAGGGGAAAATCTCTTTCCCACCTCCTGATCTACCTGTTGCTTACGTTGTCGCTGTCCTTGGTTTTCGGAATCATCCATGCTGCAAGGCTGACGGCGCTTACCTCCTTCCGTCCCACCACGCTGGAATCTTTGAACACGCTTGCCGGGGTCGTGGTTACCCACACGGTGAACGATTACTTTGCAGCGTTGTTGATTGCTTTGTTCTGCATCTCCGCGATCCTTTGGTGGAGGGTCAAGGATTCCATCCCTGTCTGGAGCAGCGTGGGGTTCGTTTCCCCGGTGGTGGGAGCGGTGTTGATCTTACTGGCGTTTTTCCTTTCCGTGAAGACCAACTTGGCCCTTGTCCAGGCAGACGAGATTTACAAAGTCGCCCAGAGCTACGAGAACGCACATCACCCCTTGGAGGCCAGCAGGCTTTACGAGCTTGCCATAGATCGCTCCGGGAAGATCGTGGATATGTATTACCTGTTCCTCGGCAGATCGAGGATAGAGCAGGCAAAAGCGGCTAAAACGGAAGGTGATAGAGAACGATTCTTGAGAGAGGCTGAGGAGGCCTTGCTTCGAGCCAGAGCGCTGAATCCTCTCAACACGGATCACACGGCAAACCTTGCCAGGCTCTATAATACCAGGGCGCAGTTGGAGAAGGACCCGTCCAGGAGGAAGGCGTATCTGGAGAGGGCGCTTCAATATTACAAAGAGGCCGTGATGCTTAGCCCTCATACTTCGTACCTTTTCAACGAAATGGCGGCTGTTTACATTTCGATGGGGGATTACAGAGACGCCATAGCGACCCTCCAGCATTCTGCAGAAGTAGAACCGGGGTTCGATCAGACATACCTGATACTGGGGGAGGTATACGTACGGGAGAAGAAATGGGACAAAGCTGTGGAGGCGTACCGAAAAGCTGCGGAGGTTAAACCTTCTGCCGATGCTTACACGGCTCTCGGGTATGCTTATTCCAAGCTGGGGAAGATAGACGAATCGATAGAGGCAAACGAAAAAGCCCTGAAGTATTCTCCTCACAATGTTGCAATCCTCAGGAATCTCGCCATCCTTTACAAAGTGAAGAAAGAGTACGGGAAGGCTCTTTCCTATGCCGAAGAAGCCCTGAAATACGCTCCTGATAAAGATAAAGCGCAGATCGAGAAATTGATAGCCGAGATAAAGGCTTTGAAGAACAGGTGATCCCATGGAAAAGGTCATGGTGGTTTTTTCGGTTTCCGTGTTGCTTGCCCTTGCCGCAACTCCACTGGCGAGGAGGGCTGCCCACAAGGTCGACTTGGTGGACAGACCCAGCGCCAGAAAGATGCATGTGCATCCAACACCTTTGATGGGCGGGGTCGCGATATACATTGCCGTGCTTCTTGCTTTCTTCCTTGCCGGTAGGAAGTACAACCTCCATCAGTTCGTTTCCATTCTGGTGGGCGCTTCTCTGGTTTCGTTCATGGGACTGTGGGATGACAAGTTCGGAGTGTCTCCACTGGTCAAACTGGTGGTTCAGTTGTTTGCCGCTGCGCTTTTGATAGTCTCGGGGGTTAGCGTCAGGATCGTTCGGGTGAAGGCGCTGGATTATTTCATAACGGCTTTTTGGATCGTCGGTGTCACGAACAGCATCAATCTGCTGGACAATATGGATGGTCTGGCGGGGGGAATCTCCGCCGTAGCGGCGTCCTTCTTTACCTTGATAGCTGCTATGAACGGTCAGTATCTGGTCGGTGCGCTTTCAGCGGCGGTGCTCGGGGCCTGTATAGGGTTTCTGGTGTACAATTACAATCCGGCCAGTGTGTTCATGGGTGATTCAGGCAGCCTTTTCCTTGGGTTCATGCTTGCTGCTATCGGTATCAAACTGAAATTTCCGGGAAACGTGTACATCGTAACGTGGATGGTCCCGGTGCTCGTGCTCGGCCTTCCGATTTTCGATACGAGCCTCGTGTTTTTCTCTCGAATCAGACGCGGAAAAAACCCGCTCACCACGCCCGGCAAGGATCATTGTTCCCACAGGCTTGTGAAACTCGGATATACTCCAAGGGAGGCCGTCTTGACATGTTACCTGGCTGCGGGGGCTTTTGGGGTTCTTGCCATCTTCGTGACCCAGGCTACCGTGATAGAGGGGTACGTGGTGGGTGGTGCCGTGCTTGCGGCTGCACTTTATGCCATCTGGTGGCTGGAGAAACACGCCCGGACCGGGTTGAACGAATCCTGAATTGTCTCTCGAGCTGGCTGTGACCAGCAAACATCAAGTCGTGAATTCGTAGGAGGTGAACGGTGAGGAAGAGTTTGATACTGGCGATGATTTTCGGCTTCCTGGTTTTTGGGGCGTGCAGCGGGAAGGAGGTTTCGAAATCTGCTCCTCTGGCCGATGTGCCGCCGGCGCAGAGGAACGGCTATTACAAATCTGAGCCTCCTATGACCATAGATACTTCGAAATCCTACCAGGCAGTGATTCACACCACGGAGGGTGATGTCACCGTGCAGCTCAGGGCCGACAAAGCTCCTCACGGAGTCAACAATTTCGTGTTCCTGGCAAAGCAAGGGTTTTACAACGGCTTGACGTTCCACAGAGTGGAACCCGGGTTCGTGGTCCAGGGAGGTGATCCTCTGGGAAACGGCACCGGCGGGCCGGGATATACGCTGCCGGCCGAGATCGGCCTCACGCACGAGAAAGGCGCCGTGGCCTGGGCAAGGCTACCCGATAGCGTGAATCCGGACAAGAGGTCCAGCGGGAGCCAGTTCTACATCACTCTTGCTCCTACCCATTTCCTCGATGGAGGGTATTCGGTATTCGGTTACGTCGTCAAGGGGATGGATGTGGTGGAGAAAATAAAGAAAGGCGATAGAATAGAGAGCATAGATATCGTTGTCAAGTAGATGGACTATGAAAAAGGTCAGAAAGCATCTGTTCATCAGTGGTATAGTGCAGGGGGTGGGGTTTCGATACAGCGCCAGGAACGAAGCGCGGCGTCTTGGAGTCACCGGGTGGATCAGGAATCTCTGGGACGGACGGGTGGAAGCGGTTGTGGAGGGGGACGAAGACGCCGTGGAGCAGATGGTGGAGTGGTGCAGGCATGGTCCAATCGGAGCACGGGTGACGCACGTCGAAGTGATCGATGAAGAGTATCGGGGGGAGTTCGGAGACTTCAGGATTACTTATTACTGACTGCTTGGTCGGCTTATAGAGACTCCAGGCTTTCTCTCCGGCGTTGACGGTTTGCGAATGGATATCCTTATAGTCTATAATTTCAATGGCCCTTTGCCGAAAGGGCTGTCGAGATTCACTATCAGAGAAAGGAAGGGTTTTAGCATGAAGAAGAAGTTGTTTACTCTGTTGAGTGTCCTGTTGGTGGTGTCTTTTGTGCTGGCGGCATGCGGGCCTAAGGCAACCCCCACGCCGGTGCCGACCAAGGCTC
>CAZEXY010000031.1:0-22505 GCA_964516345.1 uncultured Anaerolineae bacterium
ACGTAGACGTCGTTATCGGCCATCTTTTCCTCCTGCAAGGATCTCCCGCAGCCTGGCAGTACCTTCCTCGAGGGTTCTGGGCAACGGCAGGGAATCCGGGTAATGTCCCATGAGCCTAAGCCTGAAGAAGAACTCCATCACGCCGGGCGGAAAAACATCGTGCTCCATCAGAAAATCCATCTTCTCGAAAAAAGGCTCCGTTTCGTCGGCCAGCAAGACTTTCCCATTGTAGACCAGAACCATGTGATCGGACAACGGGACAAGGTGCTCCAGGCTGTGCTCCACCACGATGATCGTGCTCTTGTACTCCTGCTTCAGCCGACCAAGCACGTCGAAGACCCGCTTCCGCCCGATGGGATCGAGCATGGAGGTCGGCTCGTCCAGAACCATGATCGGTGGCTGCATCGCCAGAACCGAAGCCAGCGCCACGCGCTGTTTCTGCCCGCCGGACACCTCATAAGGCGGCTTGTCCATCAAAGGACCGATATCCGTCAGGGGAACCACCCAATCCAGCCGGCGTTTTATCTCCTCGATGCTCATGCCCAGGTTCTCCATGCCGAAGACCACCTCGTCCTCCACGGTCATCGCCGTGAACTGCGCCTCCGGATCGGAGAAAACAAGCCCGACTTTCTGACACAGCTCGGCTTGCCTGTACTCTTTCACCTCCTTCCCCATGACGTACACGTGCCCCGACCTCACCCCGTAGTACTGGTTTGGAATCAGGCCGTTCATGGAGTACGCGAGTGTGGTTTTGCCGGACGTGTTCGGTCCGATGATTCCGACGATAGCCCCTTCTTCTATCTCCAGGTTGACGTCCTGAAGCGCCGGGACTTTCGTGCGGGAATATTTCCACGAATAGTTTTCGAACTTGACTACGGCGCTCATCCCGCACCTCCCACGAGCCATTGGTGAAGCAGCTTCAAGGTCAAAGAGCCCTCCAGCGTGAACATCCCGAAACCGTACCTGGCGACCACGAGCAGCGCCAGAGAAAGGGTGAGCAACAGAACTATGATCCCATCGAGAGTTCCGAAATGATATTTCGTGAGCACGTAGTCCGGCCGTTTGACCCTGTGGAGCCCGGTGAAGCTGTATCCCCTGGCGACGAGGGCGTTGGCAAACTCCTCCGACCTTCTGATTGCCAGCCCCATGAGGGGGATGATGTACATGACGAACTGCCGGAGCTTGTAAGGGATGGACTTACCTTTCGGATCGTAGCCTCGTGCTTTCTCGGCCTGCCGAACCACGGAGAAATCCTCGATCACCATGCCCACAGCACGCAAGGACATGGCCACGAGGTAGGTCACCGTAAACGGCATCTTGGCCCACCGCATCGCCACCAGAAGATCTCTCTCCCGGGTCGTGCTCAGGAAAAGCACCATCACGAAGATCATCGGCAGAATGCGCATGTAAACTTCCACCGCAGCAACTATCCTTTCGTAATAGATCGGTATGCCGAAAAGGCTGAACACCTGATAGAATTCGGGGTGCCTCCCTCCCAAAACCGTGTATGAGATCAGGATCAAGAAACCCATGGAAATGGAAATGGGCACGTACAGTTTCAGGGTGGAAAGAGTGACTTTGCTGTACTCCAGGAGCACGAGCACCACTATTATCAGAGCGAAATTCCAATCGGGAGAGCTGATTATCATCGGGAAGAGGCTGACCACCATCAGGAAATACACTCTGACGAAAGGATGGAGGCCGTAGATAGGGGATTCTTCAGGAACGTAACCAAGGATCGTTTTGTTCATAGCATCCTTCCATGTCAACAAAGTTTGCGGGGAGGAAACTTCCTCCCCGCGCAGGAAAACGATATCAAGCCCACCATCTCTTGACGAAGGAAGTCGTGTTGATGACCACCCCGGAAAGGGCCTTCAACAGGATCACGCCGAAGACGATACCGGCGATCTCGTTTCCGGCGAACCACCCCCAGATGAAAAGCGGGACGGATTCGGCGGTGAGCAGGCCGAACCCCTTCAGCACCACCAGCGGCCCCCAGATGGCCCCGAATATGTTGCCGACGGTGATGGAGGCCAGGAAGACGATCCAGTCCCTGGTGGTCTTCAGGCGCGGATCAGCCTTGAAATAGCGGAAGGCCCATGCAGGGGCGAAAGACTGGAAAGCATTGGCCGGGATGTACGCCAGCGATACATACACCGGCGTGCCCGCCACGCCGTTGGAGATGATCGGGAAGAGAGACGCCGCAATGATGCCCCAGGCGCCGTACCAGATGCCTCCGACGTTCTGAACAGCGATGGCTGGCCAGAAGAAGTTAACGCCGAAGCCAAGGGGCAGCGTAAAGCTGCCGAAAGCTCCCACGACCGCACCGATACCGATGAGCAACGCCGTGATGACGATATGGATTATTCCGGCGTGCCTTTCCTCGCCTGCTTCGATTGCCCAAATTTCCGCTGCATTCATGTTTTCACCTCCCTATAGGTACAGCGAATGAACAACGTGAGAGATAAACCGAAAGAAAAAAGGAACTCGGAAGACACAATTCTGCTCGGAGGGCACCCGATCGGTTTTAGCAGCATGTCATTTGCCCTGCACCACCCCCTTTGCATATACCCGAAAAAAGAAAGCGGACAACCAACGAGAAATGCGTAAGCATGATATCACACCCTGGCAGAACGAAGCAAATTTCGAATATTTAACAACAAAAATGTTACTCAATATGTAGCCATTAAGCCATAAGCCAATTCCAAATCCTCACTGATTTTTAGCCTTTTGTCGAAAATTGTTGTATAAAAAATCAACGATCGGCAACAAGGAGCATTTCTACCGTGGAAGAAAACACTTTGAAAGTCATACCCTTAGGCGGGGTCGGGGAAATAGGTCGGAATCTTACGCTGTACGAGTACGGCAACGACATGATGATAGTGGACGTAGGCATAATGTTCCCGGAAAACGACATGTTCGGCGTAGACCTCGTCATTCCGGATATGCGATACATCATCGAAAAGCAAGACAACCTGCGGGGGATCGTTCTCACGCATGGGCACGAAGACCACATAGGCGGCCTGCCATACCTGCTCTCCCAACTCGACGTGGACGTGCCGATCTTTGCCACGAGGCTCACGAAAGGGCTCGTAGAAGTCAAATTGCAGGATCACCACCTCCTCGACGAGGACATCCGAACCATCTCCCCCGATTCCAGGCTGAAGTTCGGGATCTTCGACGTGGAATTCTTCCACGTGTGCCATAGCATACCGGACGCTGTAGGAGTTTCTATCACGACGCCCCTCGGCAGGATAATTCAGACGGGGGATTTCAAGTTCGACTGGCACCCCGTCGATGGGCGACTGACCGAGGTCGAAAAACTCAGGAAATGGGGCGACGAAGGGGTTTTCCTCCTGCTGTCGGATTCTACAAACTCGGAGAAACCCGGTTTCACACCATCGGAGCAGGAGATCGGCAGGAACCTCGAGGAGATTTTCGACAGGGCACGCGGCAGGATAATCATTGCAACCTTTGCATCGAACATCTCGAGGATCGAGCAGGTGATACGAATCTCCCAGCAGAGGGGAAGAAGGATCGGTGTGATCGGCAGAAGCATGATCAACAACGTGAAAATGGCGTCGCAGCTTGGGTACCTGAGCATAGACCCTAGCGAGCTACTGACCGAATCCCAGATGAGCACGCTTTCTCCTTCCAAAGTGACTATCATAGCCACCGGCAGCCAAGGCGAGCCCACTTCCGCACTGGTGAGGATCGCACAAGGGCGTTTCGGCCCGCTTCAGATACGGGAAGGAGATACGGTGATCATCTCGGCAGAGCCCATACCGGGGAACGAGCAACTGGTGAACCGCACGCTGGACAATCTGTTCAGGCAGGGAGCGGACGTGTATTACACAGAGCTCTTCGACGTGCACACTTCCGGACACGGCAGCATAGAGGATTACAAGCTGATGCTGGAACTGACCAGACCAAGGTACTTCATTCCGGTTCACGGCGAATACAGGCACCTGGTGCTCCATAGCAGAATAGCTCAGGAAAAGGGCGTCCCGCCAGAGAATATCTTCGTGGTGGAAAGCGGCCAGGCGGTGGAGTTCGACGAAGAGGGAGGCTGGTTGAGCGACCACGTAGGGGGAGATATGGTGCTGGTGGACGGGTTTGGGATAGCCGGAACGGAGCAAACTGTCCTCAGGGATCGAAGGCACCTCGCCATGGGCGGATTCGTGGCGGTGTTCGTCGGAGTGGATAGGAAAGGGGACATCCTGCTCGGCCCGGAGATCATAACGAGGGGATTCGTCTACGAAGAGGAGGCACAGGCGCTCATAGAAGATGCCAGAAAGCTGGTCTGGACGGTGATGGGGAACGGAGATATCGGGGCAGGAGCACGTGGGCGCAAACTCCAGGAAGCGTTGAGGGGATTCTTCTACTCCAGGACAGGCCGGCGCCCCATGATACTACCGATTGTCATGGAATTGTAGCGGAGGGCAGGCTTATGTCGGAGTGGGAAAGAAGAGCCGAAGAGTTCACCGAAAAAATCAGCCGGGAATTCTACCTCACGTGGTCGGGGCAGAAGGAAAAACTCGAGATCGAGCCGATATATCGGGAGTACGAAGACCTCTTCTCGGAGGAAATGGTCCGGGAGAAGCTTTCCGAGATCTCGGAGAATCCTCCCGCCAGCCGATACATAGCAGCAATGGCAGCGGGGGAACACATAGAAACTCGGGTCAAGGGAATCAGCGAGAAGATAAGCAACTCGGTGCTTTCGGCCACCGTGGAATGGAAAGGGAAGGAAATCCCCTACCTCCAGGTTCCGGTCATCCTGGTCAATGAACCGGATTGGAAGAACCGCCACGAGCTCGAAGCTCTGGCGTTACAGGTGGACGCGGGGCTGCTCCCGGAGCGTGAAGAGCGCCTGAGGCAAATGCACGAGACGGCAAAATCTCTCGGGGCTCAGGATTACGTCGATTTGTACGACAAACTCCAGGACGTGGACCTCAGCGCCCAGGCAGAATGGCTACAGAGTTTCATAGAGGAAACGCAGGAAGAATACGAACGCCAATTGTTCGATCGGCTCGAGAAGGCTGGCGTTCCTCCGGAAGAAGCCACAGCGTCGGACATCGGATACATTTTGAGGTCGAAGGAATTCGACCATTACTTCGAAAGCCGTTGGATGGTCCCCGCCCTGCTCGAGACTCTGAAAGCTTGCGGGCTGAGCAAAGGGGACGATCTGCCGTTCACCCTCGACCTGGAGCCTCGCCCCAAGAAATCGCCCAGGGCTTTCTGTGCCCCCGTTCGGGTCCCCGACGAAGTGTATCTGGTGATAAAACCCCACGGCGGCAGGGACGACTGGGACGCATTCTTCCACGAAGCCGGACACGCCGAACATTTCAGCCACGTGCCTGCGGACCTCCCGTTTCCCGTTCGGGTACTGGGAGACAACGACCTGATAGAAGTGTACTCCTTCCACATGCAGTACCGGATGCTGGAACCGAGCTGGGTCAGAGACGTGGTGGGAATGCCATCGCCGGACCTGGACCGGTACATGTCGCTGGCCCGGTTCGCCAAGCTCTTCCTGTTGAGGCGATACGTGGCCAAACTGCAGTACGAACTTGCCCTCCACACCGGCGGCTTGCAGCGAGCAGGAGAAATCTACAAGAACACCCTGGAAAGGGCTCTCCTGATCAACATAGCCGCAGAAAAAGCTCTAAGCGACGTGGACGATGGTTTTTACTCCGCACAATACCTGCGGGCATGGGTCTTCGAAGCAATGCTTAGAGAGTTTCTGAGAAAGGAGCTGGGAGAATTGTGGTGGAGGCATCCCGACTCGGGAGACCTGCTCTACCAATGGTGGCGGCGGGGGCAGACGAAAGCCCTGCCGGAACTCCTGCCAGAAATAGGGAAATCCGGACTGGAACTATCTCCACTGATTTCAGACGTTCTGGGGCAGGCAAATGTCTGACATCCTGGATATGGAATCGCTCAGAAAAGGAGCCTGCAAGCTGCAAATTCCGCTATCGGAAGAGCAGGTGGAGATGTTTTCGATCTACAGTCGGGAGCTCAGAGCATGGAACAAAAAGTTCAACCTGACCGCCGTCAGCAGCAGCGAAGGTATCCAGACCAAACACTTCCTCGATTCCTTGAGCTTGTTGATCCCGCTGGCGTCTTTGCTGTCGAGCGAAGCAAAGGGCACACCCGAAGCGTACAACAGGTTGTTCAACAGGAAGCTCAGAGCAATAGACGTGGGAACAGGCCCCGGATTCCCCGGACTGGTGCTGAAGATAATGTGGCCTGCGCTGGAGCTGAGCCTCGTAGAAGCCACGGGAAAGAAAGTACAATTCCTGCAACACATCATTCGAGTGCTTGGCATCGAAGGGGCAACGGCTTATCATGCCAGAGCAGAGGAAATAGGGCACGATGAAAGACACAGGGAATCCTACGATCTGGTCGTAGCAAGGGCGGTCGCCGTGCTGCCAGTTCTCGCCGAATATCTGCTGCCTCTGGCCAAAGTAAATGGGCTGGTTCTCGCCATGAAAGGGCCCAGTGCCTCCGAGGAGGTGCTGGAATCGGAAACGGCGATCCGGATACTCGGCGGAGCGATACAAAAAGTAATCGACGTGGAGGTGCCGTTGCTGGCGGAAGACCGAAGGATCGTGGTCATCAGAAAAATCGCAGAAACGCCGAAAGCCTATCCCCGCAGGCCCGGGATTCCGCAAAAACGCCCTCTTGGCAAGGAACCTCCACAATGAAAAGAGAAACTCGCATGCCGGGAAGAGCGACCGACCAAAAGGGCGACTTTTTCGATTCGACGGAAAACTTGGTATAATCGGCTATTGCTTTGAGGAGATGCAGCCCAAATGGAAGATGTGCTAAAAACCATTGTCGTGATACCAACATACAACGAGGTAGACAACCTCCCGTTGATCACAGCTTCCGTACTCTCTCTCGGAATTCCGGGGCTCAGCATCCTGGTGGTAGACGATAACTCTCCCGACGGCACAGGCGAAGTGGCCGACAAACTGGCAGAAAGGAACCCCGAATCGGTACACGTCCTGCACAGAACCGGACCGAGGGGGCTCGGCCGGGCATACATACAGGGATTCAAATGGGCGCTCGCTCACGGTGCAGACAGGATAATCCAGATGGACGCCGATTTTTCCCATTCCCCATCGTACATCCCAACGATGCTACAAAAAAGCATGGAGTACGACGTGGTAATAGGCTCGCGATACGTCCATGGAGGCAAGCTGGACGAACGGTGGGGGCTGTGGAGATATTTTCTCAGTTGGTGGGCCAACGCTGTGTACTCCAAAGCAATCCTGGGGATAAAAACCAAGGACGCCACTTCAGGCTTCAAGTGCTGGACGCGGCAGGCGCTGGAGGCAATCGACCTGGACACGATAAAGTCCAACGGCTATGTATTCCAGGTAGAGATGACTTACGTGAGCGAAAAACTGAACCTCCGAATCATCGAGATACCGATATACTTCGAGGACCGAAGAAAAGGTCATTCCAAAATGAGCGCTCCTGTCAAGCTGGAAGCCGCCTGGCGGGTCTGGGAAATCAAATTCAGACACAGGAACCTGAAGCCGCTCGCCCGAGCGGAAGTATCAGAACGGACCGGCCAGCCGTGACAACGAAACAGGGTAACGCAATTTTGACACATCAGGGCAGAAGTGTTAGCATTGCGCCAAGTAATCGAGTGGCAAGGAGCCATCTGTGAGCAAGAGAATTTCTGAAAACAAACACGACTTACGGACGAGAAGCAACAGCTTCATCGTTTCCCCGCGCGCTTCCTACCTGCGCGGGTTTTATTTTGGCTACTACTTTTTTGCCGTGGAACACACGGGGCTCCGCGCCGCGGGTAGCGAAACGTAACCCGAAGCGTGAACGGAATTTCCAAAGCGTGGAGCCAATCGGTTCCACGCTTTTTTGTTGTTAGGAGTTACGCAGTCGAGCCGTTTGTCATCCCGAAGCGGCTGAGTGGAGGCGAGCTGAAGCTCGTCCCCACTAAACAGAGGACATAGGACAAGATACAGATGGGTAAAACGTTTGAACTGCGTAACTCCCATGTCGTAGAAATCGGAGGTGAGGAAATGTCTTGCAGAGGAGTACGTGGAGCAACCACGGTAGAGGCGAACGATCGCAACACCATCATACAGGGAACAAAGGAGCTCCTTGCATGGATGATCCTCGCAAACGACATCTCAGAAGCGGATGTTTCGGCAGCGTTCTTCACGGCAACGCCGGATTTGAACGCAGCGTTCCCGGCAGCAGCAGCACGAAGAATCGGCTGGAAGAACGTCCCGCTCTTCGGAGCGCAGGAGCTGGCGGTGGAAAACGCTCCCCCCAGGTGCATAAGGATACTCCTCCTCTGGGAGACGGACAGACCCCGGGAAGAAATCCAGCACGTATACCTGAACGGGGCGACGGCGCTTCGTCCCGATCTGCCGGCTCCGGCGGTCGATCGTGAAAAGCTGAAAGATCTGATTGAAAACCGGACAAATGGAGGTGAATGATGTCGAAAACAGTAGTGGCTTTCCAGGGAGAACACGGCGCTTATTCGGAGGAAGCCGTGCGCCAGCACTTCGGAAGCGAAGTGGAAACACTGCCATCGAAAACTTTCGCCGACATCTTTACCTCCATAGAAAAGGGAGAGGCGGACTTCGGAGTGCTTCCGGTAGAAAATTCCGTGGCAGGCTCCATCAACCAAGCTTACGACCTTCTGTTAGAGCGTGACATTCGGGTGGTGGGAGAAATCTATCTGCGCGTCCGCCACTGTCTGATGGCCCCTAAAGGCACGACGATCGACGAAATCCACACCGTCAGGTCGCATCCACAGGCACTGGCTCAATGCGAAAAGACCATCGCAGATCACGGCTGGCACGCCGAAGCCGTATACGATACAGCAGGCAGCGCCAGAGATCTCGCATCATCCCCAGAACCGGGGGTCGCAGCCATAGCCAGCTCCCTCGCAGCGGAAATCTACGGGCTCGACATACTGATAAACGGATTGGAGGACAAGAACTGGAACATCACCAGGTTCTTCGTCCTCGGGGAAAAGGAAGTGAAAAAAGGAAAGAAGAACAAAACCTCGTTGGTCTTCGCCGTCCCACACAAACCGGGAGCTCTGGTAGAATGCCTGAACGAGTTCGCCAAAGAGAACCTCAACCTGACAAAGCTGGAATCGAGGCCGAGAAGGAACCGCCCCTGGCATTACGTATTCTACCTGGATTGTGAAGGCCATTGGGAGGAACCCAAATGCCAATCTGCCTTGATAGGACTGCTCTCGAGGGCGGCCTTCGTCAAGCTTTTGGGCTCGTATCCGGCGGCAGAGATGCCCAACGAGGGATGAAAATGATTCCAACAGAAGAACAGGAGGAGAAAATGATAGTCGTAATGAAAAAGAGCGCAACGGACAAAGAGATCGACTCAGTGATCAAGAGGATCTCCGACATGGGGCTGCAGCCCCACGTCTCCCGAGGTGAGGAAAGGACGATCATCGGTATCGTGGGGCATACACAGCCGATAGACAAGAACGTCTTCGAAATGATGAACGGCGTGGAGAAAACGGTGCCCATTCTTTCCCCGTTCAAACTCTCCAGCAGGGATTTCAAACAGGAGGACACGGTCATAAGGCTCAACGGGGTGAAAATAGGAGGAAACGAAATCGTGATCATAGCCGGCCCCTGCTCCGTAGAGAGCAGAGAGCAATTGCTGGAAACCGCCCACGCCGTCAAGGAAGCGGGAGCCACAATCCTGAGAGGGGGAGCGTTCAAACCCCGAACTTCCCCTTATTCCTTCCGGGGGCTCGGCCTCAAAGGCCTGGAATTGCTGGCAGAGGCACGGGAAGAAACAGGCCTATACATCATCACGGAAGCCCTTTCGGCCGAGAAGGTATCCCTTGTGGCGGGGTACACGGACATAATCCAGATAGGCGCACGGAACATGCAAAACTACGCCCTTCTGGAAGCGGTAGGAGCCACGAACAAGCCGGTGATGCTCAAACGTGGAATGATGGCGACGATGCAGGAACTGCTGATGTCGGCCGAATACATCCTTTCCAAGGGGAACAGCCAGGTGATGCTATGCGAAAGGGGAATACGCACCTTCGAGACCTACACGAGGAACACCTTCGACATAAACGCAATACCGGCGCTGAAAATGATGAGTCACCTGCCGGTGATAGCCGATCCAAGCCACGGGACAGGAAAATGGGAGCTGGTAACTCCGGTGGCAAGGGCTGCCATAGCTGCGGGCGCGGACGGGATCATCGTGGAAGTGCACCCGAGGCCGGAGGAAGCCCTATCCGACGGAGCCCAGTCCCTCAAGCCGGAGAAATTCGCCGCCCTGGTAAAAGAGGTGAAAGCCATTGCAGAAGTGCTTGGAAGGAGCTAATGACCGGAGGAACGGACAAGGATGTGCGGCCTGACCGGCCGCACATCCCACCGAATCACCCTTCCGCTGCCGCCGGGCCAACGTACTGGGCGCTGCCGAAACCCAGGATGATGTATCCCAATCCGCCCAGCAGCAGGATGAAAATTATCCCCCACAAACTGCTTTTGCCGAAGGACTTGGCGACATCCATCGCGAGTATCACTTCGATGACGATGTTCACGAACGGAACGAACAACAGGAACAGCCACCATCCCGGTCTTCCGACTATCTCGATGAGCAGATAGATGTTGTAAAAAGGAATCAAAGCGCCCCACCCGGGCTTTCCTGCTTTTTCGAACATCTTCCACATGGCTATGAGCGCCACTACGAGCCACACGAAAACGATCAAGAAGATCAACGATGCAATACCAGCGCCGGCACCATTGCCCTCCATCATCCCGGAAGCGATAAAGACAGAAGTAAGCACAGAAACCTCCTCTGAATCAGTAAATCGATCTGAAAAAAACGGCGGAGAGATACAAAAATGGAGGCGTCGCGTTCGACGCCCCCACTAACGTTCTCAAAAGAATTACAGGGTATTGCCCTTGGAACCCCACTTGGATTCGAACTCTTCAGGAGAAAGCGCATACCAGTCGGCGTTCTTCTCCACGAACTTGACCATGTCTTCAGGCACATCCTCTTCGGCGTAGATGGCCTCCACGGGGCACTCCGGTACACATGCTCCGCAATCGATGCAGGCATCGGGGTCGATGTAGAGCTGTTCTACCTCATCGTACCCAGGCTCCTCCTTAGAGGGGTGGATAGCCTCGACGGGGCACACATCTACACAAGCTGTATCTTTCGTCCCGATACAAGCCTCTGTAATTACGTACGCCATTGTCTCACCTCCTAAGTTTTCATGATTTCTTTGTGTTTGGCAGTTTTACGTCCTACCCAACAACCGTCAAGGCGATAGTAGCATAAAACACTGTAGCGGTCAAACTGGCAAACGGAACTCGCTTTCTGGTACAATCGAAGCAAGAACAACTGCTGGAGGTAAAAATGCCGATACCCAGTCGGTTCGAAAAATCGGCGGGCGGGATAGTCTACAGAAAGAGAAAAGGGAACCTCGAAATCTTGATGATCCAAGTACCATACAGTCACGGACCTACATGGACGTTTCCCAAGGGCCACGTCGAAGAAGGGGAAACACCCGAAGAAGCAGCGATAAGGGAAATCGAGGAAGAAACCGGAATCAAAGCGGAAATAGAACACCCCCTTGGGGAAATCGATTACTGGTTCATAAGCCGACAGGGGAAAAAACTCGTGAGGATTCACAAAAAGGTCACTCATTTCCTTCTGAGAGCAGTAAGCGGGGATACGTCCGAGCACAACGAAGAAGTGACGGATGCGGAGTGGTTTCCCATCGAAGAAGTGGAGGGGAAGCTGCTCTTCGACGGAGACAAAAAAATCTTCGAGAAAGCCAGGGGAATCCTTACATCGCCATAGTCGGAGGTCACGTGGACATCATCATAGACTACACACCCGCCCTCAAACAAAAAGGAGGAATCGGCAGATACGCCAGGGGGTTGTTCGGAGCTCTGGCGCGCCTGGATCGAAAGCGAAAATATTTCCTCCTGGCGACATCGGACTGCCCCAAAGAGAAGCCCGCATGGCCGGAGAACTTCGTGGCAAGGAGAATACCCCTGCCGGAAAAGGCCGTCACCATCCTGTGGTACCGCCTGGGGCTTCCACTTCCGGTAAAACTCATCGCCTCCGATGCCGGCATTTTTCATTCGCCCAATTACTCGACCCCACCGATAATCGGCGCAAAATCCATCATTACCGTGCACGACCTCTCTTTCATGGTGCTACCGCAGTACGCTTACCCTTCACTCAGGAAGTACCTCTCTTCTGCCGTGCCGAAATCGATAAAGAGAGCAAACCACATCCTGGCAGATTCGGAGGCCACGAAACGGGATCTAATGAACCTGTTGAAAGTGCCTCCGGAAAAGGTTTCCGTGGTCTATTCCGGTGTGGATTCCCGATTCAAGCCTCGAGAAAAGAGCGCCGTAAAGCCGGTTCTAACGTCCCTCGGAGTCGACGGATTTCCCTACATCCTTTCGGTCGGCACGCTGGAACCGAGGAAGAACTTCGATGGGCTTATAAAAGCGTTCAACATAACCAAGATGGAGTTCGACTTGCCGCATCACTTGGTGATTGCCGGAGGGTATGGATGGTTGTACGAGAGGATCGTGAAGGAGTACATCCAATCCCCATACAGGGAAGAGATACATTTTCTGGGATTCGTACCCGACGAGAAGCTCCCCGCTCTTTATTCCGGAGCGGATGTTTTCGCATTCCCTTCCCATTATGAGGGGTTCGGGCTTCCTCCCCTGGAAGCGCTGGCCTGCGGAACCCCCGTCGTCGCGGCAAGAAATTCCTCTCTGCCGGAGGTGCTGGATGAAGCAGCGGTTTGGGTCGACGATACCGACATCACGAGCATAGCCGAAGGGATATACAACCTGATATCGGACGAGGAACTCGGGAATACACTCCTGAAGCATGCCAAGCCCCTGTTGGAAAAATTCACATGGGAAAACGGAGCAAAGTCTCTGCTGAAAATCTACGACAGTTTAGGAGGTTGACATGGGAAAGACCATCGATCTGAACAAGAGCCTCTATTTCGAAGATTTCGAAGAAGGGCTGAAAATCGTCACGCCGGCCAGGACCATCACCGAAACCGACATCGTAAATTTTGCAGCGCTCACGGCGGACTGGACCAACCTACATACCGACGCAGAATTCGCCAAGACGACGATGTTCGGTCAGAGGATAGCACACGGCCTGCTCATCCTATCCATCGCCTCAGGGCTCGCGATCCGGCTCGGCTTCATGGAGGATTCGGTAATGGCTTTCCTGAGCGTGGACGAGTGGAAATTCAAGGCCCCCGTGTTCATCGGAGATACGATACATGTGGAAGCAGAGGTGGCAACGCTCAGAAAGCTCCGACGCCTGGGAGGCGGTGCCGTCACCCTGGATGTTTCCGTTCTGAATCAGAAAGGGGAAACGGTGCAGAACGGGAAGTGGACCGTACTGATCAAGAACCGTCCGGAGGGCTGACCGAATCCCGTTCCAAGGGAGGAAAACCATGGACAAGCTCGAAGCCTACCCCCTCTCGCTCCCGATCCTGGAGTCACCGACGGATCTCGTGCAGGTCATAACAGGCTATCTTCGGGAAGAATCCGTCACGCTTGCCGATGGAGACATACTGGTGGTAACGTCCAAATACGTGCTGAAAGCCCGAGGGGAGATGATAAGTATCGCCGATGTGCAACCAGGACTGCGCGCCAAAATCATCTCCCGCCTCACGGGCAAGCCTCCCCAAGAGGTGCAGATCGTTTTGGACGCTTCCAGGAAAGTTTTGTTCTACGTTTCCACCGGATTCATGGCGGAGCATTTGGAAGAAATAAGCAAAGATACCGGCGCTGCCTCCACGGCGGCGAAGTCAGAGCCTGCCATCCTAATCACCGTGACCAGGAACGGGTTCGTCACCACCGACTCCGGCCTGGATTACTCCAACGTGCCGCCAGGATACGCCGTCGTGAACACCGCCGATTTCGACGGGATAGCGCGTGAACTCAGATCGGAAATCCGCAAAAGGTGTGGAGTGGACATCGCCGTCGTCATAACGGATACCGAAATAACCATCTCCAACGGGAAATTCGGCACGCTGGATTTCGCCGTAGGGTCGAGCGGGATAGCACCGATCACGAAAGAATTCGGATCGCCGGATCTGTACGGGCGACCGAAATTCGGAGGGCTGGACATCGTCGTGGACGAAGTCAGCGCCGTGGCGGCTCTGATGATGAAGCAATCCTCCGAGGGAGTGCCTGCGGTCATCATCCGCGGCCTCGACTACGAAAAGAGCGAAGAAGGCGTTAGCCAGCTCCTGATCACCAATTACGGCAAAACCACCCGCAAGCTCTTCCTGGGCGGCCTTCTCAAGAACTTGCTCGCCAAGCTACTGAGGATAATCTGAAAGCACCACAGGCAGCGAATACTCACTTCACCCGGCGGTACCCCGTCCGGTGCCCGTCTTGTAATTGTACTCCGAGCCGAACAGACTATGGGGAATGAAATAGACCAGCAACGTCACCGCCCCAGCCACGTAGACCGAAAGCCTGTTGCGCCTACCGCCCCTATTTGCAATCACGACCCATATCCATGCCGCCAGTTCCAGCAAAACCTTGTTGTCCGTCCAATCATAGCCGAACGGGATACCGGACCACCACACACCGAAGGCGTACCATTGAACCCATGGGCCGAACAGAAATGCTCCCAGCGAAAAGGTCAGCAAAGTCGCCCACGCCAATCTGTTGTAGTTTCCGTCCAGCACAGCCTCGAACAAAGTTCGCATGGCGAGCAACATCGAAAGGAAGATTATCAACACGTGCATAGCGATTACAGGGATCGGAACACTGCCTTTGTAGCGCGCGTAAACAGGTTTGTCTCCGGTCACGGAGAACGGCTCTCCACCGTCGACCTGAAGATAAACGAAATATTCGTATTTCCCGGCCCTCTCGTGCAGGCTTGGCAGGCTGACTCCAAGTCCTGAAATCTTCTCGGTATGCCCGTGTCTGGAAAACTCGAAAACCCTTCTCTCGAAAGGCAGAATCTTCCACTCGTCGTTGGACTTGTACCTGCGATACTTCACATACCCCTTCACCCCATCGGGCACGGGATCTATCAACATGATGGAAAGATCGTTTCCTATGACCTCGCTGCGAAGGAATTCGAACTTTACCACTCCTGCAGAAGTATGCAGAGTACCTTCCAAAGGGTATGTTGGGCCGGTTTTGTCCTGATAAGTGAAGAAAGCAAGAGTAACGATGGCGGACAGCACCCATAACAATCCACTCACAAGTTTTGGATGTTCCTTTCTCCAGCCGGAAAAAGCCATCGTTCTACCTCCTCAGGTCGAAGCTCGATCAACTTACTCGATTACTATCAGCACTTCCCCCTGTCCAACCTGGACGCCCGGAGAGACCCTGACCTCCCTGACGGTGCCTTTCCTTGGGGCCCGGATCTCGTTTTCCATTTTCATCGCCTCCAGGATCACAAGCGGCTGGTTCTCGCTCACCTCGGCACCTTCCTCCACGGGAACTTTCACGATCAGCCCAGGTATCGGGGATTTCACCTCCACCCTCTTGCCGTGCTTTTCGGGAGCCTTGCCGCCTCTGGAAAGCCGAAGAGTCCTTTCGTCCGTCACAGGTACCTCATAGCGCACTCCATCGAGGGTTATGACGTACCCTCCCATAGTCTCGCTGGCGATCAATTCGTAAGACCTTCCGTCTACCAGAAGGGAATACAGGTTGCCCTCGCCCACCCTTTCCAGATCGACGAACATCTCCTCGTCGCCAATGCGAACCGAATCCCCGTTCACCTCTATCTGATATTCCTGCCCGTCGACCACCGCAACGTATTTCATTTCCTCAATCCTCCAAGCAAAGCAGCCTGTTTCCACAAGGACATCCCCCCACGTGGGGATACTGAAGAAGCGAACGTAACGCGACTCTTGCTTTCTCTATCGGCAAGCATTGCAGCGGCGATGGCGGCTATCCGCTCGTTCTCCGGTGAGCTACCGGTCTCCATGGAAAAACGCTCGAGGAAGGTGGTGTCGAAATGCCCTCCCTGGAATCTCGCGCTATCCATCACCCGCTGGTGGAACGGAATGGAGGTGCTGATTCCGCTTATGCGGAATTCCCTTAGAGCCCTCCGCATCCTTAGAATCGCCCCGGCCCTGGTCTCTCCCCATACGATCAGTTTTGCAAGAAGGGGATCGTAGAAAAGGGAAACTTCGAATCCCTCATAGATTCCGCTTTCGACGCGCACCCCAGGGCCCGTTGGAAGGGAAAGGAAATCTATCCTGCCGCCCGACGGAAGGAAATTGTTGTACGGGTCTTCGGCCGTGATCCGGGCTTCTATAGCCCAACCGCGCATTCGGATATCCTCCTGTTTGAAACGGAGAGCCCTACCCGCAGCTATCGCAAGCTGCTCCTTGACGATATCGACGCCTGTCACCATCTCGGTGACAGGGTGTTCCACCTGGAGCCTCGTGTTCACCTCCAGAAAATAAAAGTTCATTTCCGGGTCGACCAGAAACTCGACGGTGCCGGCGTTGACGTACCCGGCGGCCTTGGCTGCACGCACGGCGACCTCTCCCATCCTTCGACGCATCTCAGGAGTAACGACCGGAGAAGGCGACTCCTCGATCATCTTCTGATGGCGCCTCTGGATGGAGCATTCACGTTCACCGAGGTGGATCACGTTGCCGTGAGAATCGGCCAGAAGCTGCACCTCGATATGTCTTGCGTGCGGTATCACTTTCTCCAGGTAGATTGTATCGTCGCCGAAGGCACCCATAGCCTCCCGTCTGGCGGCGGCCAGCGCACGGGGTAATTCGTCGGGATCGGAAACGAGCCGCATACCTTTGCCGCCGCCTCCCGCAGCAGCTTTCACCATCACGGGGAATCCGATGTCCATGGCAGCGTCTATCGCCTCGGCATCGGTAACCCCGGCGTCGGTGCCCGGAACCACGGGTACTCCCGCAGCCTTCATGGTCCGCCGGGCCTCCACTTTGTTACCGAGAAGCCGTATCGCTTCAGGGGGAGGTCCTATGAACGTCAAACCCGCATCCACCACTTTCTGGGCGAAATCTGCATTCTCGGAAAGGAATCCATATCCGGGATGAATTGCGTCGGCCCCGCATTTCTTCGCCACTTCGATTATCCTGTCCATGTTGAGGTAACTCTCGCTGGGCTTGGAAGGTCCGATGTTGTATGCCTCATTCGCGTACCGCACGTGCAAAGCGGTTCTGTCCGCATCGGAAAACACCGCAGCGGTGGCAAGCCCCCGCTCCTCACAGGCCCTCATGACCCTGATCGCAATTTCTCCCCGGTTCGCCACCAGAATTTTTCTGAACATTCCCCACTCCTTGTCGCGTCACAGCGGAATGTTGCCATGTTTCTTGGGTGGATTCGTATCCCGCTTGTTCCTGAGCATCTCCAGAGCATTGATGAGCCTCGGGCGCGTCTCCTTCGGCTCTATGACGTCGTCCACGAACCCTCTCGAGGCAGCTATGTAAGGATTCGCCAGCTTCTCCCGGTATTCCGCCACGAGTTTCGCCTTCAGCGCTTCCGGGTCCTCAGCGGCAGCCAGTTGTCGCTTGTAGATGATCTTCACAGCGCCTTCCGGTCCCATGACGGCGATTTCGGCCGTGGGCCACGCAAACACGAGGTCAGCACGCACATGCCTCGAGTTCATGACGCAGTAAGCTCCGCCGTAGGATTTTCGGGTGATGACGGTGATCTTCGGCACGGTTGCTTCGGCGAAGGCGTAAAGGATTTTGGCCCCATGCCTTATGATGCCACCATGTTCCTGTGCCACGCCGGGCATGTAACCCGGGACATCCTCGAAGACTATCAGTGGAATGTTGAAAGCGTCGCAGAATCGGATGAAGCGTGCTGCTTTCACCGAAGCATCTATGTCCAGAACTCCGGCGAGCACGGCTGGCTGCTGCGCAACGATCCCTACGGAATGCCCTCCCATCCTGGCAAACCCTATGATGATGTTCTGAGCCCAATACGGCATGACTTCGAAGAATTCCCCATCGTCGATGACCCTCGTTATAACTTCTTTCATGTCGTAAGGCTTGTTGGGGCTGTCCGGGACAATCTCGTTCAGCTCCTGGTCCATACGGTTGGGATCATCTTTGGTTGGAACGAAGGGCGGTTCTTCGAGATTGTTCTGAGGTATATAGGAAAGAAGCTTCTGAATGGTGAAAATGGCGTCTTCCTCTGTATCGGCCGCAAAGTGGGCAACGCCGCTCTTCGTGTTGTGGACCCAAGCTCCTCCCAGGCCGTCGAATGTCACATCTTCATGGGTCACCGTCTTGACCACCTCCGGCCCCGTGATGAACATATAGCTGGTGTCCTTCACCATCACTATGAAATCGGTTATGGCCGGAGAATAAACAGCTCCGCCAGCACACGGCCCCATGATTGCGGAGATCTGCGGAATGACCCCGGAAGCGAGGACGTTGCGGAGGAAAATATCCGCGTAGCCCCCAAGGGACACGACCCCTTCCTGTATCCTCGCTCCGCCGGAATCGTTCAGTCCGATCAAGGGAGCTCCGTTCTTCATGGCCATATCCATCACTTTGATGATCTTCTCGGCATGAGCCTCCGAAAGGGACCCGCCAAACACGGTAAAGTCCTGAGAATACACGAAAACCAGACGCCCATCGATAGTACCGTACCCGGTCACCACGCCATCGCCGAGCGGGCGGTTCTTCTCCAGTCCAAAATCGTGAGAGCGGTGGGTGACGAACATGTCGAGTTCGTGAAAACTTCCCTTGTCGAGGAGCAAATCCAGGCGTTCGCGAGCGGTCAATTTCCCTTTCTTGTGCTGGATATCGATCCTCTCCTTGCCGCCGCCCAGCATTGCCTGTTTTCGCAGCTCGTGCAGGTGCTCGATCTTAGGATCGTTCTCTGCCATCAGGAGCATCCTCCTTCATAATCAAAGTATAAGCACAAAAACCGAAAAGTTAAAACCCTTTCCAGAGGAAAAGGTCGCGAAAGCACGAAGCCATTATAAGCCGAAATCGATTGTTTGGACTAATCAGGATTGAGGAAATTTTCACGGTTGCGTTCAATCCCGGTGGTCGTATCTCTGCCTTGCTCCATCATTCCAAAAAACCGGGCTGAAAATGAGAGGTTAAGAGGCAAAGGTCAGGAAATGATTCTGCGCTCCGGAAGGATGAGAGCAGAATCCCCCTGCTCCCCAACACCTGCTGAGGTAGAAATCTCGAACCAACGAACCGACGAATCGTTCGAATCAACGGATTGTGTTCCTGCCGAGAGCTCGCTGCACCGATTCGACCATCCGTTGATTCCCCTGTTTTTTCGCCATTGGCACACCAAGTGGCAACGGCCTGAATTCTGGGACAGGCTGGCAGGCCGGCTTCACCGATCTCTCCGGCCTGCCAGCACACAAATTCAGCTTTAACTGACGTAAGTCCTGTAAGACCTTGGAAGCGTCATTCCGATTTTCTTTCTCAGAATCCTCCACACCTGAGAATTCGAAAGCTCGACTCCGAACTCTCTCGCGATGAGTCTCCTGACCTCCTCCACCGTCCAGTCGGACCTTTTGTCCAGCATGACCTTGAGCTGCTCCAGTTCCTTCGCGCTGAGTTTGGGAGGCCTGCCTACCCTGTCTTTCCTGGCGGGTACAAGACCGGCATATCCCCTGGTGTTCCAATCCCTTATCCATTTGTATCCGGTAGAGTACCCTATCTGCATGTTCAAGGTCGCTCTTATGATTTCCTCACCCCTGTTAGCGACCATGTCCAGGAAAGCAAGCTTCCTTTTGACCATCTCGTCGCTTTCCCGCTCTAACAAGCGAGTGATCTGTTGAGTATTCTTGATTGCCACCACTTTCCCTCACCTCCTGCAGAAAGATTCAGCCCATCCTTACACCGCCGCTCCTAATCTCTTCTTCCAGCCGTACCAGGCCATGCCGAGCAATCCGAGCAACACCATCACCACCGTCCCTGGCTCCGGTATCACCGTTGCATCGTACATTACGGATGTCGTCGGATCGTCAGTCCTGGCCGGCTGATCGTTCTCTATGTTCGGGTCGTTGGAATCCAAAACCCCGTCCTTGTTTTCGTCCCAGTAAGCAAATCCCTGGTTGAACGCATAGTCCTTCTGCATGGTTGTCTTGAACTTTATCGTAACCTTGTTGTGTGCTTCATCCGCAGAAGTCGCTCCCACATCCGGACCAAGCGTACCCTGCCAGATGATTCTGTTGTGTACCACATCGTAAGCGCAAAGCGATGTAGAAGCTGTACCGTCGGTCTCACAGACCAAGCTGCCGGGAACATAAGTCGTATAATCCGGTATAGGATCGAGCGCCAGCACCTTCAGATCCTGATTGTTGGCGTTGTTGATCCACGCCACCGTCCACTCCACCTCCTGAGGTCCCGTGTTTTCGACCGTCTTGATGCCGAACGGGGGCTCGGCGAATCGGTGGTGCAACCCGGCATCCCAATGCCTGTACACGTGCCCGCTCTCCACGCTTATGCTTCCGGTACAACCGGAGGCATCCACATCGCTGTCCTTGGTGTCATCTCCTCCCTGATCCTTCGGCGAGAATTCATAGCCGGCAGGCAGTTCGAACTTCACCGAGTAGGTGCCGGCGTCTATGCCGTCGAAGGAGTAAGAACCATCACTACCTGTAGTGGTCGTCATCACCGGCGTTCCGGCGCAGCTCTCCCCAGAATGGAGTGTGACCGTTATCCCGGAGAACCCGGCTTCGCCGCCATCCTGAATGCCGTTGCCGTTCTCGTCTTTCCACGCTTTACCGCTCAAGGAGGATGTAGACACGATGTGCGCTACGGTTACCGAATCCTCGTCGTCTTCGTCGAGGATGTGATTACCGGGCGTACTGTCCACATCCGGCTGATCCGCAGCGGTCACTTCCGCCACGTTCGTGAAGTCGCCGCTACCGTTCATGGTGGCCGTTATGTGCAGTGTTACACTGGTGTTAGCCGCAACGTTCCCGATGTCCCAGACGCCAGAGTTACTGTCGTAGCTTCCGCCTCCATCGTCGCTCACATAGCTGAACCCCGTCGGTAGCTTGTCGGTGACCTGAACTCCAGTGGCGTTGGAGGGGCCATCGTTCGTCACGGTTATCGCAAACATCACCGTATCTCCAACGTCTGCGCTGTACCTGTCAACCTCTTTGTCCAGGCTCAGATCGATCAAGGAGCTTGGAGTTACTGCAGCGCTGGCCTGATCGTCCTCGCTCGGATCGTGGTTGTCGGGTGTGGAATCGATGTCGTGCTGATCCGCAGCAGTCACCTCAGCGGTGTTGGTGTAATCGCCGGAGGCGTTCACCGTGGCGGTGATGTGCAAGGTCTTACTTGCGTTGCCTCCAACCTCACCAACTTCCCACACGCCGGTATCGGAGTGGTAGCTTCCATTTCCATCGTCACTCACATAGGTAAATCCGCTTGGCAACAGATCCGTCACCGCCACGCCGGTAGCCGTGGTTGGCCGACTGTTGGTTATCACCAGGGTGAACATCACGCTTGTATCTACATAAGGAGTCGGATTGTCAACATCCTTGCCCAGACTCAGGTCTATCACCGCGCCAGGGGTAACCGTAGCAGAGTCCTCGTCGTCCTCAGAGAGCACATGGTTGTTGGGGGTAGAGTCCACATCGCGCTGATCCGCAGCGGTCACCTCGGCGATATTCGTATGGTCTCCAGCAGAACCGACCGTAGCGGTTATGTGAAGCGCTTTCTGAGCCCCTGCTGCCACAGAGCCCACCGTCCAGACCCCGGTGTTGTGGTCGTACGCGCCGCTCCCGTCGTCACCCACGTAAGTGAACCCGCTGGGCAATTGATCGGTCACAGCAACTCCGGTTGCGTTTCCAGGCCCGTCGTTCTTGAGCGTCAGGGTGAAGACGACCTGAGTTCCGACAGGAGCAGAGCCGTTGCTGACATCTTTGTCAAGGCTCAGATCTATCGGCTGATAGATCCCTGCATCGATGTTAGTCTTGTGTTCGTTGTCGGCAAGTGTGATGTTCGACACACATCCAGAGCCGTCGGCGTCACTATCCACGGTATCATCACTCCCCTGGTTCTGCGGGGAGAAAGCGTATCCACCCGGCAGATCGAACTTCACCGAATAGGTTCCCGCCAGCAGCCCGTCGAACAGGTAATTGCCGCCGGCCCCGGTGGTGACAGTCATCAGAGCAGTTCCGGTGCAATCGCTGCCGGAATGAAGCGTGACCGTTATTCCAGAAACAGCAGGTTCTCCGCTCTCCCGTATGCCGTTTTCGTTTCCATCGTTCCAAACCATACCGGCCAGAGAAGAATTCGACAGAACGACATGGGATATGGTTACGCTGTCCTGATCGTCCTCATTGGGGTCATGGTTGTTCGGCGTAGAATCCAGGTCCTGTTGATCGGCAGCTTTGACCTCCGCAACATTAGTGTAATCCCCATCAGCATTAACGGTAGCCGTAATATGGAGGGTCTTGCTGGTCCCGGCGTCGACATTCCCCACCGTCCAGGTGCCGGCAGCAGAATCATAACTGCCGTT
>CAZEXY010000032.1:0-7616 GCA_964516345.1 uncultured Anaerolineae bacterium
CGACCTGCAGGTCGCCCCTACTCAACCGGACGCATCCTTCAAAGCCATGGCCTTCACTTCCTTCCTCAAAATCTTCCCCATGGCGCTCTTGGGCAGGGCGCTCCTGAACTCCACGATCTCCGGGACCTTGTAAGGGGCCAGGAATTTCCGGCAGTGCTCCAAGACCTCCTCCACGGTGAGCGAGCGCCCCGGAAGAGGAACGACGTAGCTCTTCACCCTCTCCCCGACCCGCTCGTCCGGTATCCCCACGGTGCAGCTTTCCAGGACTTTCGGATGCGCCATTATGACATTGTCCACTTCCTGCGGGTACACGTTGAACCCTTTGTGGATGATCATGTCCTTCTTTCTGTCGATCACGTAGAAGTAGCCATCCTCGTCCATGCGGACGATGTCCCCGGTGTAGAGCCAGCCATCCCGTATGGCGAGCTCGGTTTCGTCCGGAGCGTTCCAGTAGGCATCTGTCACCTGCGGACCCGAAACGCACAGCTCCCCCGGTTCGCCCACCGGGACTTCCTTCGTGCCGGTTTCCAGGTCCACGATCTTCACGTCCACGTTCGGAACTGGCAGTCCGATGCTCCCGGGCTTCTTCCGTCCGAAGACCGGCTGAAGGTGGGTCACCGCCGCCTCGGTCAGGCCGTACCCCTCGATGAAGGAAATCCCCAGATCCAACATCTTCTTCGAAAGCTCCGGCGAGGACGGGGCGGAGCCAAACTGGATGAGGAGGATCCTTTCGTTCAGGCGGTACTCATCTACGTGCGGGTCCTTCAGCAGGTCGTTCAGCACCACCGGCGGGGCGGGGAAGATGGTTATCTTGTGCCTGTCGAGGTAGTCCAGCAGGCCGCTCTTGCTGTACTTCGGCATGATCACCAGCGTCATGCGCTGCATCATCGCCGTGGTCAGGCAGGCCCCCATTCCCCAGATGTGGAAGAAGGGAGGCAGACACAGCATCCTCCGTTCCTCCACCGGAACTTCGTCCACCAGCCCTTTGAACCACATGGCGAAGACGAAAGTCCCGGCGTAGAGCGTCCTGTGTTTCAGGATGGCCCCCTTCGGCCTGCCGGTCGTCCCGCCGGTGTAGATGATGACCGCGGGTTCTTCCTCTCCCATCTGGACCTTGCTGAAAGGCTCTTCGGCCCCTTTTCGAACCAGAGCATGGAATTCGGATCCGTTCCCTGACATGCCGGGCGGATTGACCAGGATCAAAGATTTCAGCCCGGATTTCGCTTTTTCCGTCAGTTTCTCCACCAGCGGTGCGAAGACGATGATTGTGGAAACCCGGGAATAGTCCACGAGCCATTCGATCTCCCGAGAGGTGTAGGTAGGATTGAACGGAACCACGACGGCGCCCGCATAGAGGATGGCATAGAAAGCCACGGCGAACTCCGGGCTGTTCGGCAGCATTATGCCGACATGATCGCCTTTCTGCACGCCGTTCATCCTGAGGGCCGTGGCGAGGCTCCTGGCCTGCTGCCACAGGTCCCTGTACTTCGTTTCCGACCCCTGATAATCTATCGCCACTTTGTCCGGGGAGAACTTTGCAGCCCAGTCGAGGATGTCCGTGACCAGACCGTAGTTCTCCCGATACCTCTCCTGAATCCAGTAGTCGTACCTTTCCACCCAGGGTTTTTCCATGGCTCATCCTCCTTTTCTCTCGGCCTCGATCTCATCGAACACGTCGGAGACCATCTCGACGGTTCTGGCTATCAGCCTGCGGCATCGGGCGATTCTCTTCGGATCGCTGAGGAATTCCCGGGCTTCCGCAGCGTTCCACCAATCCACGCCGGCTATATCGCGGCAATGCACGCTCCCGGAGGCCTCGGCGATTTCCCCGGCGAACCTATCGTACACCACCTTGATGTACTTGTTCAGGCGCGGGTCTTCCTTGCCTTCCCTCCCCTTGCCCAGCGCCAGCCCCAGCATGGCGAGGGACGCGTTGAGCGCTCCACAGTTGCCGCCATCTCTGCCGACCCCGCCGCTGAACGCCGCCAGCGCTTTCAGGGCTTCTTCGCCGTCCAAACCCAGCTTCTCCTGCAACAGGATGGCAGTTACCTGGCTGCAGTAGTACCCTTCCTGGAATAGCTTATCCGCCTTCTCCAGAAGTTCGGGATCGGCATCTTCGACTTTCTCCTCCGGCGTTTCGATGTTCGGCCTGAGCTGCGCCCGGAGCTTTTCTATCGGCGGAAGGTAGAGCGGCCTGAAGAAGAGGTACTGAGGCACGGGATACCGGCTGCCCGCTTCCTGGGTTCTCCTGACCCCCTCGACCAGGTCCGGCATTTCCTCCCACGGGAGCACGAAGACCATCTCCTCGTTCCCCGCCATGCCGAGCTGCCTTTCCCCCCGACCCGGGATGACGAAGGAGACTTCGCCTTTCAGCTTCGGCCCGAGTATCTCCATGGCGCACGTGAGCCCCACCTGCGCTTCCGATTTGACCACGCCTCCTTTCATGTAGACCCTGGCCTGTACCAGCCGGGCTACCTGAGACGTGTTGCCGTAGATCAGCACCACCTCCGGTTCGCCGAAAGTCCATTTCTGCAACGAACCGACCAGTATTCCCCTCTTCTCGTTCACCCAGCCTTCCCTGATCCACGGCAGATGCTCCAGGGTCTTCCGGGCGGTTTCCTCGTCCTTTACGTACTGCATGTTCTTCAAGAATTCCACCACCACTTCTTCCTGCGGTCTGCCGTCGGCCGTCTTGAACCATCCAAACGCAAGCTGGGCGGAGGCGCAATTTATGTCCTCCGGTCGGGCTCCTATCAGCATGTCCCACTTCCTCGCCAGGGAGATGATCTGGCAGATGGACATCTTGAGCCCCCAGTAGCTCACGGTCCTGGTCTTCGGCGGGAACTCGGCCTCCCCGTTCACGAAAGCCACGCCCACCGGGTAGGTATCCAATCGCAGGTATTCGTTCAAGATCTTCATAGCTTCCTGTGGCGTCACCATCTCAACCTCCTCCAGGCGTCCCGTCCGAGGTCCCTCCTTCCAGGGCCGATACGTCCACCCCCAGCTCCCTCAACGATTGCAGCAGCTCTATGGCGTGGAACACCCCCGGACCGCCTCCCATCATCATCGCGACGGACATGGTCTCCAGCAGCTCCTCCGGCGTGGCTCCGTGGCGAAGCGCCTCCGCAGCGTGGTATTTGGAGCACTCACCGCTGCAAACCAGCATGGCGATGCCCGTGGCTATCAGCTCCTTTTGCTTGCGGCTGAGCACGCCGTCTTCCATCGCGGAGTTGTGGAACTTGTAGAAATTCGTCAGCGTGCGGGCGCGGGCGGAATCCACCCCGATCCCCTTTATCTCCTTCAGGGCGAACCTCAGATACTGGTTGACTTTGTTCTTCGTCGATTGGTCCATGGTAAGATGCCTCCTCGTGATTTGAAATGTTCAACCCTCGTTCCGGGCCGATGACGTGTGCATTTCTCTCAGCACTCTCCGAAGGACTTTCTGCACGGATGATTTCGGCAGGGCCTCTATGAATTCCACGATGCGGGGGTACTTGTACGCCGCCATGCGGCCTTTGCAGAACTCGATGATCTCCTCTGGAGAGACCTTCCCCTTGTACTCGTCTTTCAAAACCACGTAAGCCTTCACCGTCTCGCCGCGGTATGGGTCCGGCACGCCGATGACGGCAGCCTCCAAAACCGCCGGGTGCTGCTGGATCACCTGCTCCACTTCGGCCGGGGCAATGTTGTACCCGGAAGCTATGATGAGGTCCTTGAACCGCTCCACGAAGTACACGAACCCTTCTTCGTTCATGTACCCGGCGTCCCCTGTCTTGAACCATCCATCTTCCGTGAAGGCCGCCCCGGTCAGATCGGGACGATTCCAGTAGCCTTTCATCACCTGCGGCCCTTTGAACTGGATCTCTCCGATCTTACCGATCGGTAGGGTCTTTCCCGTCTCGTCCGCGATCCTCACTTCGCCTCCTATGGGGACACCCATGCAGCCCGGCTCCAAGTTGCTCTTGTGCGGGAAGGAAGCGAGCGCCGTGGCGGTGGTCTCCGTCAGACCGTAGCCGTTGATCAGGTCCGTTCCGACCGAGTCCTTCCATTTCTTCTGGATCACGTCCGGCACAGGTGCCGCTCCGGCTATGGTCAGCCGCAGGGAGGAGAGGTCGAATGTGGAAAATTGCGGGTGGTTCAGGTAAGCGATGTAGACCGTGGGAGGTCCTCCGAACATCGTGACTTTGTATTCGTCCAGCATTTTCAGGAACGTGGTCGGATCGAACCGGGGGTGCAGGATCACAGTTCCGCCGACGCTGAAGAGCGGCATAGTGAAGGGGAGGTACGCCGCCGAGTGGGAGAGTGGGAACAGGAGCAGCACAGAGTCCTTCTCCGACATGTCGTAAGCCGCCACCACATGGCTCGACGTCACCACCAGGTTTCCGTGGGTCAGGAGAACGCCTTTCGGTGAGCCCGTGGTTCCGGCCGTGTAGAGCAGTAACGCCGGTTCGTCCAGGACGTCCTTTGGCACGGGAATCTCTTCCGGATCGGCGTCGGAGAGCAAGCTTTCGTAGTCCAAAGTCCCCGCTTCGGGCCGAACACCGGTGCCGGCAGGATCCAGGAATATCACGTGCTCCACCACTCCTTTGTCCATGATCGGCTTTGCCGCTGGGTAGAGCCGTGCATCCAGGAACAAGATTTTTGCCCCGGAGTCCTGAAGCAAACCCTCCATCTCCGGCGCTTTCAGCATGGCGTTGAGGGGGAGCATGATGGCCCCTGCCGCCGTGATCCCGAGGAATACGGGCAGGTATTCCAGGTTGTTCGGCATGAAGACGGCAACCCTATCCCCTTTCTTCACGCCGAGCTTCGTGAGGGCGGAAGCTATGCGCCCGAAACGATCCCTCAGCTCGCCGTAGGTTAGCGCCCTGTTCATGCAGCGGAGGGCAACCTTGTCGTGCCACCGGTGTGCGGAGAGATCGAGCAACTCCGGCACGGACGATGCTTCGTGTTCTTTCAACGGCCTGCCGTACCATTCTTCCTGCCATTTGATGTAAGAATCGTTCATCGTACACACTCCTTGAATCTCGCAAAAAGCCTGAAAACCGAATCCACCCGCTCTGAAGCTGGAATGGGGGAACCCCTAACCGAGAAGGAGTACTGCTCTCGATTAACAATTGTCCAGCGGCGAGTCTGAACGAGGATATGAGGAAGCGCGCCACCGGGAGGGGCTCGGGAAGACACAATCCAGAGAGAATCACAACCATGAGGGAGAGGCATGTCTTCCCACCACGCGCGAACACCGTGGCCGAGCCACGCTGCCACCCCTGCAGAACCCCCCACTTCCAAAGCCATGGAATTGTCCCTGCGCCGCACGTTGGGGAATGATGCCCCTTGCCTTGTCAACCGATCAACAAAAATGCAATGTAAACGATTACTTAATTTTTCCCGGTACAATCACCATTATAAGGGGTTGTCACCGCTTTGTCAAGGCTTTTTGGGATTTGACATAGGGTCATGAGTGAGTATATAATGTAACTGGTTACACACAGCAAAGAGAGCGAGGGATAATGATGCACTCATTTTTGAATCGCCTCGGATTCTCACCCGAGGACAAAGTCATTATCTTCCATGGGGATGACCTGGGAATGTGCCACGCCATGAACTCCGCCTTCATGGAAATCGCCTCTGTAGCCCCGACAGCGTGTGGTTCCGTCATGGTGACATGCCCCTGGTTCAACGAAATTGTCGGGTTCGCCCAGAACCATCCGGAAGCCGACATAGGCGTGCACATAACTTTAACCAGCGAGTGGCAGAACTATCGATGGAGGCCAATATCCACCCTCGATCCCAAAAGCGGGCTCCTGGACGAGGAAGGGTACCTTTGGGCTGATGTCGAAAGCCTGCATTCCCACATGGATCCGGATGCAGCGATAGCGGAAATGAAAGCCCAGGTGGAATACGCCCTGAACGCGGGGATAGATGTGACGCACATTGACACGCATATGGGTGCGGTTGTACATCCCGCCTTGTTTCCCGCCTATGTCGAGCTCGGGCTAACGTATAGAGTGCCGGTCATGCTCCCCCGCCCGAGCGAAGAGCTCATATCCCGACACGGAATACCGCCCGAAACCGTCGAGACGCTGCAAAACCTCCTGGAGAGGCTCGAACGAACTCAAGATCTCCCGATAATCGACCACCTTGCCAGCCTGTACGACGTTCCACCCGCTCGTCGTGAGGCCGAGTACCGAAAAACAGTCGAGTCTCTTCCTCCCGGACTAACCCACTTCATATACCATGCAGCAATGCCCGGGGCAGAAATCGAGGCTATTTCCCCAAAGGAAGATCGAGAAGGACGCATTGCGGATTACAGAGCGTTCTCCCACCCGGACATTTGGGAGTGGCTGAAAGCACACAGAGTTCACATAATCGGTTACAGAACTTTGCGCGACGCAATGAAAGCGTAAAAGCCTTTCGAGGGTGCGCCCCTCTGGCAAAATAGCGGCAGCTACAGCCGTCAGGACAACAGACTTCCAAGCCAGAGTTCACTCCAAACCGCCCTCGAGAGACTGTTTCGACCTATTCAAAGAAGGGGGCAAGAAAAAGGCATCGGTCGCAAAACCGGAATTGTCTACGCCGTAGGTCGGGCCAACAGCCCGACCTGGACGGACTGACAGTCCGACCCACAAAGCAACTGGCAGGCGGTCGGACTGTCAGTACGTCCCACAGTCGTAGAACTGCCTTCACTATGAAGTAAACGGCCGTGCAGAACACTCTCTCCCCCTCGATTCCGGATTTGACACAGCGGTGCGGTTTGCTCTATACTGTAAGCGTTTACAGTAACCGATTACATCAAACCTGCACAGAGAAAACTCAATGAGAAAGGGGGTGAGAGAACCAAAAATCTTCCAAAGACCGCATGCTCGTCCGCAACACCAACAGAATTAAATCGATCACAAGGAGGTAAAGATGTCCAAGAAGTGGTTCGTCCTGAGTTTGATCCTGGTAATCGCAATGGTGCTCGGAGGTTGCGCCAAGGCAACCCCGACGAAAGCACCGGCTCCTACGAAGGCTCCGGAGCCTACAAAAGCACCAGCACCGACCAAAGCTCCGGCGCCCACCAAGGCACCGGCACCTACCAAAGCCCCTGCTCCAACGAAAGCTCCGACCAAAGCGGCGCAGAAATCACCCAAAGAAATGCACGTGTGGGTGACGTGGGGCGACAACCCTGCTCAGTTGCAGAAACTCTTCAACGAGTACGGAGAAGCCAATGGCATCAAGGTCATTGTCAACGCTCCCGTGGACAACGACAAAGTCATTGCGGCTCTTTCCGGCTCCCATCCTCCCGATGTCCTGGTTTTGAGCGGGCCGGACAACGTTCCGGAGTGGGTGAACGAAGGACTCCTGACCCCGCTGGATGATATCATAGCCGCAAATAAGATTGATTTGAACGATATCTATCCAGCCATGCTGGCTCAGGGGAAGTACAAGGGCAAATATTACGCTCTTCCCTGGGGCTCCGACACCTATGCCCTTTACTGGAACAAAGATATGTTCGAAGCCGCAGGGCTCGATCCGGAAAAGCCTCCCAAGACCCTTGAAGAACTGGTGGAGTATGCCGACAAGCTGACCAAAGTGGACAAAGACGGCAACATCATCCAGATGGGGTTCGTGCCGGA
>CAZEXY010000032.1:7716-9843 GCA_964516345.1 uncultured Anaerolineae bacterium
AGCTGACCAAAGTGGACAAAGACGGCAACATCATCCAGATGGGGTTCGTGCCGGACTACGCATGGAGCCACTTCGAGCAGTACGCACCGATGTTCGGCGGATACTGGATCAGCAAAGACGGCACCAAGGTACAGGTGGATTCCAAGCCCATCCTAGACGCCCTGAAGTGGGAGCAATATTTCTACAAGAAGTATGGGCCGGACAAGGTCATGAAGTTCGTATCCTCCCTCGGGGACTACGCCTCCCCGCAGAACGGCTTCATGGCCGGCAAGATCGCCATGGTGGTGGACGGAGAATGGTTCATGGGCCCGAACTTCATCGCGGGACTCAAGCCTGACCTGTGGTTCGGCGTTGCGCCGTTGCCATACCCGAAAGACCACCCCGAGCGGGCAAATACCAACACTGTAGGGGGCACAGTGGTCGTCATTCCGAAAGGTGTCGCCGATCCGGCGGCCTCCGGGAAACTGCTTGCATGGATGATGACTCCAAAGGTCATAGCAGATGAGATGTCCGCCAACTACAACCTGCCTTCCAGCAAGACCGCGGCCAAGGATCCACGCTTCCACAAGGACAAGAACTTCGAGATGTTCATGAAACTGGCGGAGGATCCGAACGCCACCACGCAGGTATTCACGCCAGCAAGCACGGAGATCAACACCGAACTCGCCAACATCGAAGAGAAAGTCCTCCATGCTGGCGCCGACCCAGAACCGCTCCTGAAGGAAGCGCAGAAGAAGCTGCAACCGATACTGGACAAGGCTCTGCAGGGGAAGTGATCTAAATCGAGCGTTCAGGCCGGGCAGCCGCAAGCACCGGCTCGCCCGGCCGACGCCGAAAGGGACAGATGGAAATGAAAAGAAGTTTGGACAAGAAAAGCTGGTTACCATGGGTGAACTGGAGCCCCCGCACCAGAAGGCGGTTCGTCGCCGGGATGATTTTCATTTCCCCCTGGCTGATCGGTTTCCTGCTGTTCACTCTCTACCCAATGCTCGACGCCCTCTACACGAGCTTTACGATCTATCACATCAAAGCGCCGTCCGAGTGGGTAGGACTGGCCAACTACAAAGCCATCATCCACGACAAACGCTTTTGGATATCGTTGTACAACACCACTTACATGGTGGTCATCGGCGTTCCCTCAACTCTAATCGGTTCGTTCCTGTGCGCCATCTTGCTCAATCTGAAGTTGAAGGGACAGTCGATCTACCGGGTCATATATTTCATTCCGTCCATCGTCCCGGTGGTGGCGGCCAGCATCCTGTGGGTCTGGATTTACAACACGAACAACGGTATCCTGAACACGGTGCTCCGTTTCGTCGGCATCAACGGGCCGAGCTGGCTCACCGACCCCCACTGGGCAAAGCCCGCGCTGATCATCATGGGATGGTGGGCGATGGGCGGCACGATAGTCATCTACCTTTCCGGCCTCCAGGACGTGCCGATAACGCTGTTGGAAGCTGCAGAACTGGACGGGGCAAACTGGTTCCAGAGGCTGAGGCATGTAACAATACCGATGGTTTCGTCCATCACCCTTTTCAACCTGATCCTGGGGGTCATCAACATGTTCCAGTACTTCACCCAGGCGTATGTCTTCTCCACCTCCCAGGCCAGCTACGCCGTTTCGTCCGGGAGGCCTCTCGGAGCGCCGCTGGACTCCACGCTCTTCTACAGCATTTATCTTTACTACAAAGCGTTCATCACCATGAAATTCGGATACGCCTCGGCGCTGGCATGGATCTTGTTCTTCATCATCCTCGGTAGCACCATCCTACTCATGAAAGTCAGCGAGAAATGGACGTACTACGGCGAGGAGATGTGAAAGGGGGCAGCATGGTAAATTCCAAACTCGTTTCCACCAGGAATCAGGCCAGGATCCGCCGGTTCCTCCAGAAATTCTTCGGGCACCTGCTCATCTGGATAGTGGGCAGCTTCTTCTTCGTCCCAATCCTGTGGATGATCTTCACGGCGTTCAAATCCCCGGACGATGTGTTCCGCACCCCTCCGACGCTGCTTCCGCACAGCGTGAAGATGGTCACCATCCAGGGAAAGCAGTACCCGCTTTACGACGTGAAGTTCAAAGACGGCCGTGAGATGCGTCTGGCGAGAATAGAAGTCCATGCAGGGGTG
>CAZEXY010000032.1:9943-21903 GCA_964516345.1 uncultured Anaerolineae bacterium
GTTCAAAGACGGCCGTGAGATGCGTCTGGCGAGAATAGAAGTCCATGCAGGGGTGGGAACTTTCGTCGATCCGGAGAACCCCTCGAAGCAATACAAAGTCCGCGCCCGCTTCGGGAAACCGGTTCTGACGGTCAAATTTCACTGGCACAATTTCGTGGACGCCATGTACAGGAGTGTGCGTCCGGGATTGCACGTCAATTTCTTCGTATACCTGAAGAACAGCACCATCTACGCCGTTTTGGCCATCATAGGCACGCTGGTATCATCCACTCCGGCAGCTTACGGGTTTGCGAAGATAAAATGGCCAGGGCGAGATATCCTGTTTATCGTGGTGTTGAGCACCATGATGCTCCCATTCCAGGTCACCATGATCCCGCTGTTCCTGTTCTTCACGGAAACGCTTCACTGGGGGGATACACTTCTGCCCCTCGTGGTACCGACGTTCTTCGGCAGCGCGTTCGACATCTTCCTGTTCCGACAGTTCTTCCGGGGGATACCCGATTCCATTCTCGATGCCGCAAGGGTCGACGGAGCATCCGAGTTCCAGATTTTCTACAGAATCATACTGCCTCTCTCCAAGCCGGTGATCGCGACGATCACAATCTTCACGTTCCTTTGGGCCTGGAACGATTTCCTTGGCCCGTTGCTCTACTTGAACAATCCGGAACATTTCACCCTCGCCCTCGGATTGCAGGACTTCCAGGGGCAGAGGAACGTTGCGTGGAATCTGCTCATGGCAGCTTCGGTGGTCTTCACACTGCCGGTGGTAATCGTGTTCTTCTTCGCACAGAAAACCTTCATCGAAGGGATAAAGCTCAGTGGGGTGAAAGGCTGATGTTACCTGCTAAAATCGTCGTCATAGGAGCCGGAAGCGCCGTCTTCGGGCTGAACACTTTGAGCGCCCTCATGCGAAGCGAGCGGCTGAAAGGCAGCCACCTCGCCCTGGTAGATAGGAACCCGGACACTCTGGACCTGGTGTACCGCCTTGCCCAGCGCGTGAATCGGGAGTGGGGCGCCGAAATGACCGTCACCAAACATTTGCACCACGGCGAGGCGCTGGAAGGTGCCGATTTCGTGGTGCTTTCCATCGAAGTCACGCCCAGAGAGGAGCTGTGGAAGTCCGATTTCGAGATTCCCCTGAAATACGGCGTTCGGCAACCTTACGCCGAAAACGGAGGCCCCGGAGGGTTTGCCCACGCCGCCAGGAACATCGGGCCGGTGATGGAGATCGTGCGGAACATGGAGTCGGCCTGCCCGGACGCATGGCTCATCAATTTCACCAACCCGATGATGCGGATTTGCGACGCCGTGGCTCGCTACAGCAAGATCAAAGTGGTGGGGCTGTGCCACCAGATCAAAGTGGGGTATGCGATGGTCGGCCTGGCACTGGCAGAGGATCTGGGCATCGACGTTCCGCCGGGGTTCACCAACACCCACGCCTCTCCCTCCACCGAAGAACCCAGGCGCATCGTCGCCAGGCAGGCTCTGGAGAAAGTGCACATCGTCGCAGCTGGGCTGAACCACTTCACCTGGATGCTCGGCCTCTACCACCGACGCACCGGTGAAGACCTCTACCCGCTCTTCAGGAAGCGGTGGGCTGAGATGAACCCGGAGTTCGAGCCTTTGACCCGTAGGGTTTTCGATGCGTTTGGCCTGTTCCCGATCCCTGGGGACGAACACCTTTGCGAGTACCTCCCCTGGGTGAGCGACCCGACGACGAAGCCCTGGGAGAAGTACGACTTGAGCCTGTACGAATGGGGAGTGCACAGTCACCTCCGAGAAAAACAGCTCGCCAGGATCGGGCGAATGGCCGACGGCGCCGAGGGCATAGAATCGCTCCGGGAGGCGGACAGCGAAGGAGCTCTGGAGATTATCGAGAACATAGCTGGGGCCGGCGAGCACCTGCACCTGGCGGTGAACCTGCCGAACCGCGGGTACATAACCAACCTTCCGGACGGCGCTATCGTGGAAGTGCCGGGGGTGGTCACCGGCGCAGGCGTGCAGGGGGTCGGAGTCGGCGAAATGCCGGAGCCGATAGCCGAACTCCTGAGAAGGGAGATCACCGTGGTGCGGCTTTCGGTGGACGCCGCCGTCAACGGAGATCGCAAAGCCGCCCTCCAGGCGCTTCTGCTCGACCCTGTGGTCACCGATATGGACGTGGCGCAGAAAATCCTGGACGATTACCTCACGACGTATCGGGAATACCTGCCGCAGTTCTGGCAGTAAGGAGGTCACGAAATGTCTTTACGGATTGGGTTCGCTGGGGTAGGCGGGATAGCCCGGGTTCATGCAGATGCCGCCCGCAAGATAGAAGGGGTGGAACTCACCGCTGCGGTAAATCATCGTGAACCCACCCTTCGAGCCTTTGCCGAGGATTTCGGGATACCGAACACCTACACCGATATCGAGGGGATGCTCGCCGATGGAGTCGTGGATGCAGTGGTGATCAGCACACCCAACTACCTGCATGCGCCTCAGACAATAGCAGCTCTGAACGCCGGGGTTCACGTCATGGTGGAAAAGCCCATGTCGATGAACGCATCCGAAGCCCAAGAAATGGTAGAAGCAAGCGAAAAATCGGGGGCGCTGCTCATGGTGGCGCATTGCTGGAGATTCGACCGGGAAGTCCGGTGGCTCAAGGAGCAGATGAACGCAGGGGAAATCGGACGTATAGTGAGAACGACGGGGTACGGTGTGCACGTGCATTGGGGCCCCAGTGGTTGGTTCACGCAAAAGGTGTTCGCCGGAGGGGGTGCCCTGGCCGACATGGGCATCCACGCGATAGACACCGTCCGGTTCCTGCTGGGCGACCCGCTGCCGGTAAGCGTCTACGCCCGAGTTGGAACGTACTACGGCGATTACGATGTGGACGATACCGGCGTGCTGATAGTGCTATGGGACAACGGCACTTTTTCCTACATCGAATCCGGCTGGTGGCAGCCTCACTCGGACGGATCGGAGGCGGCCACACGGCTCTACGGAACCGGGGGGTACGGTTCCGTATTCCCGACTTTTCTGGAACTTCCCAACGTGGAGGAAAAGCGCATAGAAAAGATCGATCCGGGCTTTCGATTTCCAAGAGAGGAACCTGACGATCGTCCGATGTACGACGAACAGATGCGATATTTCGTGGAATCGGTGCTGGCGGGGCGGAAACCCGTCCCGGGAGGAGACGAGGGTCTGGTGAACATGAAAATCGTGGACGCAGCGTACGAAAGCGCCCGCACCAACCGCGTGGTGAAGATAGCAAAGTAGCGACAACTGTCGCAGCTTAACAAATTGCAAAACCGGCTGGCCGCAAGAGCGATTTGTAGGGGCGACCTGCAGATCGCCCCCACGGGCGAAAACCAGTCAGCAGGCGTCGGCCAGCACCAAGCGGTGGATTCATCCGATGTCGGTCTGTCCCGCCTGCAGGTGCTTGTAGGCCGGGCTGTTAGCCCGACCGATCGGAACCGTCGGACTGACAGTCCGACCTACAAATCATTAATCAGCAAGCGTTGGCCGGCATCGAACTGCAAAATCGGCGAAACTGACTTTCGGGGAGAGGTAATTCGCTGATCCGTTGATTCGCTGATTCGCCGGTTCAACATCTATCGATTCAACATCTATCTGGAGGTTTGATTTCATGGGAGAGAAACTGGCAATTCTTGGCGGCACGCCTGTGAGAACGGAACCTTACCCGAAATGGCCTGTGTACGACGAACGGGACATAGCAGCCGTGACCGAAGTAATCAAATCCGGAAGGTGGGGAGGATTCCCGTATCCGGGCCCCCAATCGAAAAAGTTCATCGAGAAATTCGCCGAACTCCAGGGCGGAGGCTACCCGGTCCTCATGGCAAACGGAACCGTGACGATGGAAGTGGCGGTTAGGGCGGCCGGAATCGGCTGGGGCGACGAAGTCATAGTCCCGGCATGCACCTTTCAAGCGACGGCGGCAGCTCCGATGGCTGCCGGGGCGATCCCGGTCGTCGTGGACATAGATCCTGAAACCTACACCATCTCCCCGGATGAGATCGAGAAAGCCATCACCCCACGGACGAAAGCGATCATCCCGGTTCATCTGGGAGCGGAGATGGCCGAAATGGATGCAATCATGGAGATTGCACGCACACACGACCTTATCGTCATCGAGGATTCGGCCCACGCTCACGGGGCAAAATGGCGGGACAAAGGAGCCGGAACCATCGGTGATTTCGGATCGTTCAGCCTGCAATCCTCGAAGATCCTCACCACCGGAGAGGGTGGCGTCCTCCTGTGTCGGACGCCGGAGCTGGCCGCGAAAGCCGCAAGCATCATCGACTGCGGCAGGCCACACGACGAGGAAGGGAAACTCTACACAATGGGCACGAACTACAGGATGACCGAACTCCAAGCAGCTCTCGGGAACGTGGCGCTGGAGCGTTTTCCCGAACAGATGAAGCAGCGTGCGGAGATGGCGGATTATATGGACGAACTCCTATCGGACATTCCCGGCGTAAGGGTGCTCAAGCGAGATCCAAGGCATACGGTTCGCTCTTTCTACCGCTACGTCTTCGCCATAGATCCAGACGTGTTCGGATTCGAAAGGGACGTGGTGCTGGCATCTCTGATCAAAGAAGGCATCCCGGCAGAAGATGGATACCCGCCCATGCACCGGTACGACCTGTTCCAACCTCTGAATTCAAAGCTCCCGGTGCCTTCGGCGTTCCCCGAGGCTTTCGATTTCGGAAAAGTCTACCTTCCAATGGCCGAAAGGTGTCAGCGGGAATCCGTGTGGCTGAACGAAAGCGTATTCCGCGCGGGGAAGCGCGGGGTAGAGGATGTCGTCAGAGCGATGAGGAAGATCCTGGAGAACGCAGACGAGTTGAAAGCAGCGGAGCAGGAGCTTCGGGAAAGATGGCCGGAGCTTTGAAGCGAGGCTCAGATGAGGACGCACACGATCGGCGGCAGCGAAAGGCATGGAATTTATTGAAGCGTGGCTGATTTTCGTGTAAAATGATGCTCCACGAGTATAGATTACGAAAAGGCGACAGGGCTCATGAGGAAAAGGAAATCGTCGGTAACCATCCGTGACGTGGCGAAGAAAGCCAACGTGTCCGTGGCGACTGTGAGCCGTTACATCAACGGGACGGCTCGCGTCTCCGATGAAGTGGCGAGAAGACTGGATCAGGTAATGAAGGAGCTGAACTACATACCTCATTCCACGGCGCGGAAACTCGCCACAAATCGAACCTACACGATTGGCTTGATGCTCACGGACATAACCGGTGATTTCTTCGCTCCTTTGCTCAGCGGCGTGGAGGCCACCGCAAGGGAAAACGGCTACGACTTGTTGATCTCCTCCGCGAGGGAGCCTCATGCGGAAGTGAGGGATCTGCCCCTGGGGCCTCACAACTGCGACGGCATCCTGGGGTTCACCACGAGCCTGAAAGATGAATGCCTTCGCTCCCTTCGGGAGATGAACTTCCCGGTGGTTCTGATTCACCGGTCACCGCCCGATGGACTCGACATCCCCTCCGTGACGGTGGAGAACAAAGCAGCTTCCTACAAGCTCGTCAGTCACCTGATAGAAGAACACGGGAGGCAGCGGATCGTCTATCTGCGCGGCCCCGAAGGTCACGAAGATTCGTACTGGCGCGAAATGGGATATCGGGAAGCTTTGCAGGATCACGGCATTCCGCTGGACGAGTCCCTGATCTCCAACGGAGATTTCTTCCGTCGCAAGGCATACCAATCTATCTGGGAACTGCTGAGCGTGGGCGTTCAGTTCGACGGAGTATTCTCCGGCGACGACGAAGCCGCCGTAGGAGTGCTCATCGCCCTGAAGGAAGCAGGGGTTCGCGTCCCGGAGGAGGTTTCCGTCGTCGGGTTCGACGACCAACGCATGTCCCCGTACCTCCAGCCTCCACTGACCACCGTTCGTGCACCGACGGAGGAAGTAGGGAAAGAAGCAGCGCGCCAGTTGATCCGGCTCATCGAGACCGGAAAAGCCGATCCACTGACGTTGCTCCCGACGGAACTGGTGATACGCCGATCGTGTGGGTGTACCCCTCGCCTCGATTCTCCGCTGTACGAAATTTCATAGCGGTCCGGAGGTAAACGAAATGAAAGTCACAGTGATAGGCGGCGGTTCCACTTACACTCCAGAGCTTGTAAACGGTTTCCTGGAACGGGCAGAACAGTTCCCGGTAAGCGAACTCTGGCTGATGGACATAGATGAAAAACGGCTCGACGTGGTGGGCGGGTTCGCCAGGAGGATGGTTCGGGCGCATGGGAATCCGTTCGAGGTGATCCTTTCCACCGACCGCCACGCTGCCATCGAAGGGGCTTCATACGTGATCACCCAGCTCCGGGTCGGGAAGATGGAAGCCCGCCGGGAGGACGAGTATCTCGGAAGAAGACACGGACTGATCGGGCAGGAGACCACCGGCGTCGGCGGGATGGCGAAAGCTCTGCGCACGATTCCGGTGATCCTGGAGATTGCCGACGAGATTCGGAATTCGGCCCCAAACGCCTTGCTGGTGAACTTCACAAACCCGGCGGGCCTGATCACCCAGGCGCTCTTCGATCACGCACCGGACGTCCAGGCGGTCGGGGTGTGCAATGTGCCCATCACGACGAAAATGGGTATTCTGGACCTGTTGCGCGAGAAACGTGGGATGAAAATCGAATCGGATCAGGCCCGTCTTCTGACGCTTGGGCTCAACCATCTGTCCTGGCACCGTGGGTTCCTCGTGGACGGAGAGGATATCTGGCCTGAAGTCATGGATGCCTATCTGGAATGGTTGCGCTCTTCCGAGGAACCGGAGTGGGACGTGAGGACAATCGAAGTGCTGAACATGATTCCGAACTATTATCTTCAGTACTATTACTACACAGACAAGAAGCTTCGGGAGCAGGAGAAATGGCCTCCTTCCCGCGCCGAGGTGGTGATGGAGGTGGAAAAGGAACTGCTGGCGAAGTATGCCGACCCGAGCCTTACGGAGCCTCCACCTGAGTTAATGAAGCGGGGCGGCGCTTACTACTCCACCATGGCGACCCAGCTTCTCAATTCTCACTACAACAACCTGAGAGAGATCCATGTGGTGAACGTCCGGCATGGAGGAGCGGTTCCCGGATGGCCGGAGGATTGGGTTCTGGAGATGCCATGCAGGGTCGGACGTGATGGGATCGATCCGCTGCCAGCGGAACCGCTACCGGAGGCCGAGTTCGGCCTTCTGGCGCACGTCAAGGCCTACGAACTCCTGACAGTGGAAGCCGCAGTGCATGGAGATAGAGACGCAGCGTATCAGGCGCTGCTGGCGCACCCTCTCGGCCCTTCGGCCGACAAGGTGCAGGAAGTGCTCGACGACATGCTGGAAACTCACAAGGAACATCTGCCTCGATTCTGGAAATGAAAGGTGGCACTATGGCCTATTTCCTGGGCGTGGATATCGGAGGGACGAAAACTCACCTGCTGCTGGCCGACGAAGAGGGTCGGGTGGTAGGGTTCGGTGCCTCCGGCCCCGGCAATCCGGACTCTGTGGGACACGACGGCCTTGCTTCGGCGTTCCTGGAAGCCTACAGGATCGCTTCGGAGAGCTCCGGGATAGAGAAGTCTCAGATCGAGAGCATTGGGCTTGGGGTTGCGGGGTACGATTGGCCCGAAGACCTGGACGGCATCCTGAAAGCCGTCGGTACCCTGGGCTTCCAAGCTGACATCGCCGTGGTCAACGATACCGTTCTTGGAATACTGGCTGGAACGGAGGAGGGCTGGGGAGTGGCGGTGGTTTCCGGCACCGGCTGCAACGCATGGGGGTGGACCCGGGATCGCAAGAAAGTCGGTCGCGTCACTGGCGCGGGCACTTTGATGGGGGAGGGAGCCGGGGCTTCAGAGCTGTTGGCGAAGACGCTGCAGGCGATAGCGCATTCGTGGACCCTCAGGGGCCCGAAGACTGTGCTTGCTGAACTGTTCGTGGAAAGAGTCGGAGCCAGGAGTGTGGAGGATTTCCTGGCCGGCGTCGTGAGACGTCGTTACCGCCTGGATGGTAGCATGGCATTGCTGGTGTTCCAGGCCGCTCAGGACGGAGATGAAGTGGCGCTGGACCTGCTGCACTGGGCCGGGCGGGAGCTGGGGGAGCTCGCCAATGCCGTCATCAAGCAGATAGGGATAGAGGATCAGGAATTCGATGTGATCCTCGTCGGCAGCATGTACAACGGCAGCCCGATCCTCAGGGAGGAGATGGAAAAGAAGGTCAGATCGCTGGCGCCCAGGGTGAGGCTCAAGAGGCTGCGAGTCCCTCCGGTGCTCGGTGCGGTGATCCTGGGGATGGAGAAAGCCGGCATCTCAATAACACCTCAGATACGAGAAAATCTGGAAAAATCCCTCAAGGCAGAAGGGTTCCTGAACGGAGCGCCCGTGTAACGATTGAGGATGAAAAACTCTCATGCTCAAGGCCACAGGACTTTCGGGGGCGTCCCCCCTCGGAGACGCCCCCGGGGCGTACTATCCCCCATTTCCTCGAGGCCCCTATCATCCCCCTAAAGGTCCGCTGAACAGGTTCCAGAGCCAGAACGGTAGTGGATCCTTCGTTTTTTCTCTCTGTCCGACGCTATGTTTGGGAGTCGGCGTAAGAGTGAGCGTCGGCGTAATCGTGGAAGTCACGGTTGGCGTCATCGTCGGAACGTGGCTTTTCTCAGGCGATGGAGTCGTCCTGGGTACCGTCGGCGTTGGACGTGTTCCCTTTGCGATGCTGGTTGGGATTATCGGTAGAAACGGTATAACTCCGCCGCTTCGTCGAGGCGTCGGCGTGTTCGTTGGAGTCGGCCGCGGAAGCGGAGTTGCCGTCGGAGCAATCACCCGCGTCGGAGTAACGGCAGGCATAGGTGTCCGGGTAGGCCGCACCGTCGGAGACGGAGCGATCGTCGGTCGGGATGTAGCAGTGGGCGTCGGCCGTATCCAAGGAGTCGCTGTGGGCGTGAGTGTAGGCGTAGGTGTCGGAGTAAGCGTGGGCGTAGGAGCGATGGTTGGGGTAGACGTCGGTGTCGGGGAAGGATCGGTCTCCCCGGCTGCAAGCTCGACGGCTGCTGCAGCGTCGATTCTACCCGTTCCCAACTTACCCTCGTACCCGGGGTTCAGATCATCGATCTTGTCCGCCGTCCCCTCGAGTACCTGAGCAATCCTATCCGGCCCCCATTCCGGGTGCATGGATTTGATCAAGGCAGCAATCCCGGCCACCAACGGCGCCGCCATGGACGTTCCACTCATGTAATCGTAATTCTGCACATACCCGTAGTCGTTCATCTTTACGTGGTAAGTTGGCATAGTGGAAAAGATATGGACTCCTGGCGCCGAGACATCCACCCATGTTCCGTAGTTGGAGAACGAGGCCTTCTTGTCGTTCTGATCGACGGCAGCGACCGAAAGCACGTGAGGATAAGCCGCCGGATAGAACTGTGCTTCACTGTTCCTGTTTCCCACGGCTGCAACCACGAGCACTTTGTGCTGGTACGCATACTGGATGGCCGATTCCAGCGCGTGAGATGGACTGGAGGAGCCAATGCTAAGGCTGATTATGTCGGCGCCGTAATCGACCGCATGCACAATCCCCTTTGCGATCAAACTGGTGTTCGTACTCCCCACGTTGTCAGGAAAGACTTTGATGGGCATTATCCTGACGTTCCAGCTTGCACCGGTCACTCCAACACCGTTGTTCCCTACAGCCGCCACGATTCCGGCGCAGTGAGTACCGTGTCCGAACGTGTCGGTGGGGTTGGAATCCCCACTCCCGTAATCGTACCAGGTAGACGGAGGGGTCAGGTGCGCCTTCAAGTCCGGATGGTTGAGGTCCACACCTGTATCCACCACGGCAACTACCACGTCCGGGCTACCGGTGGTAAAATCCCATGCCCTCGGAAGGCGGACTTTCTCCAACGCCCATTGGTGCACGAAACCCGGGTCGTTTGGAGTGGTATCCAGCAACATTACCGGTTTTTCAGGTTCTACGAACGAAGCTCCGAGTTCTTTCTTGAGCGTCTCCAGAGTCCTTTGCGAAGCTTTGCCGGACGGGATATACACCTTGTACACCCCTATCCCCGGGATGTAGTCATCGATCATCCCGTCAAGCTTCTTGACCACGTCGTACACCCGTGAAAAGGATACTCCTTTCCCGGGGGATATCAACAGGTATCGACTATCGTATGAAGTTCCGCTCCCGGCTGCAGAAACGGAATGCGTTCCTGCTACGATGCTCGTGTTCAGGACGAGCACGGCTATCAAGATCTGTAACAGGGCGCGCTTTACCATCCGATGGCTCATTCTCACCACCTCCTGCTACGAAGATGCACACACGTCGACCACGTGTGAGAAAGCCACCGATCTTTCACACCCACGGAATTCAGGTCACACTGAAGACACGGTTCAGCACAACTCGCTTGGGAACACTACGACACGGAAACACCTACGAAGGACACGCTGAGGTTTCACTCTCTACGGGGATACATGCGGACACTGAAACACAACCTGTAACTCACCTGAACGCAAAAGCGCCCCGGTAGCCGTCGGCACTGACCACTCATTCCCAACAGCCACCAGGGCACTTTTTCACTCACTTATATTATACACCAAAACGCAACCGATGTCAAATCTTATGTAAACTACTTCTCTTACCTCAAATAGAAGCAAACCAGAAGAAAAAGCCGGGAAATCCCGGCTTCATCCATCTGACAGTGTGGAAATTATCAATGTGCGTGTACGTGGCCGTGTTCGAGCTCTTCCGGAGTAGCGTCTCTGACCGCCACGACCTTGACGTCGAAATGGAGTGTTTCCCCTGCCAGCGGGTGATTCTCGTTCAGCAGCACTTTGTCTCCCACCACTGCCTTGATGAAGAACGGTTTGACCTCGCCGGAAGGTGATTCCAGATAGACCCCCATTCCCGGGGCAGGCGTCACATCCGGAGGAAAGTCCGAAACGGACAACACCACATCCTCGGCATCGGTGAGTTCACCATAACCTTCGGCAGGGCTCACGTCCACATGTTTCTCTCCGCCAACTTCCATCCCCTCCAGCTCCTTCTCGAGCCCGGGGATCAGCGTCCCATGCCCGTGCAGGTACTGCAACGGCTCCCGGCCTTCCGACGAATCGACCACTTGACCGTCGTCGAGGGTAAGAGTGTAGTCCAGGGACACAACTTTGTCTTTTTCTACTGTAGCCACTTAAAGATCTCCTTTGCATGAACTTACTTCCGACCGAATACGGACGAACTCAGTGTAGCACACTCCTCTTCTTTTGGGAAATTCACGCAACTCCTGAGAGCAGGACAGAGCCATACGCTCTGTATTGCAGCGCGAGCTTGTCACCCCCCATCGACCCGACGGTACGAGTCACGCATTTCTCAACCGCTCCAGATCTTCCTCCACCCGCTCCAGGTACTCCCTCAGGTTTTCGTCCTCGAGCTCGGGCAGAGCAGTGTCCGGCTCCGGTCCCCGCCAGCGCCCCATCGAAAAGTAGAGCCACACCGCTCCCGCCAGCAGCCCGACCAACGGCAGCAGCCACACCAGCAGACCGACGCCGTGCTTCGGGGGTTCTCCAAGGACCTGCGGGCCGTACAGGTTCACGAAATCCTGCCGTATTCGCTCCGGCGACTCCCCTGCCGCCAGCTTCCGGGCGATATCCCGGCGCATCTGCTCGCACATCTTCAGTTCGCATTTGTCCAACCTTCCACCACCGAGAATCGGCGACCAGAGGGTGCGCGCCACAGCCTGTACTTCGTCCTGAGGCGCAGCCGGGGTAGGCGTGCCTCCGGCCAGCGCCGGCAAAGCCATGGCCGCCAGGATCAACGCCAGGACGACCACCCGAACCGGCTTCATCGATCCTCTCCCTCCAGGTACTCCCTCAGCGCCTCGATTTCCTTCGAAAGGCGCTCTTCCTTCGAATTCACCCTCAGCACCAGCACGAACGTGCCGAGCCAGAACACCGCATAAGCTGCAAGCAAATATGTCAT
>CAZEXY010000033.1:0-17434 GCA_964516345.1 uncultured Anaerolineae bacterium
CGAGCCTGGGTCGCGGTCGGCGTAGGGGTCGGATTGGATTCGGCACCTGCCTTAACGCTCTTCCCGGCGTTCAACCTTCCGCTCCCGAGCTTGCCTACGTAATCGGGATTCTTTCCATCTATGTCATCGGCATTCTCTTCGAGGACACTCTCCACCCGATCGGGGCTCCACTCTGGATTTTCAGCCAGGACCAAGGCGGCCACTCCAGCCACCAAGGGGGTCGACATGGAGGTGCCACTCATGTAATCGTAGTTCTCTTTGTATCCATCGTCGTTCATTTTGACGTGGTAGGTGGGCATGGTGGAAAGTATCGAAACTCCCGGTGCGGAGATGTCCACCCAATCCCCGTAGTTCGAGAAAGATGCCTTCTTGTCATCTTTACCGGTTGCAGCCACCGCTATCACGTGGTCGTATGCCGCCGGATAATATTTCTCGTCCTTGTCATCGTTCCCGGCGGCAGCCACCACGAGCACTCCGTGATCGTAAGCATAGTTTACAGCATCTTCGAGAGCACTGGACTTGTGCGTGGAACCGAGGCTCAAGCTCACTATATCGGCACCTTTGTCCACCGCGTGGATCACGCCTTTGGCTATCTTGGATGTGGAAGTGCTGCCGCTGTTGTCGGGGAACACTTTTACCGGCATGATAGAGGTCTTCCAGCCGGCGCCGGCCACGCCTTTTCCGTTGTTTCCCACAGCCGCCGCGATCCCGGCACAATGTGTACCATGACCGTAGGTATCGCTCGGATCGTCGTCGTCCTCGCCGTAGTCGTACCAGGTAGATCGCGGCGTCAGGTTGTCCTTGAGATCGGGATGTCCTACATCGACGCCGGTATCAACGATGGCCACCACGACACTGGGGGCCCCTTGCGTGATATCCCAGGCTTTTGGACTCTGGATTTTCACGTGTGCCCACTGGTCGCCGTATTTCGGATCGTTCGGTTCGGTGTCCAGAAGCTCGAATGTGTATTCCGGCTCGACGTATCTTGCGTTCAGCAACCTGGTCAGCTCCTCCATCACCTCCTCCGGAGGGACGGTGATGGGATAGGAGACCACATAGGCATCGATCTGAGGGATCATATCCGTCACGGTACCACCCGTATCCTCAACGACTTTCTCCACGAGATCTCGAGGTGTTCCAGGCGCCGGAGATAGCATGAAACTCGAACCGGGAGTCGACGTCGAGCTCTTGCCAATTCCAATCTCCGGAGGGATGAAAAACAGAGGACCTCCTTTCCCGCTCGAAGCAGAAGCGTCGACGAAACGCGTCGATATGGGAACCACAAAAAAGACAGAAACCAATACAAGCGCTGCAAGAATCGACCTGAAACTTTTCCTCAAAATATCCTCCGTTCATTGGTTCAACAAGTCTGCTCCCACACATCGCTACTGCGAGAGCTTAGAACACCCCAAAGGTGCCTTTTCGGCAGCGAGTATACTCTCCGTTATCCACGATGTCAAATTTTAAAGAGAGTTTTTACATCCCAGATTGCACAAATCAGAAAAAGGAACTCAAAGAAAGCACACTCATGAAAGTACAAATATCCCAATACACAAGAAAATCCGGCGGATTCCCCGCCGGATGAACTTTCAGCTTTCCTGCTCGCTTTCCCCGCCAGCACCTGCAACGGGGGGTCTTGCCCGTCTTCGGGCGCGCTTCCTCGCCACTTTGAGGCGTACCCTGGACCGCCGAAGGGCGTGCTCGGCGCTGATCCTGGTCTCTTCCGGCGGTCTGGATGCAAGAAGCTCCTCGGCTCGCCTCATGGCCGCTTCCGCCCTTGCTATGTCTATCTCCTCGGCGTACTCCGCGCTACGGGCAAGGACCACCACTTTGTCGGGAAGGACCTCGACGAATCCACCTCCGACGGCGAAATAGCGGTCCTCCTCACCATCCTTTTTCACCACGATCTCCCCTTCGGTCAGGAGGGACATCAAAGGGGCATGTTTCGGCAAAACACCCATCTCGCCAGCAGCGCCGGGCAGTATCACCATATTCACGTCATCGGAGAAGACCAACCTTTCCGGCGTTACGATCTCACATCGAATCGTGCTCATCTGCTATTCTCCGATAGGTCATGCCTTTCCGGCCCTCAATTTCTCTGCCTTCTCCACAGCTTCCTCGATCGTGCCGACCATGTAGAACGCCTGTTCCGGCAGATCGTCGTGCTTCCCTTCCAGGATCTCTTTGAACCCACGGACGGTATCTTCGATTCTGACATACTTGCCCGGGGTGCCGGTAAACGCCTCAGCGACGAACATCGGCTGGGTCAAGAACCTCTGGATTTTCCTGGCCCTGGCGACGGTGAGTTTGTCCTCCTCGCTCAATTCCTCGACGCCGAGGATCGCGATGATGTCCTGCAGGTCTTTGTACCTCTGCAAAGTCTTCTGAACGCCGCGGGCCACGCTGTAATGTTCCTCCCCAACGATGAGAGGATCGAGGATTCGGCTGGTGGATGCCAGCGGATCGACAGCCGGGTAGAGTCCCTGCTCTGCCAGCGATCTTTCAAGGGAAATGGTGGCGTCCAGGTGGGCGAAAACCGTGGCCGGAGCAGGATCGGTGTAGTCGTCTGCCGGGACGTAAACGGCCTGCATTGAGGTGATCGACCCTTTCTTCGTGGACACGATCCGCTCCTGCAGCTCTCCCATGTCCGTTCCCAGGGTCGGCTGATACCCCACGGCGCTCGGAAGCCTACCAAGCAAGGAGGAAACCTCCGAACCGGCCTGGACGAATCGGAAGATGTTGTCGATGAAGAGGAGCACGTCCTTGCCCTGATCCCGGAAGTACTCCGCCATGGTGACGCCGGTCAGGCCAACCCTCATGCGTGCGCCGGGGGGCTCGTTCATCTGACCGAACACCATAACCGTGGAAGGGAGCACGCCCGATTCCTTCATCTCGTGCCAGAGGTCGTTCCCCTCGCGGCTCCGTTCTCCGACGCCCGCGAACACTGAAAACCCTTTGTGGACGGCGGCGATATTGCGGATGAGCTCCATGATGATGACCGTCTTCCCAACCCCTGCACCTCCGAAGATGCCGGTCTTACCGCCTTTGGTGAACGGTGCCACGAGGTCGATGACCTTGAGCCCGGTCTCGAACATGACTTTCTTGGTGGACATCTCCTCGAACGGAGGGGGAGAGCGATGAATCGGATACTTCAGCTTCGACTTGACTTCACCGAGGTTGTCTATGGGCTCCCCGACCACGTTGAATATTCTTCCAAGGGTTTCCTCGCCGACAGGCACCGTTATCGGCTCACCGAATGAATGCGCCTTCATTCCCCGACGCAGGCCGTCGGTGCTGCCCATGGCAACTGTTCTGACGATATTGCCGCCAAGCTGCTGCTCCACCTCACAAACGAGCTCGCCTCCATCCGGAAGCGGTATGTAGACTGCATCGTACACTTCCGGCAACTCCCCCTCGGCAAACTCTACGTCCACCACAGGGCCTACGATTCGCCGGATCATGCCGATCATACGTTCGGCCATTCGTCCCTCCTCAACCAAATGTCTGTTTTATCAAGCTGATTTCTTCATAGCCTCAGACGCTCCTGTTATGTCCAGCAACTCTCTGGTGATGGATTGCTGCCTCGCTTTGTTGTAGCTGAGCGTCAGGTCTGCTATCAAGTCTTCCGCCGCCTCGGTGGCGTTTCTCATAGCCACCATTCTGGCGGATTGTTCACTCGCTATCGCCTCATAGACGGCCTGCAGTATCTGGATTTCGGTAAACTGGCGCAGAACCGTATCCAGTACGGTGTTCATGTCAGGCTCGAAGATGTAATCTGGAGCCATCGGCACCGTGGGCTCCGCCGGTTCTATAGGCAGGAGCTTGAATATCGTCGGCTCCTGACGCAAGGTGTTTATGAAATCCGTGAATCCAACGTAGACGCCATCGTACACTCTGTTGATGTAATCTTCGATGACGATGCGCGCAATAGGAGCTATATCGACAGCCGTCGGCCTATCGCCGAGGTTCACGAAGGAAGCCCTCAAGGGCGGGCCGTACCTGACCATCCAGTCCCTGCCTTTCTTGCCGACGGCTATGACCTGCGTCGGCAGGTCCTTCTCCTTCAGGAAGGAAACAGCTTTCCTGATCATGTTGCTGTTGAGCCCACCGGCGAGTCCTCTATCCGCCGTTATCAGTACGAGCCCGATGGATTTTTCCTGGCGCTGCTGGAGCAGGGGATGCACCGCCTCCCCGCTCTGCGGCAGGCGAGCGAGGTAAGTCAGGACCTCCCACGCTTTCTTGGAGTAGGGGCGTGAGGAGAGCACCTGTTGCTGCGCCCGCCTCATGCGAGATGCAGCGATGGTTTCCATCGCCCTGGTAACCTGGGCCGTGTTCTTGATGCTCTTTATGCGCCGCTTTATCTCTCGTGCGGTAGCCAATTGGCACCCCCTACTCGAAAGTCTGCTTGAAGTCCTTGATGGCCTGTTCCAGAGCCGCTATGGTCCCTTCGTCCATCTTCTTCCCGGTGCCTATCACCTGGATGAGTTCCGGATGGGTGCTATCCATGTAGTTGTAGAACGCCTTCTCCCATTCGCTCACTTTCTCCACCGGCACGTCGTCCAGGAAGCCGTTGGTTGCAGCGTACAGGATCATGACCTGATGTGCCAGTGGTACCGGCTGGTACTGGGGCTGCTTCAATATCTCCTGCAACCTCATGCCGCGGTCGATCTGGGCTTTGGTGGCAGCATCGAGGTCGGATCCGAACTGGGCAAACGCGGCAAGTTCCCGGAACTGCGCCAGCTCGAGCCTGAGTTTGCCGGCCACCTGCTTCATCGCTTTTGTCTGCGCAGCGCCGCCGACGCGGGACACGGAAAGGCCAACGTTCAAAGCCGGTCGTATGCCGGCGTAGAACAGGTCGCTTTCGAGGTAAATCTGCCCGTCGGTGATCGAGATCACGTTGGTGGGAATGTAGGCAGAAATGTCGTTAGCCTGCGTTTCGATTATGGGCAGCGCCGTGAGGGATCCTCCACCGTACTCCGGAGCCAGCTTTGCAGCCCGCTCCAGCAGTCTGGAGTGGAGATAGAACACGTCGCCGGGGTACGCCTCACGTCCGGGCGGACGGCGCAGCAAAAGCGACACCTGCCGGTATGCCTGAGCGTGCTTGCTCAAGTCGTCGTAAACTATCAGAGCCTCACGCCCCTGCTCCATGAATTCCTCTCCCATAGCGCATCCGGCATAAGGAGCGATGTACTGGAGTGCAGCAGGTTCGGCGGCGCCGGCAACGACCACGATGGTGTGATCCATTGCCCCGTATTTCTCCAGAGTTGCCACCACGTTTGCCACCTGCGCCTGCTTCTGTCCTATCGCCACATAGATGCAGATGAGGTCCTTACCCTTTTGGTTGATGATGGTATCTATGGCAAGGGCCGTCTTCCCGGTTTGCCGATCACCTATGATCAACTCTCTCTGCCCACGACCTATGGGAATCATGGAATCTATGGCTTTGATCCCCGTTTGAACCGGGGTATCCACCGATTTCCTGGTGACGACGTTCGGCGCGATCCTTTCGATCGGGCGGAATTTGTCGGTCTTGATAGGCCCCTTACCGTCTATCGGCTGCCCGAGGGCGTTGACCACCCGGCCGATCAAAGCATCTCCAACGGGGACCGAAATGATCCTGCCGGTGCCTTTCACGATGTCGCCCTCGTGGATCCCCTCGTATTCGCCCATGATGATGACGCCGACGTTGTCTTCCTCGAGGTTCAGCGCTATGCCATAGATGCCGTTTTCGAACTGCACAAGCTCGCTGGCCATGACGTTGTTGAGCCCGGAGACCCTTGCAATTCCGTCCCCGACCTCGAGCACTTCACCCACTTCTACAGGGCGCTCCGTAGGCTCGAAATGTAGAATCTGTTCCTTAAGCTGTTCAGTAATTTCATCCATCCGAACGGCCATATGCATCTCCCTATGTAACGGGTGCGACAACACCCCTGCTTGTAATTTTTACTCTGTTACACCCAGAGCCAGTTTCAGCTCTCGAAGGCGTCCGGCCACGCTGGAATCGATCAATTTGTCTCCCACGCGAACGATCACCCCACCGAGTATGCCCGGGTCAACCTCGAACCTGAACACAAGGTTTCCACCGAACTCCTTGAGGAGCTTTTCCTGAAGAGCCTTCTTTTCCTCGTCGGAGAGGGGAACCGCCGTGGTGATCTCGGCAAGCGTCGGACGCACCTCCACTTCTGAGAGCCTGCCGAGCTCGTCCAGTACCCTCCCCAACATCCCTATGTCCCCATTCTGAAGGAGCACCCCGACGAAGTTGAGCGCCCCGGCGGGGATATCCGGGAAGGCTTTCTTCACCATCTCCAACCGATCCGCGATGGGGGTGGAAGGGTCGCTCACCTGGATGCGAAAATCGTCGTCCTTTTGCAGTTTCTCGTGGAGCGCATCCAGGGCCGCCCTCCAGCTATCTACGGCAGCCTTCAAAGCAGCCTGGGCGTAAACCTGCGGTGAGTTCTTCTTTTTCACTTTACCTCACCCTCAGCCAGAAACTCTTGAATGAGCTGCTTCTGCGTATTTTCGTCCAGAACTTTGCCCAGGACCTTCCGGGTGGTGAGCAGCGTAAGTTCGGCGACCTGCTTGCGCGCCTCGGCAAGGATCCGCTCCCGTTCCTTCTCGGCGTCCTCTCGGGCGCGCTCGAGAATCGCCTGAGCTTCCTCCTCTGCCTTACGAATGATCTCTTCGCGGGCCCGCTCGCTGGCCTTGCTGGCCTCGGCCAGTTTCTGCTGAGCGAGTTTCCGCTCCTCTTCCAATTTCTTCTCGAACTCAGCCCGCTCGCGAGCCGCTTCCTCTCTTGCCTTCTCGGCCGCCTCGAGACCTTCCTTGATCCTCTTCTTCCGCTCGGCCAGCATGTTCAAGACCGGCTTGTAGAGGAACAGCTTCAGCAGCAACATGAGAAGCAAGAAGTTTACAAGCTGAGATATCAAGAAATTTAGGTTTATTCCAAGCTTTTCCAAAGCCATCAACCTCCTTTACCGAGCTTCAAGAGCCATCAACGACCCCAAATCAGGTCAGGAAGACCAGTATCAAGGCGATCACCATGGCGTAAATGGCGACAGCTTCGGCAAATGCAAGACCGAGAATCATGTTGGTCCTGATCTCACCAGCAGCTTCCGGGTTGCGGCCTATCGCCTGCACAGAACCAGAAACGACCAACCCGATCCCGATACCAGGGCCGATAGCACCGATCATCGCCAGACCAGCTCCTAAGAGTGCCAACGCATGAGCATTCATTTCTTGTAAAACCTCCTTAGTTCTTTTTAGTTTTCAGGGGTTCTGCCCCAATAAGTTTTCCAACAAACGCCACTTCAATGCGCTTCTTCACCATGCATACTCAGGGTGGCTATGGTGAAGAAAACCAGGGAAAGTATGGAGAAAATGAACGCCTGAATGACGCCCACGAACGTTTCGAGCCCGAAGAACAATACCGGGAAGATGAACGGAATCAGGAACGGCATGACGAACAGCAGCACCTGACCGGCGAACAGGTTCCCAAAGAGACGGAAGGAGAAGGAGATGATTTTAACCACTTCGCTGATGGTTTCCAGCACCCCGATGAAGAAATTCATCGGCTTCAGTGGGCTCGCAACGAACTTGCTGAAATACTTCAGTCCCTGTGCTTTCACCCCAACCACCTGGGTCCAGAAAACCACAAACAGGGCGAGAGCAAGGGTGAAGTTCAAATCGCTGCTACCAACGCGCAGGAAGGAAACCAGAGTTCCGCCACCCTGATCTTTGGCAAGCTCGTGGTTCGTCAGGATGGCAATTGGGCCTGCGTTCTTGACAGCGTACGTTCTCATCACTTCCACATGATGCCCCGTCTCCACGATCCCAATGCTGTCAACGCCCGGGATCAGCTCCCACCAGTTCACCACCAGGACCAGCAGGAAGATGGTCATCACTATGGTGAAGAACTTCGGAGCGTACTCCGGCCCGGAAATATCCTCCACCAAACCATACATGCTCTCGATAACCCACTCGATCATGTTCTGCAATCCGCCAGGGACGAGGGACATCTTCTTCGTTGCCAGGAATGTTATGAGGAGGATTGTCAGGTCAGCCACTATTATCGCGAGGAAAGTGTTGGTGATGGGGAATCCCAGGATTTTGAGGCCTGGTATAGGCTCCGGTGGAAGCTGTATGTTCGGAAGTGCCGGCTTGAGGTATATGGCGCTCCCGATCATTATCGCCATCGAGACAACAGAGCCCCATAGGATCTTACTTTTCAGCAGTTTGCCCACTGGTGCGCCCCTCCTGAAATTTGTTTTTTATTCGAATAAATCAAAAAGCGCCCGTCGAACCAACTTTCTCACTTGTCTCCTTGCGGGCGTTTTTGTTCTGCCAAATTCTCGATGGCCCTCAGAGTCTCTCGAACTATGACCGCGCTGCCTGCGATGACTCCAACTCCAAGGCCTGCCAGCGTCAACCACAACTTGACATGAAACGCCGCCCCCAAACAGAAACCTACTATCAGGGGGAGCAACGTCGCCAATGCCGTTTTCCACCCTATCGCCCAGGCCTTTTTAAGGATCACCGATAGCTCTTTCAGGCCGTCTCCCCTCCATCGGGATAATTTTTCAAATTTCTCCCGCCGCCGATTAGCGGCAAAATTATACACTCTTGCTCGAATTAGATGCAAATATGCATGTGCAAAATTGAACACATGGAACTTCTCTGCAATGAATCAAGAAGCGCCAAGTATCTCCACAGCCATGTGGGCGTACACTTCGGCGGCTTTCAGTACGTCCGATATACGGATGTGCTCGTTCGGGGTATGGGCCAACCGCTCCTCGCCAGGCCCAAACCCTATGGTCGGGATCCCGGCAACGCCCATCGTATAGGCTCCATCCGTAGAGAAACGCCACGGCACCAGCTTTGGTTTGGAGCCAAGCGCTTTCGTAGCACCTTTGAGAGCCATTTTCACCAGCGGGTGATCCGGCTGCATGAGCCAGGGAGAATAAGCTTCCCTGACATGGAGTTTGTAGCCGGTATAGGTTTCCATATCGTACTCGACGACTCTGACTTCCGCTCTGGCGGCCTCCCGAACGATGACCTGCTGTATCTCGCTCAACGCCTTTTCCACCGTTTCCCCAAGCGTGAGCCTTCGGTCCACCACGAAAGTGCACAAGTCCGGTATCACGTTGCGGCTTCCGGTCTCTATGCTCCTGATTCCGGTAACGGAAATACTGCCGGAGCCAAGCAGAGGGTCTTTCAGGAATTGAGCCGGCAGAAGCTCGATGCTGAATATCATCCGCGCGGCGGAGTAGATGGCGTTCACCCCTTCCTCCGGGCTCGAAGCATGGCAAGATCTTCCGTGCACGTCGACTTCCATCGCCACCCTTCCCCTATGCCCAGGGCTTATGTTGAGCCCGGACGGCTCACCAACTATCACGAAATCGGGACGAAGCCCCTCTTCCTCCATCAATGCCCTTATGGAAACACCTTCGCTCGGCTCTTCCTGCACCACGATCGCCAGGTACAGGTCTCCACCTATCTCGATACCCGAATCCAACAGAGCTTTCACTCCGTAGATCATAGAAGCAAGGGAACCTTTCATGTCCATCGATCCACGGCCGTAGAGAACGCCGTCGACGATTTCGGCGCCGAATGGGTCGTAGTCCCAGGAGGATAGATCCCCCGGGGCCACGGTATCCATGTGACCGTCCAGCAAGAGCTTCTTCCCGGATCCACTCCCTATCCTGCCGATGACGTTCCCTATCTTGTCCACCCAAACGTCCTGGATACCGACGGATTCCATCTCCTCGGCTATCCGCTGAGCCACAGCGCCTTCTTGCCCGGAAAGACTCGGTATCCTGACGATGTCTTGCAGAAACGAGATACATCTCTTCTTGTCTTCAGAAGAAAGCCGGATCATTATCCCATCGTCCTCCCGGCAAGGCTATCTGTTCCATTCCTTGAAAGCCCTGCGAATCTCCCTTTCATGTTCTCTCCTGGCTATAGCCTGGCGTTTGTCGTATTTCTTCTTTCCCCGAACGAGGGCAATCTCGACCTTGGCCCTGCCGTTCTTCAAATACATCCTGAGCGGAACGACCGTCCATCCTTTTTCCTGGACCCTTCCCTGAAGGCGATCGATCTCCTTCTTGTGCAAGAGCAACTTTCGGTCCCTCGTGGGATCGTGCCCCGCGTACCCCCTGTGTTCGTAAGGGGAAATGTGCACGTTTACCAGCCACGCCTCCCCATCCCGGAAAGTCACGTACCCGTCTTTCAGGTTCACACGGGACGCCCTGACCGACTTTATCTCCGTTCCGGTCAGAACGATTCCTGCTTCATACGTCTCCTCTATGAAGTAATCGTGGTATGCCTTTCGGTTCGTCGCAACTACCTTGACGCCTTCTTTCATCACTTCCCCGTCAACAAGTACTGGACAGCCCGGTCGAGCTGAGGATCCTTCCCGGCCTTTTGATCCTCCGGCGTCAGTTTCACCACTATATCCGGCTCAATCCCTTTCCCATGGATCGCCCTGCCTTTCGGTGTGAACCAATGTGCTATGGTCACCTTCAGTTCGGATCCATCGGATAGCTTCTTTATGATCTGCACGGATCCTTTGCCGAAAGTCTTCTCTCCGATCAGAACGCCCCGTTTGTCGTCCTGGATAGCCCCCGCCACTATCTCCGCTGCGCTCGCAGTACCGCCATCGACCAGCACGACCAGAGGTATCTTGCGGGCGATTCCCTTCGGTTTGACCTTGTAGTGGTTCTCCTTCCCGTCTTTGAACCTCTCCACCAAAATGTCGCCTCCGGATAGGAACTCGCTCCCGATGGAGACTGCAGCATCCAGATATCCTCCTCCGTTTCCACGCAGGTCGAAAATCAGCCCCTTTGGATGCCGGGCAAGAAGTTCCTTGAGCGCCTCGTGCACCAGTTTTGGCGAGTTCGAGGTAAAACTGTTGAGCTTCAGGTACGCAATCCCATCCGGACGCATTTCCTTCTTGACCACCGGGATGTCTATCTTGGCCCTGGTGACTTCGACATCGAAGGGCTTCTCCTTCCCTTTGCGTCTGATGGTCAGCGTGACCGTGGTGCCCGCGGGCCCCCTGACGAGCATGATCGCTTCCTCGAGCGACATCTTCGTTATATCCTTCCCGTCAACGGAAACGATGACATCCCCTTTTTGCAGGCCGGCTTTCCTGGCAGGGGAATTCTCAAAAGTTTCGACTATCAAGATTCCGCCGCCATCAGCCTGCTTTACGAGCGCCCCAATTCCTTCAAACTTTCCGGACATATCCTCGTCGAACTGCTTTGCCTGCTTAGGGGTAAAGAAGTTCGTAAACGGATCCCCAAGCCCCTGAACGATGCCCCTGATGGCGTCGTAAGCCGCTTCCTTCGGTGAAGGGAGAGTACCGTAGAAATTCTCCGAAAGCACCTTCCACGCTTCCCAGACTATGCCGAAGGACTCCTTGATCTCCTTCACGCTGGCAGGAGTAGGGATTCCACCGCCGGTGGAAACAGTGCTCTCCGGCGTCAGCGTAGGCGCGCCCGTAGAGCCGGCAGAACTCAACTCCGGGGCGATTCTATAGAAGAACTTGAGGTTCGCCCCTATCGCTATCCCAACGAAAAGGATCACCACAGCCAAGAATATACGAAAAGCCGTTTTCAATTTCACCTCCACACGTCCTCGAAGTCGACGAATCAACGCTCACTGCCCACAGTCAAAGGACCCGGTTCATGAGACTTCTGCAGGAAGCCGAACCTTCGACTGTCCCGATCTGTATGCGAGCAAAAAAGACTCCTTGAACTCCAGGAAAGTCCCGTCTTTGATGCTCCTGCGCACGTCCGCCATCAGTTTCTCCATGAAATGGATGTTGTGAATCGTCGCAAGGCGCAACCCCAGCGTCTCCTTGGCCATGAACAGATGCCTCAGGTAAGCCCTGCTGTAATTCCGGCAGGTATAGCACGTACACCCGGGTTCTATCGGTTCCAAATCGTCGGTAAACCTGGCGTTCTTTATGTTCAACCTGCCGGTGTGCGTCAGAAAAGTTCCATTTCTCGCCACCCTGGTCGGGAACACGCAATCGAAGAAATCTATCCCTCTTTCCACCCCTTCCAGGATGTCTTCAGGGGTTCCGACTCCCATCAAATACCTGGGGCGATCCTCCGGAAGCAGGGGGACGGTCGCGTCGAGGGTGGCGTACATCTCTTCCTTGGTCTCACCAACGCTCAACCCTCCGATGGCGTATCCCTGGAAATCGAGGGATGTCACGAACTTTGCACTGGCTTCCCGAAGATCAGGGAATATTCCCCCCTGTACTATGCCAAACAAAGCCTGGTCTTCTCTGCGATGAGCATTCCGGCACCTGATCGCCCATGAGTGAGTTCGCTTCAAAGCCTCCTCGTTGTAACCCCTATCCTTCGGCGGCGGGCATTCGTCCAGCACCATGGCTATATCGGAGCCGAGAGCTTCTTCTATCTGCATCACTTTCTCCGGCGTGAACCTATGCATGGATCCGTCTATGTGAGAACGGAAAGTCACACCGTCCTCGTCCACATCACGCAAATCCACAAGGCTGAACACCTGAAACCCTCCCGAATCCGTCAGGATGGGGCCTTTCCAGTTCATGAACCTGTGCAACCCTCCAAGGTCTCGTATGAGCTCGTGTCCCGGCCGCAGGTAGAGATGGTATGCGTTGGCGAGTATCAATCTCGCTCCCACCGAAACCAAATCGTCCGGGGAAAGGGTTTTGACCGTAGCCTGAGTGCCCACGGGAGCGAACACAGGTGTGGGTATGTCTCCGTGAGGAGTCACGAACACGCCGGCTCTGGCAGAACTCCTTTCGTCTTTTGCTTCTATTTTGAATTCGAACATGCCACAATTATAAACACCTTCAGTTCAAAACCCAAATGGGGTACGTGCGGTCATATCCAATGTTCGAGAATCGACGGAATATACGCCTCGGGACGAATCAAGGAGCAACGCCGAAGCCGCACGATTCCAATGCCTCCAGTGAGCTTTCGAAATCCCCGATTCCGAAAACCTCCAGAGTCAGGACACCCTCGAAATGTCTCAAAGCACCCATAACCCGCAACAATTCCTCTTTTTCGACGAAGGAAAGGGAGACATGATCGGAACGGCGCACACCGTGAAGATGCACCACCCTGATCCTGGAAATCCAGCGCTTGATGTACGGAACGGGATCGCGCCCCTGCACCCAGAGATGTCCAACGTCCACGGTCAGGCTCACCGGCAGGAGATCCAGCATCGGAAGGAACCACTCCGGGGGCCACCGCTCGAGATTCTCGATGGCTATGAGGGAAGGGTCGCCGACAGAGTCGCACAATTCTGCAACGGCTTTCATAGCTCCATTCCTCCATGAAGCCAGTTCGCCCGCAGAAGGTTCAGGGGAAAGTCTGCGTCCATTCAGATGAAGGACGAACGCCCTCGGTTCGAGGGGCAATGTGGATCGAACGACCTCCTTTGCAAGATCCAGCGATTTGCTTTCCGGCTCCGGCGATATGTCCACCGGGAGGTGGACTGTGTACCCGAAATCGGAGTCCAGCTTCACCTTCACCAGCCTTTCTATCTCGTCTGCGTCCGGAAGGTTGGAAGCCTCCGGAGTGTGAAAAAGGACGAGTTCCATGTCATCCACGATTCCCCGAAGGTACTCGGCGTTCTCCACCAGGCCGGCTTCGAGAACGTAGGAGGTGGCGCCGAGCAGGAAATCTCCTCCGGACGAAAACGGACGCTTCACCTGCATTCAGGGCGGTCCAGCACTTCTGGGTTCGCCACGTGGGGAGGTCGCTTCCCTTTTAATGCGGAAAGGAGGTTCGACACCGCCAGATCACCCATTCTGGTGCGGGTCGTGGTGCTGGCACTCCCGATGTGGGGCACAACTATCACATTCGGAAGGGAAAGGAGCGGGTGATTGGGTGGAAGCGGCTCCGGGTCGGTCACGTCCAGGGCAGCGTACCCTATCCGTCCGGACTTCAATGCCTCGTACAACGCCTCCGTATCCACGATACCTCCACGCGCCGTGTTCACGAGTACGGCCGTCGGCTTCATCATTTCGAAAGCACGCCTGTCGATCAAGTGGCGTGTATCTTCGGTCAACGGCGTGTGTATGCTGACGAAATCCGATCTCCGCAAAAGCGTTTCCAGATCCACCTGCTCGGCTTCCACGCCCGGGATTCTCACTTCTTTCGGCCTGTGGTTGTAATAAAGCACCTTCATCCCGAATCCGGACGCCCGTCGAGCCACGGCCTGCCCTATCCTTCCCATTCCGACGATACCGAGGGTCGATCCGTGTACGTCGACGCCGAGCAGAAGAAGGGGATGCCATGTTCGCCATTTTCCGGCCTTGACGTACTCGTATCCCTCAACGATTCTCCTGGCGGCCGCCATGAGCAAGCCGAAGGCGAGATCGGCAGTGCTTTCGGTAAGCACTCCCGGGGTGTGTCCGACCACGATACACCTCTGTGTGGCCGCCTCCAGATCTATGTTGTCCACCCCAACCGCGTACTGGCTGATGACTTTCAGCTGCTTCCCGGCAGCATCCATCAAATTTGCATCGATTTTATCCGTCAGGAGGGAAATTATCCCATCCGTACCTCTAACCTTTTCCAGAAGTATCTCGTAAGGAGGAGGTAGCTCGTCTTCCCACACGTCGACGTCGCACTCCTGCAACAGCGGTTTCAGGGAAGCCGCAGGAATTCGCCTGGAAACGAAAACTTTAGGCCTGCTCATCGCCCACCCTCCATTATCCTCTTCAGCTTCTTCAAGCATCTCGCCCTCGTCGGGCCTATAGCGCCTTCGGGTATGCCGGTTTCCTCAGATATCTCCCTGTACGAAGGCTTGGGCTGTCGGTAGAAAAGCATGTTCAACAAACGTCTGCACCTTTCTCCCAGCAGCATCATCGCTTCCTTCAAAGCCTGATAACGTTCTATCCGATCGGCCAGATCGTCCACGCTGTGAGGATCTGCCACCGCCGAAGCCTCCCCATCCCAATCCACGCTGATCTCCCGATTCCATTTCTTCAACCATTTCCAGCTCTCCCTCTGGGTGGTGGTCTTCAACCACGCGGCGAGGCGAGAAGCATCCTTCAACTTCCCTAAGTTCTCGAAAAGACGCAGGAAGACTTCCTGAGCGATGTCGGCAGCATCTTCACGGGATGCGCCATAGCTCAACGGGATGGAGTACACCAGTCGCATGTACCGATCCACTATAGCATCCCACGCCTTTTCATCTCCTTCGATGCACCTCTTGACCAGCTGGGAATCCGTCAGAGTTCCGGATTCAGCCATCTTCCTCCAGCTCCTTCAGCACCTCGGCGATCTCCGCAGCATCATGTATGACGAAATCGACTCCCGGCACTTTGTACCCATCCACGAGCACGGTGTACATGCCGAGCTTCTTGGCAGGGAGCAGGTTCGGGACGTTGTCCTCCACCAGAACGCTTTCCTTTCCTTCGACGCCGACTATCTTCAGAGCCCTTTCGTAAGCCTCGATGTTGGGCTTGTTGACGTATCCAAGGCTCTCGATGTCTATGATCCCGTCCATCAGATCTTCGATGCCGAGCGCCCTCAACACCCTTTCGGCATGTTCCCTGGAAGCGTTGGTGAACACGACCTTCATTGCGCCGATCGAACGAAGCGCCCCTGCAAGTTTCTCGTTCGGCTTCAGCAGATCGTCCAAAGGGATTTCATGCACGAACTCCTGATACTCTCTCTCGTCCACAAGCGCGCCAAAATGCTTCTGCAACCCGGCCAGCGTGGTGCCGTACTTCCGGAGGAATTCCCGCCTCAAAGAGTCCGCCTCCTCCGGCTCCATCCTCAACCTGGAAACCATGAACTCCTCGATCCTGTCTCGTATCGCCTGCATTACCCCTGCATCGCGGGGATACAGAGTCTCGTCGAGATCGAAGAAAACGCACTTTATCCTGCCCAAAGACGATATTCCTCCCATTGAGTATACGAAGGAAAAAGGCGCAGAGGATTCTCCAAATCCCCTCTGCGCCTCCGCCAGTAATGACATCCCTAGCGGGTCACAATCGATAGACGTCCGAGAATTTGTCCCTCACGTACTCGAGGAAATAGTTCGGGTTCGGTCCTTCTCCCGTTGCCTTCTCCAGAATATCCTTGGGAGCGTACATCCTGCCGAAACGATGTATCTTTTCCCTCAACCACTCCCTCAACGTGAGGAGATCGCCGGAGGCTATCTTCTCCTCCAAGGAAGGTATCTCCCGCTTTGCAGCGGCGAAGATCTGGGCAGCATAGAGGTTCCCGAGCATGTAAGAAGGAAAATAACCTATCATGCCGCCGGACCAATGCACATCCTGAAGGACTCCGTGTGCGTCATCCGGAGGCGTAACCCCGAGATACCGATTCATAGCGTCGTTCCAGAGTTCCGGAAGGTCCTTCACCTCGACGCGGCCGTTGACCAAACCTTCCTCCAACTCGAACCTCAGCATGATGTGAAGGTTGTAGGTAAGCTCGTCGGCCTCGACGCGGATCAGGGATGGTTCCACTTTGTTGACCGCTCTGTAAAAGCTTTCCACCGGCACTTCCTCGAACCGGGGAAACACCTCCTGCAGCTGCGGATAGAAGAACTGCCAGAACGCCCTGCTCCTGCCGACGTAGTTCTCCCACAACCTCGACTGGCTTTCGTGTATACCCATCGAAGCCCCCGTATCGATCCCCGTCCACGTCAGGTCCTTGTCGATTCCCTGGTCGTAAAGGCCGTGCCCGCCTTCGTGCATGCTGCCGAAAAGCGCCAGCAGCAGCTCGGTTTCGATATACCTGGTGGTGATACGGACGTCGCCAGGCCCGATCTTCGTGGTAAAAGGATGCGCCGACACGTCGAGCCTGCCGGCTTTGAAATCGTAGTGCATGGCCTCCAGGGCGCGGGTCGATAGTTCCTTCTGCTTCTCTTTCGGGAAATGTCCCTGCAGGAAGGATGTATCCGGTGGTTCGCCCTCGTTCAAAAGCTCCTGGAGGAACGACACAAGGTCTTTCCTCAAAGGCTCGATAATCTCCTTCAGTTCTCGCGCGGTCATGCCGGGCTCGTAGTCCTCTATGAGCGCGTCGTAAGGATTCTCTTCGTAGCCGAAAATATCGGCGAACCTCCTCGCATAATCTACCATCTTCTCCAGATGAGGTCGGAACATCTCGAAGTTGGATTCCGCCTTGGCTTTCTCCCAGGCGAATTCGCTCTTCGATCTGTCTATGGTGTATTGCTCGAAAAGATCAGGAGGTATAGCCTTGAACCGCTTGTAGTCATGGTTCACCCAGTAAACGCTGGCTCGATCCTTCTCGCTCAGGGACTGGAAGACTTCCTCCTTCGTGAGCTCTTCCAGGTACTGTCCCATCTCGTCCGAAACCGATAGCTCGAAAGCCATTTTCGATAGCTTTCCCAGAACCTGAGCCCTTGCCTCGTGGGCGCTTTCCGGAATGTAAGTTCTCTCGTCCCAGGCAAGCAAAGACGT
>CAZEXY010000033.1:17534-21268 GCA_964516345.1 uncultured Anaerolineae bacterium
AGACACGTGTCGAGGCCGATGAAATCGGCCAGTGTCAGCGGTCCCATTGGGTGGTTCATGCCCAATTTCATAACCGTGTCGATCGCCTCCTTGCTTGCCACCCCCTCCTGCAAGGCGAAAACAGCCTCGTTGATCATCGGCATGAGTATCCGATTAGAAACGAATCCCGGGAAATCGTTCACCTCCACCGGAGTCTTCCCCAGCTCTTCCGCCAGCTTCATAACGAATCCGGTCACCTCGTCGCTGGTCGCGATCCCCCTTACCACCTCCACGAGCTTCATGATCGGCACAGGATTCATGAAGTGCATCCCTATCACCTTGTCGGGACGGTTGGTGTTAGACGCTATCTTGGTGATGGAGATGGAAGAGGTGTTGGAAGCAAGGATGGCATCGGGGTCGGTTATCTCGTCGAGCCTGGAGAAGACCTTGGCCTTGACATCGGCGTTCTCCACCACGGCCTCCACCACGAACTGAGCAGGCGCAGCATCGTCCAAGCTCAGAGACGTGGAAATCCGGCCGAGGATCTCCGCTTTCTGCTCGGCGGTGATCCTGCCCTTGTCGACGAATTTGCCCAAAGACCTTTCAATGGCCGAAATACCTTTGTCGAGCGCATCCGGCACCACGTCGATCATGGTAACATCGTAGCCAGCCTGAGCGAAGACCTGCGCGATGCCGTTTCCCATCTGTCCGGCACCGATTACTGCAACACGAGAAAGTTTCATTTCTCCCTCCTTGAGTCGAAGGCCTCACTGCCTTTTTCAACGCACTCACCCATGAGCACCCGCAAGGTCACTTCGGAAGGACTTCGGGGTGCTCGTCCATGAACTTCTTCAGTGTATCGTAAGTATCGTCTATCCAATCCGGAATCACACGGGTTTCCGCCGAAACGGTCATGAAATTCGTGTCCCCGCTCCACCTCGGCACTACGTGAATGTGAACGTGCTCTTCCACACCCGCCCCCGCGAACTTGCCGATGTTGACCCCGATGTTGAAACCATCCGGCGATAGCGCCCCCCGGAGCAAACGAAGGCTGAAATTGATCAACTCGCCGATTTCGAGGATGGTTTCAGGGGGAAGGTCTTCGAGGGAAGGCGAATGCTGGTAAGGGACCACCATAAGGTGACCGTTGTTGTAGGGATAAAGGTTCAAAGTGATATAAGCTTGCTTCCCTCTCCAGATGACGTGTTCTTTGCGGTCGTCTCCGGCTTTTATCTTTTCGCAAAAGATGCAGCCTGATTTCTTTGGCTCTTGCTTTATGTATGCCATGCGCCACGGCGTCCAGAGTCGTTGCATTTCCACCTCCACAAAAAGCGAATGCATTTTACCATGCAGGTAAAACGCCTTCAAATAAAACGCCGGCGCAAGCCACAGCCGCCACCCATGCCCTTGTGGATCGAGTTGCAGTCCACTCTATCTGTGCTCGAGGTTCGCGGCGCACCCAGCGCCACAGAGGGCAGAGCCAGAGGCGCTCATCGTCATTCGTTGTCTCCGTCGACCAGCACTTTACGTCCCTTCACCCCTTCGTCAGGTCCGACGATCCCGGCTTCCTCCAGCTGGTCTATCAAGCGTGCCGCCCTGGTATACCCTATCCTGAGCTTCCTCTGGAGCAAAGAGATGGAAGCCCTGCCGCTTTTCCGCACCACCTCGACCGCATCGTCGAAAAGGACATCCCTCTTCGGCTCTTCTTTCAGTTCCTCCCAAAGAGGGCTCATGGGTGCTCTCTCCTCCCCTGGTGCCTCGGAGGAATGCTCGGGCGTCTCCCCACGTATCCCTTTCCAGTATCTCACCGTCCTCCGTATCTCCACATCGGACACGAAAGCGCCTTGAAGCCGCACAGGCTTGCTGGAATCAGGAGCCATGAAGAGCATGTCCCCTCGTCCAAGCAGGTGCTCTGCGCCTGGCATATCAAGAATCACCCTCGAATCAACCTGCGACGTTACGGCAAACGCCACCCTCGCCGGGAAATTGGCCTTTATCAGGCCGGTGACTACGTCGACGCTGGGGCGCTGCGTCGCTATGATCAGATGTATCCCGGTGGCCCTTGCCATCTGGGCAAGCCTCGTGATCTGATTTTCGACCTCGTCCGGTGATGCAAGCATTAGATCGGCCAACTCGTCTATCACCAGCAAAATGTAAGGAAGAGGTTTCTTACCGGTTGTCGAGGCTTTTTTGTTGAACCGCTCGATGTCCCGAACACCCACCTCAGCGAACAAGCGGTAACGCCTATCCATCTCACCGACCATCCACCGAAGGGATTTGACCACCTGTTTTGGCTCGACTTCCACAGGGGCGATCAGGTGAGGGATCCCGTTGTACCCGGTTAATTCGACGCGCTTGGGATCGACCAGAAACAAGCGCAGAGTTTCCGGTGTGTTCGTGAGCAGAAGCGATACGAGGATGGAATTGATGCAAACGGACTTGCCGGATCCCGTAGCTCCGGCCACCAGCAGGTGTGGCATCTTCGTGAGGTCCGCCACCACGGGGGTTCCGGACACGTCCCGCCCAAGCGGAAGACGCAGCCGGGATTTCATGCGGACGTACTGTTCCGACTCCATGATCCCTCGCAGCGATACGAGGGAAACCTGAAGATTAGGCACCTCAATGCCGACGATCGACTTGCCGGGCACTGGAGCTTCTATCCTTAGCGGAGCGGCCGCCAGGGCAAGAGAGAGATCGTTGGCCAGGGATTGGATCTTCGACACCTTCACCTTGACCCGTTCCACCTTGCCGGAGCTCGTCCTCTTTTCCACGTACCCGGGTCGGACGCCGAACTGGGTGACGGTAGGTCCTCTATTGACCTCAACGACCTGTACCGGAACCCCAAAGGAAAGCAGTGTTTCCTCGATTATCCTGGCCCGCTCCCTAAGCATCTCCTCGTTGATCTGGGATTCGGTCGCCTCCTCGAGGATGTCCTCGATTTTCGGCAGTTGCCACACCTGACCCGTATCCGTCACCTGCACAGGAGGCACGGTCGGCGCGGCAGGTTTTCGGGGCTCGGGTTTGGGGGCTTTCTTCTCTTTCCCCTCTTTCTTCCCTCCCGCTCCGATGATCCTTGGAACGAGCTTCTCCTCCTCCTGACCTCCTTCTTTCTCCTCCCGCAGTTTACCTACGAGCTTCTTCAACAAAGGAGCCGAAGTCTCCCCCTTTTCCTCCGTGGGAAATAGAGATTCGGGTTCTTCCGAAGAGCGGTGAAACCTGTTCCTGATGGCAGCCGGAAGTCCGGTAAGGAACGCAAACAGCCTCCCCGGAGGCACGTCGAACATCAAGACGATCCCAAAAGCAGCCATGAACGCCAAAATCGAAGCTGCTCCAGCCGGGCCAAAGGATTCGTCGAGCGCTACCCACAAGCCGTTTCCAAAGTATCCCCCAGCTCCTTCGGAAGCTACGGCGAAAAAAGCTTCTACGGAGACGAACACCACGAAGAATCCAACGAACGGCTTCCACCGAAGTCTGCTCCTGTCTCGAACCTCCCTGGCGATGAACATCGCGCCAGCCCAACCGAACAAAATCGGCACGAGATATCCACCGATGCCGAAAGCAGCCATCACCTGTCTGACCATCCAATCCGTGATATAGCCCCTCTTCGGCACCAGAAGGCTCACGAAAAGTACGAAAGCAACGGCAAACAAAAACACCCCGGCGTGCCATCCCTGGAGTTTCGGGAGGCCCGGGGAGCCTTTCTTCATGGAAGACCTTTTCTTACCGGATGTCTTACGTCTGGCAGCCACTTGATG
>CAZEXY010000034.1:0-20759 GCA_964516345.1 uncultured Anaerolineae bacterium
TATCGGGTCGACGAATCATTGCCGGAAAGGGATGGGCGAACTGCTCCTTGCGTCTCTGAAAAGCGGAAAGGAAAAAGAGCGGCAGGTTTATCTGCCGCTCTTTTGGATGTGATCCGGATGCGTTATCATCCCCGGGTTGCGAGCTTCTTTTTCTGGGCGACCCACGCCAGAAGCATCAACCCGAACAGCAGCATGAAGAAGGTGCTGGGTTCGGGAATCACGGTGGCGTCTCCCTGCTCCGATGTGCCGGGATCGTCGGACATGGCAGGGGTGTCGTTGTTGACATTGGGATCGTTGGAATCGAGCACTCCGTCTCCGTTTTCGTCCCAGTAAGCCATGGCCTGGTTGGATGCGTAACCAAGGTTCGTTTGAGTCCTGAACGTGATCACCACCTCGTTTTGCGCATCGTCGGCGTTGGTGGCTCCAAGGTCTGGGCCTATGGATCCCTGCCATACCACCCTGTCATGGGCCGTGTCGTATCCGCAGAATGTGGTGACCGAGCTACCCCTTGCGTCGCAGGTAAGGGAGCCGGGCACGTAGGTGGATCCGGCCGGTATCGGGTCGACGATTATCGCGTTCTCTGCTGTGGAATTCCCGTTGTTTATCCACACCTGAGTCCATTCGTACACGTCGCTCGAGACGCCTCTTGCCACTTTCCTGCCGGAAGGAGGATCCATCAGATGGGACGAGGATTTGTATATACCGGCATCCCAGGTGGTGTCGGTGGCTCCGGATACCAGCGATATGCCGGAAGCGCACCCGGTGCTTGTATCAGCGTCGCTATCTTTGGCTTCATCTCCTCCCTGGTCGGCCAGTGTGAAGACGTAGTTCGACGGCTTCAGGAACTTCACCGAATAAGTACCGGGGGAAAGGTTCGAGAAAGTGTAGTGTCCTGTGCTGTCGGTCGTGGTGGTCATCAGAGCGGTCCCGGAGCATCCGCTTCCTTCGTACAGGTTCACCTGTATTCCGGACACGCCGGATTCTCCTGCATCTTGGAGTCCGTTCGCGTTCGTGTCTTCCCAGACCAGATCGCCGAGGCTTGCAGTTCTGTAGAGTCCGGCGTCCCACCAGGTTTGTTCCGGGGTGTTCGTATCGACCAGGGTGACTTCCATGACGCCTGTGGATGGATCTGCATCGCTATCCAACGCGTCGTTACCGGCGTTTTGCGTCGTGAAGTGATATCCTGTGGGCAGATCCACTTTCACGTAGTAGTATCCCTGGGGCAATCCTGTGAAGCTGTATTGTCCGTTCGAGTTCGTGGTGGTGGTGTAGAGCAAAGTATCGTCTCCTCCACCGGGCACGTTGTCAGAGCCCGGGTTGTACAGGGAAACGATCACCCCGGACACTCCTCCTTCGCCGATGTCCTGTAATCCGTTGCCGTTCATGTCTTCCCACACGAGATCTCCTATTTCCCCGGGAGCTCCCTGGACCGTGGCCGTGTCTGTGTCGTCTGCGTCGGTGTCGGCCGGGACGTGGGAGCTGTTGTCGGCGGGGATCAGGTTCCCCTCAGGATCCCTTGCCGTGGCAAGGGCGGTGTTCACGAAGTTCTCTCCTTTGGTGATGGTGCCCGTGGCTTTTACCTGGAAGGATAGGGTCACGGCGCTCGTGCCGGAGATCGTGGTTCCCAGGTCCCACACCAGAGTGTCCGTGCTGGTGGTCGGATCGGAAACGGCAACGCCATTGAGTTTACTGCTTCCGTTCTGATATTCGAATTGCCCCGATGGTAGAGTGTCGGTTATCGTCAACCCACTGGCAGGGGCATGTCCGACGTCCCTCACGGTGACGTAGTAGGTAAACACTTCTTCCGGAGCTATTTTGTCGACGCTGGCAGTTTTCTCGACCGTTAGAGCCGGGATGGTAACTGTGACGGCTTCGTCTGTGCCGGTGTCTGCCGCGGATTCGGTCGAACCGTCCTTGTTCGTGTACGTGAGAGATGCGTCGTTGTCCAGGGAACTGTTGTCGTGAACGGTGGAGGCATCGGAGACGCGCGCTGTCATGGTCATCACGATGTTGCTCCCAGGGGGCGGATTGTTCACGGTGCCGAAGTCCCAGACGACGGAAACGGGGGAGGACCCATCGTTCGGACTGCTAACCGTCGGAGATGGCGTCCCGCCCGGGCCGCTTGCTTTGCCGCTGTCGAGGTAAATCAACCCTGCGTCCAGAGTGTCCGTCACTACGAGGTTGTTCACCGTGCCTTCGGGCAGCCCGACGGTGATGGTGTAGCTCACGGTATCCCCCATGTGACGGATTGCATTTGTGCCCATTCGGTCTTTCTGAACGGTGACCGCTCTGGTCGTAACGGTGGCGGAAGCCTCGTCTCTGTAACTTCGCTCTCCGGAGACGTCCCCGGCAAGGGACGTCCACGAGGCAGCGGCTTCGTTCACGTAGCCGCTGGAGGGATTTACGTCGTCGTCGAGCCGCGCCTCTACTGTGAACACACCTCCGCTGCCCACCTGCAGGGCATCCAGCGTCCAGGTCATCACTTGGCCAACCTGGGTGAAAGTGGCACTGAGGGTGTTGGTTTGGGTGACGAACGTCAAGCCGGATGGCAGGGTGTCGGTGATCACCACGTCGTGGGCGTCGGCTGTGCTGTTGGTTTCATGGGTCAGTGTAAGGGTGAACGTCACTGTATCCCCTGCATCGAGGTCGGAGGCGGGATCGGCGGCTTTGAGCAGCTGCAGCTTTGGCTCTACGATGGAGACGTCCGCAGTCCGTGTGAAGGAATAAGGATATCCATCGTCCGTGTAGGTGACTGTAACGACGTTGGTGTCCGTTATCCCGGTCTGATTGTGGGAGACGTCCTGGATCACACCGGTGATCACTGCTGTGGCGGAGACCGTTCCACTGATGTCCCCCAGAGACCATACTATGTTCCCGCTTGCTCCGCTTACAGGGACCTGTGAAGGAGAAACGGTTGTGGTTATCGGGCCTCCTTCTCCACCGTCTCCATCCGTCGTCAGTTCCATGTGTGAATCCAGGTATCCGATTCCGGTGGGAAGGGCATCGGTCATGATCGTGGAGGTGTAGACCGCATCCTGATCGGGCAAGGAAAGTGTCACGGTGAAAGTCAGCGTTTCCCCTATGGTATGGGATTGAGCGGCAGGTTGCTTGGAGAATTCGTGGAGCAATGTCACGTGGGCCTCGCCTGTGTTGGACGAATAGGTGCACCCCGCGGTACAGGAGCCTGTTGCGCTCAAGGTGCTTGTATGCGAGCCAGTCGGGCTTACGGTGGCCGTTATCACAGCTTGCCACACCGCTCCGGCTGGTATGGTGATGGCCGGAGTCCACGTCACAACGTTGCCGCTTATCACCGGAGAGTTGGATTCGCTTCCACTGTTCCCGTTGCCTGCGGAAACCGCGCCGAACCCGCTGCCCACGGTGTCGGTGATGATCACGTTCGTTGCCGGGGCGTCTCCCGTGTTGGTCACCGTTGCAGTCCACTGTACCGTGTCTCCGGAATCCGCGCTCTGCTTGACCGGAGATAGACTGGCAGAAAGCGATGGGTGAGTTACCGAGATGGTGCTGGTATCGTTGGCCGTGAAAGTGTTGGTGCACGTGTCTCTATACTCGAGATCGAGGGAATTGGTCACGGAGCTTCCCGGATCGGTGCAGGAGCCGGACGTGCTTTGCGTCCGCACCCGGAAAGTCAGCGTGATGCTGCCCGTTGGAAGTTCGTCCCAGTGCCATACCGGCGACGTGTCCCCGGCCGTTGGTTCGGTTACCGGCGCGGTGGAAGATATTTCTGTGCTAACGTATTCGAAGCCGGACGGCAAGGCGTCGGTCAGAACTGCGTTTTGCGCCGGAGGTCCATCGTTGTACATGCTGACGGTGATGGTGCCGCCGCATACGCTCAGGTTACCGCTGGAATCCAACGTGGTGAATTCCGGCTCTGTCTTGAGCGTGGCGGTATCGGTGACGGTGGAGGTGGTGCCGTAACTCGCTTCCACCAGATTGGTGGTGGCGGTCTGACAGTTCGAAACCGTGCCGGTGACCATGAGAGTGGCAGAATCACCCGGGTTCAGCGTAACCGTCGGGGGCCCGGTTACCCAGATGACCTGCCCGTTGGTTATTACACCTCCGTGGCTGGCCGAAGTCGCGGAGAAATTCGACGGAAGGGTGTCCGTTACTCTCAGTGAGTTCACCGCTGTGTCGCCTGAATTCCCTACGGTTATGTCCCAGACTACCGTGTCACCGGATCCCGCGAGGACCGTATCGGAATCCGATCCGCCTGCCGTCTCGTCGTGACCTTTCTTGTCCAGGGTGAGAACCGGTCCGCCATCGGAGAGGTTGCTCGCCCGGGGCATCTGGGGAGGCTGAAGGAGGTTGCTCCATAATCCGGCTATGAAATCCGGAGGAACGAATTGGCTGTTGCAGCTCGAGTTTTCTTCGTTCGTTGCAGAAAATGCAGGAACGACGGCAGAGATGGTCGATAGCGTTATTGCGGCAACGGCAATAACGGCGACTATCGAGCTTATAGGAGATAGTTTGTGCTTTCTGTGCGACATAAGGACCTCCTTGCACAAAGAACTTACCTGCGTTTCACGGTAAGAAAACTAACTGTTGCTCGGTTCCCCTGCTCGATACTGGTGCGTTGAAGAGGGGCTTCCACGTGAGGTGTCCGACGCGCGGAAAAAGCAACACTACACACCACACAACTATTATACGATATAAAGTGTATTTCGTCAATGATAAACGAACTGTAAAATCCACTCCCAGCACACATCCCCTGTGCCTGTTTTGACGAAAATGATGGTATTTTGTTATAGTTGGAATAACTCAGCAGATGTCATGAGCGGTAGCTCGCCCATAAGGACGAAAACGGGGCGCTGATGAACGCAGATTTTTGCAGGTAGGTGTCACGGGTCTTTGTCACTTTGGGTAGGCGATGGCATTGCCATCGCCTACCCAAAGGCGGGTGTCGGCGCTCTATTTACGGAACAGGCAGGGGATGGAAGGTGTATAAGAACAAACAGCCTCTACGAGAGAAACAGAGATGTGCTTGGTAGGACACTGAGAGGTGGCTCTTGGTGTCCTTTTTGTTTATAAGTTATCACCGAAAGAGGAGGTTGCCTGATGGATTCTACTTTAGCTGGAAAAGTAGCGAAAGCCAAACAGTATGCGGAAGAGCCGGAGAGGATAACTTTCAAGTCCTTCGAAGCGGAGTTCAGGGGTAACAACAGTACTCACACCGTGACTTACGATCAAGGCAGCTGGCACTGTACTTGTGATTTCTTTGCCCAAAGAGGATATTGCAGCCATACTATGGCGATGGAGAAGATCCTTGGTGTAATGTTGGAAGAGGCTGTCACGGCTTGAGCCTGTGGAGTCTAAATTCTTCTCTTGACGGATTTGATTTCTGTACATTTGTCTCGACGAACGACCCAAGTTATACTTGGATCGTTCGTTTCACGTAATAAGGGGCATAAGAGCTATCGGGATGAAGAAGAAAAAACTGCTGGTATGGATCGGGATGGCGATAAGCGCCTTTTTTCTTTACGAGGCGCTCAAGGGCTTGCATCTGAAGGATGTGTACCAGAATCTGCTGCATGCACAGTACTGGTGGCTGGTGCCCGGCATCCTCGTGTACTTCCTGGCCGTTGTCCTCCGAACATGGCGCTGGCACTACCTCCTCAGGAGGATTAAAGGCATCCCGGTCAAGAGGTTGTTCCCTGTGGTGACGATAGGATACATGGGGAATAACATCTACGTGGCAAGGGCAGGGGAACTCCTGAGGGCTTACGTTTTGAAGCGGAACGAGGGGGTCAGCATAAGTGCGAGCCTTGCGACCATCATCGTGGAGCGGATTTTCGATGGGTTGGTAATGCTGCTATTCGTGTTCTTGACTCTTCCCTTCGTCCCGATGCCGCTCAATTTACAGAGGCTTGTGATCTTCGCAAGCTTTCTCTTCCTGGGTGCTTTGTTCGTCTTCTTTGTCATAGCCATGTCTCCTGATTGGACACAGAGTAACTACAGAAAATATGTTCTTCCACGCCTTCCCGGGAAGATCGGGGAAAGTGTGGACGGGCTTGTGGAAAGGTTTTTGACCGGCCTGCATTCCCTCAGAAGTCCGGTCGATCTCGCGATGATCTTCTTTACTTCTGTGCTCGTGTGGCTTGCGGAGACCGTCAAATACTGGTTCGTGATGCACGCGTTTCCATTCTCGGTTCCGTTCTATGTGTTGATGTTGATGAACGGAATCGTCAACCTGGCGACCACCATTCCTTCCTCGCCGGGATATGTGGGCACTTTCGATCTGCCGGGGATAGAGGTGCTGGCGACTTTTGGTGTGCCCAGGGTGCTCGCTACCGCTTACACCCTTGTGCTTCACGCTGCACTCTGGCTGCCCATTACCGCCCTTGGGGCTTACTACATGTGGAGAGAGCAAATCAACTGGGGAAAGGTCCAGGCTAGCCTTTCCCAGGATGAACCTCGAACTTTGTAGCTGAAAGGCTTCGAATCATTGCTGGGAGGAGTTCCATGAAAAGGATCACGATCATAGGTACGGGATATGTCGGTCTCGTTACTGGAACCTGCTTTGCAGATCTCGGAAACAAGGTTACGTGCCTCGATATCGACAAAAGCAAAATCGAGACTTTGAAATCCGGCGGCGTTCCCATTTACGAGCCAGGGCTCCAGGAGATGATTTCCAGGAACGTGGAAGCCGGGAGGTTGTCGTTCACGACTTCCTATGAGGAAGGACTCGAAGAGGCAGAGTTCGTCTTCATAGCCGTCGGCACTCCCTCCGGCGTGGACGGGGAAGCCGACCTGCGGTACGTGAGGATGGCAGCGGAAAGTATTGCAGAAACGATGAAACATCCGCTGACAATAGTCAACAAGAGTACGGTGCCTGTAGGCACTGGTGATTGGGTTGCCGATATCGTGAGCAAGAAGCAACCTGAGCCGATTCCCTTTTCGGTGGTATCGAATCCCGAATTCCTGCGCGAAGGCAATGCCATAAGCGATTTTCTTAACCCGGATAGGGTGGTCCTTGGGTCCCTCGATAGAGAGGCTGCGGAAAAAGTGGCTCAATTGTATCTCCCGTTGCGTGCTCCCATTGTCATCACCGATCTGAGAACTGCCGAGATGATAAAATATGCTTCCAATGCCTTTCTCGCCACCAGAATTTCGTTCATCAACGAAATCGCCTCGATATGCGAGAAACTCGGTGCCGACGTGAAAGAAGTCGCTGCCGGGATGGGATACGATAAGAGGATAGGGCACTATTTCCTCGATGCCGGGTTGGGGTTCGGTGGTTCCTGTTTCCCGAAGGATGTGAAAGCCCTGGAATACATGGCTTTGATTCACGGCACTCATCCTCAGCTCCTCAGGGCGGTTATGGAGATCAACCGGGACCAGAGGAGGAAGGTCGTGCATATGCTGAGGAATCTCCTTGGTGGGAGCCTTAGGGACAAGGTCGTTGGGCTGCTGGGGCTTTCATTCAAGCCGAACACCGACGATATGCGGGAGGCGCCGTCGGTGGATCTCGCTCACCTTCTTTCGCACGAAGGAGCTACGGTGAAAGGATACGATCCTGTGGCCGGTCCAGTTGCCCGAAACGTCCTGCCGGAGGTCAAGCTTTCTTCCGATCCATACGACCTCGCCAGCGGTTGTGATGCGGTGATCCTCGTTACCGAGTGGAACGAATTCAAGAACCTCGATATGGCGAGGATCGCCAGCGTGATGCATCAGCCTCCGGTTATGATCGACGGCAGGAATGTGTACAATCCGGAGGAGATGAAGCGGCTGGGATTCGTCTATCGCGGCATAGGTAGGGGGTATTGAAAAATTCGGTCTCGTTGGATTGACAACACAGCCGGGCAAGTTGTATACTTTGCCTGCGAGGGCCGTTAGCTCAATGGTAGAGCTGCTGCCTTTTAAGCAGAGGGTTGCAGGTTCGAGTCCTGCACGGCCCATATCACAAAAGCGGGGAAGATGCCCTTCCCCGCTTTTGTGTTTCCTGCCGTTTCATCCACATTCGCTGTATCCGCAGGAGTAGCACTTCTTGCATCCTTCTTCGATGATCAAGGTAGGCTCGCCGCACGATGGGCATATCTCTCCCACCACTCCTTCCGGCAATCCCCCATCTCCGTTGTTGCTTTCCGCCACAGGGGTTTCCGGCAAGGCAAGTTGTTCTGCTTTTCCCTCTCCTCCGACATTAAGCGAGAAAAGGGTCATCGTAGAGGCTTCGTCTTCCTCTTGTGCCGACGGCGGCACATCCAGCAACCCTTTCGCCTTCTTGTCGAGGTAATCCATGAGCACCTGCGCCACGGCATCCGGCAGCGATTTTATCCGTTTGTTTCCGAACCCTACCGGCCTGCCTCCTCCGATGCCGAACAGCTGGTCCACCACGAACTGCAATCTGCGGGTTTGGCTCACCGGGGATGGCAGCCTCAAGATCAGTGAAATCAGCCTCCCTATGGCTTCGGAGACGGCGGCGGTGTCGCTGCCGGCCTTGCCCACGTTCATGAAGACTTCGAAGGGCTCGCCGTCCGCTGCGTCGGAGTTTATGGTGATGAACGCTGTGCCCAGAGGGGTTGGTTTTCTGTAGGTGATCCCGTGCATGATCTCCGGGCGCGGCTTCGGGTTGGTGGAGAAAAGATCGGTGTCACCTGTGCTTTCCGATTCTTTCTTGCTTTCTTTGACTCCCGCGTTCAGCACCTGCACGCTCTTGCTACCGTCCCGGTAGATGGTGATCCCCATGCATCCGGTGTCGTAAGCCTGGAGGAAGACTTTCGCCACGTCTTCCTCGGTGGCTTTGTTCGGGAGGTTGACCGTCTTGGAGACGGCGTTCTCCACGTGACGCTGGAATGCTGCCTGCATGTTCACGTGCCACTCCGGCGTGACCTCGTGGGCGGTTTTGAAGACCCGCTTCACTTCCTCTGGAAGATCGGTGTGCTTCAACGTGCCGTGTTTCGCCACTTCAGCCATCAGTTCTTCACTGTAGTAGCCCAGCTTCTTCATCATCTCCTCGAAGACCGGGTTGACGATGTTCAGCACCCGCTTGAATCCGTCGGATTGTTGCACTTTGTGCTGGTATGCCAGGGCGAAGAGCGGCTCGATGCCGGAACTGGCGTTGGCAATGATGCTGATGGAGCCGGTGGGGGCGATGGTGGTGACCGTCGCGTTCCGGCGCGGTTTGTCGTCCTTGTAGATGCTGTGGGGCCATGCCGGGAAAGGCCCTCGCTCTTCTGCCAGACGCTGGGTCTCCTTGATCGCTTCGTCGTTGACGAAGCCCATTACCCGGTCGGCCAGGGCGATCCCTTCTGGCGAATCGTAGGGTATCCCCAGCTTGAAGAGCATGTCCGCCCAGCCCATCACGCCCAATCCAACCCGCCGGTTTGCCTTCACGATCTCGTCGATCTCCGGCAGCGGGTACGGGTTGACGTCGATCACGTCGTCCAGGAACCGGATCGCTGTGTGGACCGTGCTGGCCAGAGAGTCCCAATCTATGTCTGTGTCTGGGTTGCCGGGCCATTCGATGTCGTCCTTCACGAAGAGCCCGAGGTTGATCGAACCCAGGTTGCACGCTTCGTTGGGGTACAGCGGCTGTTCGCCGCAGTTGTGGACGTAGAACCCGTTGGCGTCGAAAGCGTTGATTCCCGGCACCTGAAGATCGTACACCTCCTCCTCGCCGAAGAATTCTATCCTCTCCACCTCTACCACAAAACGTTCCCTGTTCAGGTTCCGTTTGTAGTTGCTGAGGAGCGTGTTCAGTTTGCTTTGTTTGTCTGTGTCGCCGAACCCAACGATGTCGGCAAATCGTCGGATGTTCTCGTTGGATATGACCAACTCGTGCTGGGGTTTGATGCTGTACAGCTTGCTGCCCCCTTTCCCATCGGGCAACCGCACCTCGCCGGAGGGTCTTCTGTCGGTGTATATCCGGGAGAATATGCCCAGCCGGAGCAGCATCCGCTGGACGGTTTGGAGGGTGTTCAGGTTGCTCTGGGATAGTCGAATGCTGATGCCTTTTTCCTGGGAGCCCTGCACCGATCCGTCGGCGTCGAAAATCCCTCGTAAGAATCCTTTGTGAAACTCCGAAGAAGTCTTTTCTACCCTTTCGTTTACTTCCTTGTGTCCTGGCGCCATGCCGAACTCGATGGCGAGTTCCCTAAGAGCGGCTGTAGATAAACGGTACTCATCTCTTCCTGCGACTTTATGCCAACCTGAGAAATCCTTTCTGTGCTTCATCTGTTGTGCGTATCGCATGGCCAGTTTTCTTACATCTTCGGCTCCGCGGGTATCACTCCAGGAGGAAAGCACAGTTCTGTCTTTCTTTATCGTACCGTCTCCTACCAGAAGCCCCAGCAAATACCCCTCTCCAAAGCTGTACTTTCCGCTCCATCCTCTCATTTCTCTGTGATCGTGCAACACGAGCCTGTCTCCAAGCCTAACATCTTTCACATCGACCCATTCCATTTCCACTCTCTCCCTGGAGAGCCTCGTGACCCGTCTGACGGGGTGGTCGCCGGTGGCTTTCAACACGAAACCTTCTTTGGTGGTGATCCGATAGACCTTTTTCACCCCGGTGGAGAAGAAACCTTCTTCTGCCGTATCCCATGGTTTTCCGTTCACCATTACTTTGAACCCGAAACCTATGAGGTCGCGCACCTGTTTTGGCCCCTCTGAGGTCATGACGAACGTATCTTCTGTCACGCAGGGATTGGTTGCTTCCACCTGGTGTAGCTCCGGAGTGGGGCTGGAAGGGCCGTGGTTCATCCGATCCAGGAACACCATACCCGGGTCTCCGCTGGTCCAGGCGGATTTCACTATGCGGTCGAACACCTCTCGGGCGTCCATCCAGCCGATGATCTCGCCTCCGTTGTAGCGTCCCCCATCCGGCGCAGGCCAGCCGGGCTGAGCCCGCAGCGGGTACCTCTCGCCTTTCTTGACCGCTTCCATGAACTCGTCGGTGGCCCCCACGGAGATGTTGAAATTGGTGATGCCGCCATCCAGCTTGCTCTCGATGAACTCCAGTATGTCGGGGTGGTCCACCCGGAGGATGCCCATGTTCGCTCCCCTCCGCCGACCTCCCTGCTTGACCGCTTCCGTTGCTGCGTCGAACACCCGCATGAAGGAAACGGGGCCGCTGGCCTGCCCGCCGCTTTTCTGCACCCTGCTTCCTTTTGGGCGGAGTCTGGAGAACGCGAACCCGGTTCCGCCTCCCGATTGGTGGACGATGGCGGCGTGCTGGATTGCCTCGAAGATGCCTGGGATGGAATCCTCTACCGGCAGGACGTAGCACGCCGAATACTGAAGCCCGCTATCGGTGCCGGCGTTCATCAAGGTGGGGGAGTTCGGGATGAACCGGCGCTCCACCATCTCTTCGTAGAACGTCCTGGCGATCTCGGCCAAGGATTCGTCGTCGTAGCCCCATTGGCGCTCCGCCTCGGCGATGGCGACGGCAACCCTCCAGAACATCTCCTCCGGCGTTTCTGTCAATTCGCCTTTTGGGCCTTTCAGAAGGTACCTTTCCTCCAATACCCTTTTTCCTGCGTCGGAGAGATGTACCTTCTTCTCCGGTTTTGCAGTTTTCCTCCAATCCTTTGTTTTTCCGGTTGATTTCCTGGACATTTCGAACCTCCATCTTGATTTTTAGAGAAAACGCCCCCTTGCCGATTCTCTGGAGAGCGTCGGTTATTCACGATAGAGTCTTTGATCTTGCGAAGAGCTTACTTTTCCAAAGACCTCACAAGCCGGTTTATTTCTTCTTGGATGTCCTTGAGGTCGGACAGATTCAGATATACCGAGGCAAACCTGATATAAGCCACGTGATCCAGCTTCTTGAGCCTTTCCAGAACCAGGTTCCCGATGAGCAAACTGGGAACTTCGGCTCTGCCCATATCGAGGAGTTCTTCTTCTATGCTATCGGCGACTTTTTCCACAGTCTCAGAGGAGATGGGACGCTTGACGCAGGCAAGCTGTATCCCTCTGAGCAGCTTCTGGCGGTCGAACGGCTCGCGCCTTTTGTCGCGCTTTATGACCCGAAGTGGAGCCACAACGCGTTCCAGCGTGGTGAACCGTCGCCCGCATTGAAGGCATTCCCTCCTGCGCCTTATGGTTCCCTGGCTCGTCGGCCGAGAGTTGATTACTTTCGTTTCTGTGCTACCGCAAAAGGGGCACTTCATCCCAGATTCTCCCTTGGAATCGATGAATGCCTTACACCGGTAAGTGACTATATGTGGCATTTTCGCTGATTACGCGATACAACATATAGAGCAACGTGAAACAGTATAGCATCATAGAAATGGCATTGCAAATTTCGCATGCCCGGGAAATCGCTGTGACTTTTGGGGCGGAAGTTCGGAGATGTTGCGGACAAGGATAGAGATGCGCTTCTTTGTGGAAAGGGGTATTGGCTCGATTACCCGTTACACTCGAAGAACTTCGGGCGGCCGATTCGGCCGCCCGAAGTTCGAGTTCTCATCTGTTCAGGGAATGTCACACCCAACCGCGTAGTTTCATGGCTTTCACCACCCTGTCTACGGCCACGAGGTAGGCTCCAAGCCTGTTGTGCACGCCCTTGGCTTTCGCCATTTCGTGGACGTCGTGGAACGCTTTGGTCATTATGACGTCCAGTTTCTGATTGACTTCGTCCTCCGTCCAGTAGTAATTGTAGGCGTTCTGCACCTGCTCGAAGTAGGAAACGGTGACGCCGCCGGCGTTGCACAGGAAATCCGGTATCACGTAGACGCCGTTCTTGTGTAGGATCAGATCCGCCTCGGGCGTGGTCGGACCGTTGGCGAGCTCTGCGACTATCTTTGCCTTGATGTTGCCAGCGTTCTCCTTGGTGATCACCTCCTCCAGAGCCGACGGGAAGAGCACGTCGACATCCATTTCGAGAAGTTCCTCGTTGGAAATTTCCTTGGTGCCGGGGAAGCCTATGACGGAGCCGGTTTCCTTCTTGTGTTTCATCACCGCTTCGTAATCGAGGCCGTCCGGTTTGTAGATTCCGCCTTTGGAGTCGCTCACGGCAACCACTTTGAGCCCGAGCACGTCGACGCCGAGCATGTGCGCGAACGAACCTGCGTTGCCATATCCCTGTATGGCGGCGGTGGCGCCTTTGGTGTTTAGCCCAAGTACTTTGGCAGCCTCCCGAACGGTGTAGATGCCGCCCATCGCGGTGGCGTAGCCGCGTCCTTGGGAGCCGCCGATTTCGAGCGGCTTGCCGGTGATGATCCCGGGGATGTGTTCCTCTCGGATCACCTCGTATTCGTCCATCATCCAGGCCATGATCTGTGGTGTGGTGTAGACGTCCGGGGCCGGGACGTCACGGCGCTCACCGATGAGCCTTGCCGCCACCCTCATGTAGCCCCTGCTGAGCCGCTCGAGTTCTCCCATCGACATTTCTTTCGGATTGCAGATCACGCCGCCTTTGCCTCCGCCGAGCGGAATGTTCACTACGGCAGTCTTCCATGTCATCCACGCGGCAAGAGCGCGAACGGTGTCGATCGTTTCTTCGGGATGGAAGCGAATGCCTCCCTTTGCCGGGCCGCGAGCATCGTTATACTGAACGCGGAACCCTTTGAATACCTTTACCGAACCGTCGTCCATGCGAACCGGAATCGTGAAGTGAAGTTCTCGCATGGGCCAGCGTAGCATCTCATGAGTAGCAGAATCCAGCTTGAGGATCTCCGCAGCTTGGTCGAGCTGCATCTGGGCAATCTTGAAGGGGTTTTCCTTAGCCATAAAGCACCTCTCTTCTTTGAAAGATTTGCGGCTACCTCGCCGCTGCTGTTCCAGCAAGTTACTTTTATCACATTCTCGGCTTGTTTGCAAGTTTATCATTGTTGTTGGTTGTTGTTACAATTTGTATGTTGCTATTTTATGGTTCATTGGTTCCGTTCGATTTGACATGTTCCCACTTGCCTAAAATTTGGACTTGATGCTCCCGCTGGATTAAAATCTCGTAAGAGATGGGCAATTCGATGACGGTGGGGGAGGTGATATGTTGCCTCGTATTCCAAGGAGGACAGAGGTCATTTCTAAGTTCAAATCCGGGGGAGGTAAGGTTGCGGCCGTCCTGCCGATCCACTACTCGAGGGGATTGCTCCGTTCTTTTGGCATTCTGCCTGTGGAAGTGTGGGGACCTCCCAGGGTCGATGTGAGCTATGGTGGGGCACATTTGCAGCCGTACGTGTGTTCTATCGTTCACAATGCTCTCTCCTTTCTGAAGACTGGCGGGCTCGACATAGTGGACTTCATACTGGTTCCCCATGCCTGCGATTCTCTCCAGGGGCTTGGGAGTATTCTTCTCGATTTCGTCAGGCCGAAGCAGCCCGTTTTCCCGCTGTACCTGCCGCGTGGAACCCGTGGGGAGGACGTGGATTTCCTCGCCGAGGAGTTCAGGTCGCTGTATGACTCGCTTTCGGAGCTCACCGGAAAGAGGCCGTCGGAAGAGGAGATGCTCGAATGTATCCGGAGGGAGGAAAAGGCGGACTCCGTACTTGCCGAACTCCATGAAAGAAGAAGCAATCTCGATCTCGACAACATGGGATTCTACCGTCTGATACGTTCCCGGGAGTTCCTTCCTGCCGAGGTCTTCATGGAAATTGCTTCGAAAGTGCTGGAAACGGCCACCGACCGGGAGCGAGGGGGCATCCCCATCCTGCTTTCTGGAATCGTGCCGGAACCGATGGATGTGTTGAACGTGCTGGATGGGCTGGGTGCCATCGTAGTTGCGGATGATATGGCCTGTTGCGGGAGACGTTTGTACCCTGCAGGCCTCGGTGAGGATCCTTTCGTGCGGGCGGCGGAGAGGATCGTGCATGCTCCGCCCGATCCAACCCTCGGTTCGCCGATCGGGGAAAGGCTCGAGCACATCCTCTCGCTCGCCGAGAAACGTGGAGCCAGAGGGGTGATTTTCTACGATGTGAAATTTTGCGAGCCGGAGCTTTTCGACCTGCCGAACCTCAGGAAGGGGCTGAAGGATGCAGGACTTCCTTCGGTGACCGTGGAGGTGGACATAAACGACGATCTCCCGCATCAAACCATCACCAGGATCGGAGCTTTCCTGGAGGTGATAGAATGAACATATCGGCCTCCTTGCGATATTACTGGAACGTTGAAATCGTCGGGAAGAATTTTCTCAGGTGGCAGCGGTGGCGGGCGGAAAGGAATCCCCGCGTGCCATCGAAGTGGCGAACCGACATCCTCGCCCCACCGCTCCGAATAGGGGCGAGAACCAAAGAGTTGATAGCCATGCACTACCTCGAAGGGAGGTACGTGAGCGGACATCGGCCGGTTGCGTGGGTGACCTCCGGGGGTCCTGTGGAGATTTTGCAGGCGCTTGGGTACTACGTGCTGTATCCCGAGAACCACGGTGCCCTTTGCGGCACCAGAAGGGTCGTGGTGGACATCGCTTCCGAGGCGGAGAATGCAGGGTATTCACGGGACATCTGTTCTTACGCCCGCACCGACATAGGCGCCATGCTGTCCGGCAAGACCCCTGTGGGGAAACTGCCCAAACCCGATCTTCTGCTCGCATGCACGAACATCTGTCAGACAGTGCTGTACTGGTACAGGGTTCTGGCGCACCATTTCGACGTGCCGTTGGTTCTGATCGACACTCCTTTCGTCTACACCGAGGCATCCGAGCATGACATCGAGTACGTGAAAAGGCAGCTCGAGGATTCGGTGGAGGTGGCCGAGCGGGTGGCCCGGAGGAAGCTCCAGTACCGGAAGTTGAAAGAAGTGGTGAAGCTGAGCAAAGATGCTTCCGAGCTGTGGCTGGAGATCATGTGGCGGGGCAAGAATCGGCCGGCGCCCATTTCCGTCTTCGATCAGTTCATCCACATGGCTCCGATAGTCGAAATGCGCGGTGAAAGGGTTACCGTTGATTTCTATGCGGCGATGCTGAAGGAAGTCGATGAGCGCATAGCCAGGGGGATAGGCGCTGTCAGGAACGAACGCAAGCGTTTGCTGTGGGACAATCTTCCCATCTGGTACCGGCTCAGATATCTCGCCGAATACCTGGGAGAACGGGGAATATCGGTCGTTGCTTCCACTTACACCAACGCCTGGGGAGAGCTTGCCCCCATGATGGATCCGGATCGGCCTTTCGAGTCCATGGCCCGGACTTACATCTACCCGATACTGAACCGCGGAACGGGGAGCAAGCTCGAGACGATGCGGAAGATGATCGAGGAGTATCAGCTCGATGGGGCAATCCTGCATTCCGATAGATCTTGTAAGCCGTACTCCATCGGTCAGGTGGATCAGAGGAACAGGCTCATAAGGGAATACGGCGTTCCGGCCCTGTTGCTGGAAGCAGATCACGACGACCCGAGGGCGTATGCCGAAGAACAGGTTGCTTCCAGGCTTGCAGCTTTCGTAGAGATGCTGGAAGTTTGAGGCAAGAATCGGGCGGAGGTTTGTTCGGGAGGTTTTTCCAAGGGTTCGTCCGTGGGGGAAGACATGCTTGTTGAGTCTATGAAGTCGTACCGGTGCGAAGTCTCACGAAGTCGTGCCGGTTTTGGGGCAGAAGCCCGTTGGATCAGGATTCTTTTGGGTAGTCGATGGCAGCGCCACCGCCTACCCGATTCTACTTAGACGGAGAGGTGAAACCGAATGGCGGTGGAGATTGTCGCACTTGGCATCGACGTTGGTTCTACCACGGTCAAAATGGTGGGGGTCGATGGGGAAGGTAATATGACCTGGAATTACCTCGAACCGGCGGATCCAAAAGTGGAGGATCAGGTGGATCGGTTTCTTTCCAGGGTGAGATCGGAAGTCGAACTGCCGGAGGGTGTGCCCCTGGTGGCGACGGGCTACGGCAGGAATCTGGTCTATCAGGCGAACAAGAAAGTGACGGAGATAACCTGCCATGCCAGGGGCGTTTACAGGAGCGTGGGGCATGGGGGAACTCTCGTGGATATCGGCGGACAGGATAGCAAGGTCATCGTCATCGGCCCCAACGGGCAGGTCGTGGATTTCACCATGAACGACAAGTGTGCCGCCGGCACGGGACGCTTCCTGGAGAACACCGCCGGGAGGCTGCGTGTGCCTCTGGAGAAGATGGGAAGCGTTGCCCTTTCTTCTCCCGACGAAGTATCCATATCCAGCACGTGCACGGTTTTCGCCGAATCGGAGATAATATCCATGATAGCCCACGGTGTAGAAGTTCCTCCGATCTTGAAAGGCTTGCACCGTTCGCTGATCAAGCGGATCGTGGCGATGATAAGGAGCATTGGGCTGGTGCCTCCTTTGATGCTGTCCGGTGGCGTCGTCAAGAACCCGGCCATCAGCAGGATGATGGAAGAGGAGACCGGTGAGAAAGTGATCATCCCGGAGCATCCTCAGTTGATGGGGGCGTATGGGGCGGCTTTGATAGCGATGAAATTGATCGATAGGAGCGATCGTCCCTCGTAGGTGCCGCGGGCTTCTGGATTTTTCAGTAGTGAGCTTCTGCGCTTCCCGGATCCCTCCCGTAAAGCTCGGTGATCTCGGCGAGGCGGGAAGCGATCTCCGGCGTGAGGGCTCCTGGAAGCATACGCCAGCTCCAGTTCCCGCCCAGACTTCCGGGCAGGTTCATGCGTCCGCTGTTGTCCAGCCCGAGAACATCCTGAGTTTGGGCCATGGCCATGTTTGCGACGGATCTCCAGGCGAGTCTGATCATCTCCCAATGGATCTCTCGCGGGTTCGGGCATCCGGCATATCTCAGGAGATGCGATTTCGCTTCCTCCGATGCCGTCTCCTCGAACCATCCTCGGGCGGTGTCGCTGTCGTGGGTGCTCGTATAGACCACGCAGTTCCTCGGATAGTTGTGCGGCAGATACACGTTCCCCGAATCTCCTCCAAAGGCGAATTGCAGCACCTTCATGCCGGGCAGGCCGAACTTCTCCCTGAGGGCGTCCACTTCCGGAGTCATGAAACCAAGGTCCTCCACGATTATAGGCACTTCTCCGAGCCGGTCGAACACGGCTTCGAAGAACGCTTCGCCCGGGCCTTTCACCCACCGGCCGTTGACGGCGGTCGATTCCCCAGCAGGAACTTCCCAGAAGGCTTCGAACCCGCGGAAATGATCGAGCCGGACGATATCCACCATCTGGAGGGCCATTCTGAATCGATCGATCCACCAAGCGTAGCCGGTCTCTGCCAGGACGTCCCACCGGTAGACCGGGTTTCCCCAGAGCTGTCCTGTCTCGCTGTAAAGGTCGGGCGGAACTCCGGCGACCACGATGGGACGCAGGCGATCGTCCAGCTTCAATATCTCCGGGTGACTCCATGCGTCGCAGCTATCGTAGGCCACGTAGATCGGTATGTCGCCGATGATCTTTATGCCCTTCGAGTTGGCATAGCTCCTGAGGAAATACCACTGCCTGAAGAACACGAACTGAATGAACTTGTGGGTTTCTATTTTGTTCTTGAGATCGTTCCGTGCTTTTTCCAGAGCCTTTTGGTCGCGTGATGCCAGCTCCCACTCCCATTCGAACCACGGAGCTCCGTTGTGCGACTCTTTGAGCGCCATGTACAGGGCAAAATCCTCGAGCCACCACCCGTTGCGGTTGCAGAAGTCCTGAAACTCGAGCTTCAGATCCGGGCTCCCCTTTGCGTCGAAGAACTCGTACGCCTGTTTGAGGACGGGAATCTTGTACCCGATGACCGCTCCATAATCCACCCGAGAATCCGGAAACTGTGGCGGCGAATCGATTTCTTCCCCGGAGATCATACCGTATGCCTGCATCTGCTCCAGGCTGATGATCAGCGGGTTTCCCGCGAAGCTGGATAGTGCCTGATATGGGGAATCGCCATAGCCGGTGGGGCCCAGCGGCATGATCTGCCACAGGGTTTGTTTCGAGGCTTCGAGGAAGTCGACGAATCTGTAGGCCGATTTCCCCAGGTCTCCGATCCCGAACCTCCCCGGTAAAGAAGTTGGGTGCATCATCAATCCGCTCGATCTTTCGAAATTCATCTTTCTCTCCCGGCCTTCGTTTCATACAGTCTGTGAGCCATTTCAAAGGATACCACAGGAGGCGCAAATCGGTAACTTTCCGGTGCTCTTTCGGGGCTGACCCTGCCATGGCTTCGGTCCTCTTTTCATCGGAAGGGGTGGACACTCCGGAGGTTTTTGCCTCGATTGGCAATACCCGCGTTGAGTGCTATACTTGATGTGCTTTGGTGCAGTGATGTTCGGAGCGTAAGGGGTGACGTTGCCCCTTCTTTTTGTCTTTAGATGCGTAGTTGTGTTTTTCGTGACAAGGGAGTTCGAGCATGGCAAGCTCTGTTATAAAGTCGACCAGCTCTTTTTTCGATTCAGTAGGGTCTTGCTGTGATTCCTTGGGCATCCCTGTGTTCTCGAAGGACCTTCGGGGCAGGTTTACTTTCGTAAACACCGCTTTCTGTACCCTCTTCGGACTGAGCAAAGGAGATATCCTCGGCAAGAACGCCCGCGAACTCTGCCCTCAATCGGCGCCTGAAATCGAGGAAACCGATGAACGTGTGCTACAGGGGAATCCGGTTCAAAGGGAATCTACGAGGTTGGTGAATGGGGTCCAGCGCACTTTCATCGTTCGTAAGGAACCGATAGTAGGCGAATCTGGGGAGGTCACCGGGTTGTATGGCGTCATGTTCGATGTCACGGAAAGGATGGCCGCTTACAGAGAGCTACAGCATCTGTACCGCGTCATCCGCGTTGTCAGAAGCATCAATCAGATGATCACCAGGGAGAAGGATCTCGACAAGATCTTCCAGAAGGCCTGCGAATACTACACCGCTATTCCGAGGTACTCCAGCGCTTTCATCGCCGTGATCGACGGCCCTGACGGCGAGCCATCTATCTACTACTGCGGGTTCGAGCATCTGGAGGAGGAAGTTCGAAAGTCCATTCTCTTCGGCCGGGATTGCTGGATGAGAGGAACAGGCCGGGAAGCCTTTCTCGTTTCGGAGCAGAACAGGAGCTGCCGCGGAGATCCTTTGCTCGCCGCTGCCCCGGAGCTGTATTGGATGGCTGCACCGCTCGTGGTGGAGGCAGGGGAAAGGGGTGTGATAGCCGTAGGCGTTTCCGGCGATCCTCCTTCCTATGACGATCTTTCGCTGTTGAGGGAGATAGCCGGGGATCTTTCCATGGCGGTGCGCGGTGCCGAGTTGAGGAAAGAGTGGTTGGAAGCTCAGAAAGCGTTGGAGAAATCGGAAGAGCGCTACAGAGTGCTGGTGGAGAGGTCGCGGATAGGCATAGCCACGATAGATTCGGGTTACCGGTTCTTGTATCTCAACGGCGCCGCCTGCGAGATTTTAGGAGTCGATAGGGAGGAGGCGCTCGGGAGGGATTTTCGTGAGTTCCTGTCGGAGGAATCCAGAGGTCCGGAACTGCAGAGGTTCTTCGAAAGAGTGCTGGCGGGGGATGATGCTCCGCCTTACAGGCTGAAGATCGTGAGGCCGGATGGGGGGCTCAGGTACGTAGATCTTACCGCTGCGGCCACCGAATGTCCTGATGGGAGAAAGCAATTCGTCGCACAGGGGGTCGACGTAACCGAAAGGGAGTTGATGTCCCAACAGATGTCTGATCTGTATGACTTCGGTAGAGAGGTCTTCTCCCTTCGGGACGAACGGAAGATCGCTGCGCTCACGGTCGAAACTGCGAAGAAGCTCATGGGGCTGCGGGATTGTGCGTTCTACACAATGGACGAAAGCAGAGGAAAACTCCGACTGCTGGCCTCCACTCAGGAGATATCGCCGGAGTTCTACGAATTCGATCTCGATTCGCCAAAGGGCATCATCGTGGCTGCGGCTCGGGAAGGGAGGACGATATACCTCCCGGACGT
>CAZEXY010000035.1:0-20295 GCA_964516345.1 uncultured Anaerolineae bacterium
GCAATTACCCATAATGGACATGTTTGCTCCCAGCGTAATTTTGCAGCAAAGTAAACACCAGGATTATGAAGAAAAGAAGGAAAGAAATGGCCGAAGCGTAACCATAGGTAGGGATTTCGTAGAATTTCTTGTAGATCAAGATCGCAACCGTCATGGTGGTTCCAAGCGGCCCCCCTATCTCCCCGGCGGAGGCATCGGTCATTATGAAGATATGATTGAAGGCCTTGAAAGAACCGATGACCGCCACTATGGTGAGGAAGAAAGTCGTCGGGGAGAGGAGCGGAACCGTAATGTACCGAAAAAGCTGCCACTTATTTGCCCCATCTATCTCCGCCGCTTCATACAATTCCTTCGGGATGTTACCGAGTCCGGCGAGGAACAATGTAGCATCATACCCCAACCAGAACCATATCACGAAGAAGAATATCGTCACCATAGCCAGACTCGGGCCGTGTACAGGGGCGGATTTCATCCCATAAGATCTCGCTATCATGTCGAAGACCCCTCTCGGTTCGAGCAGCCACTTGAGCGGCTTGAGCCCCACAGCTTTGAGGAATTGATTGACGGGACCATGGTTGGGATTGAATATCCAGGCGAAGACCGCTCCTGAAGCTATAGTGGAAGTGATGTAAGGCAGGAAGTAGCTGACCCTGTAGGCCTCTCTGCCCTTTATTTCCTGGAAAAGCAGATAAGCAACCACCAAAGAGAGGGTAAGCTGAAACGGCACGGTGCCCACGACGTAATAGATTGTGTTCACCAAAGCCTGCCAGAAGTCGGGATCGTGAAGCGCCCTGCTGTAATTGGCGAGACCTACATAGTTCTGTTTGACTATCCGCCACCTATGCAGGCTGATGTAAAACGCATAAAAGACAGGCCAGAAATGGAACGCTATCAAAACCACCGTAGCCGGGAGGAGAAAAGTATAACCGGTTATAGCCGCCTTGATCCGACGGCCGCGTCTGCCAGAGAAAAAGCCGGGGTTGCTTTCCTTAGAGTTAGCTTTTTGATCCAACGTCGTCTCCTCCGCAAAAGCGTCCCTGCAGGAAGACCTCCGAAACAGCCCGAACGATCCAGAATCCTCACACATTATATCAGCGGGGCTCTTGCGGGTCAATTATCAGAGCTTCAAAGTTCAGGGCAGTACTTCCCCATCTCTGGGTCGCACTTGCCCGTGAACTCTGCTATTGGGTCTTGACACGGAAAGAAAAATGCTGTATCATAAGGATGAAGATTAGAACAAATGTACTATATTTCCCAAGCGGTATCCCAACGGCTTGGCCTCTTTTCCCAAGGAGGAGGTATCTATGCGCAGAGAATTGAACTTACAGGCGGATATGATAGAAGCACTGTTGGCAAACCACAACGTAAGAGCAAGGGTTTGGGGCGGAACCGTGCTGCCGCGCACGGTTCGTTTCTCGCTCACGACGACTCTGGACACCAAATTCAAGAAACTTGCCTCCCTGTCCGACGAAATAGCAATGGCACTGAACGCGGAATCGGTGCGGGTGTACCGGCAGGGTAAGACCATCGCCGTGGAGGTTCCGAGGGAAGACGCAGAGACCGTGTACCTTCGCGATCTCCTGAGAAAGTTGCCGGAACTGCCTCCATTCTCGAGCGTCGTGGGGATAGATCAAGAAGGAGTCCCGCTGGTGGTGAGGCTCGATAGTCCGGATGTGAGCCACCTTCTAATAGTGGGACGCACCGGGAGCGGAAAGACGGCACTGCTCAGGACGGTTATCGCCAGCCTCGTCAGGCTAAATCCCCCGCACAAATTGCAAATGGTGGTGATAGACCCGAAAGGCAGAAGTTTTCGCAACTTCCGAGGGCTCAGACACTTGGCCACACCGCCGCTGTCACAGGCCGAAGAAATCCAGGAAGCTCTCGAGAAAATCGTCTACAAGATGGAGAACCGGGAAAGGGAGGGAACGAACATACCGAGAATCGTCGTAGCGATCGACGAACTGGCAGAAATCACCAGGTACGGAGGAAAAGGCGTCATGCGTGCCATCGAAAGGTTGACCCAACGAGGCAGAAGCGCAGGGATTCACGTAATAGCGGCCACACAAAAACCGACGACCGAAGTCCTCGGCAGCCTGGCGAAAGCCAACTTCCCGGTGCGGATGGTTGGAGCCGTGGTCAGTCCGGAGGAAGCGAAAATAGCCACGGGCATAGCCGGTTCCGGAGCCGAGAAGCTCGGCGGCCGCGGCGATTTTCTCCTCGTGAACAATGGGAGCCTTTTACGGTTCCAGGCAGCTTATGTAGGTGCCGAAGAAAAATGGTTCGTTCGAATCAAGGAGGGTTGAGAATGATCAAAGGTCTATCCTGGAGTGTTTCCGTTTTCTTTGGGGTGCTCGCCTTAGGAGTCGTCGTAAGACTCGGAGGGGAAGCGCTCGCCGTGATCATGGGAGTACTGCTCGGGGTGATGGCGATAATCCCGTTCGGGCTGATACTGCTTGCCGCCACCAGAAGCAATTCCAGAACACAGGAAAGGTCTGCTCCCCCGGTGGTGATACTCGGCGGAGGAATATCCCCCGGCGAGTACCACCGGAATTCGTTCCCCTACCAGTATCAACCGTGGAGCGAGCCGGACTACCTCCCGATGCCATCGGAAAGAGAGTTCCACATCGTGGGAGAAAACTGATAGCACGAGCTCCCTTCCAAGTGCGGAGCGGATTCTGAGCGGTGTGCATGCGAAGCCGCCAAAATCTGCTCCGCTCTCCTCATCCAGTCAACGGTATCTCTCTGCCCTCATAAATTCTTTATTGTTTGGAAGATGACAGATATTGACATGGCGAGAAAAAGTGCTATAATTTGAAGTGCGTTTCAGGTAAATGTTTCTCCTTTTCAACAGTTCACATTGCAGTCGAAAGGAGGTGATGAAAAGCTAAGATGCTTACCTTGTCCTTACACAGGCCGCTAACCTGTCCACGCGTTCGATTGTCTTCTTGTTTCAGTTCCTTAATCATTAAGGAGGTGAGAGTATGAATTCCGTTCTCGTTTTGATCGTGGCTGCAGTTGTCATCCTGCTGGGATACGGTCTCTACGCAAAGAGCATCGACAAAAAAGTCATCAAGCCTGATCCCAACAAAGCGACTCCGGCCAAGATGTACATGGATGGCGTAGACTTCATTCCAGCCGGGCGTAACGTGTTGTTTGGATATCAGTTCAAATCCATCGCTGCCCTGGGCCCCATCGTCGGCCCCATAGTGGCAGTCCAGTGGGGATGGTTGCCTGCGTTGCTATGGATTCTTGTTGGTGTAGCGTTCATCGGCTGGGTGCAGGACTACACCAGCATCATGATGGGCGTGCGACACGAAGGAATGACGATGGGTGGTCTGAGCTACAAGCTGATTTCTCCTCGTTCCCGAACCATCCTGCTTCTGTTCATCTACCTCTACCTGTGGTTGATCATGGGAGCATTCGGCAAAATCGTCGGCTATGACCTGATGACCAAACCCATCGTCCCGTTCGGCATACTTTCGGTCATCGTCATGGGCCTGCTCATGGGCTACTTCACTTACAAACTACGGCAGGACATCATCTGGACGACGATAGTAGCCGTGGTGCTTTCCCTGTTCGGGATCTGGCTGGGCGCGCAACCGTTTATGTCCAACATATTCAAGAGCATCAACGGGAACCCCAACACCATTGTGTTCGGACAGGTAACCTGGGCTAAGTTCCTCTGGAGCCTCGTGGTGATGGTGATCTGCTACCTGGGTGCCGTGCTTCCGATCTGGGAATGGGCACAGCCGATCAACTACGTCTCATTCTGGATCGTAGCGCTCGGCATGCTGGCCGGCGTGCTCGGTATCCTGGTCTGGCATCCCGGAATGGGAGACTTTCCTGCGTTCACCCAGTTCACGGTTCCCGGGCTCGGCCCGCTCTGGCCGGTTCTGTTCGTGACCATCGCCTGCGGAGCGATATCGGGATGGCATAGCCTGGTGAGCACCTCAGGCACCGCACGCCAGCTCGAGAAGGAAACCGATGCCCTTCCGGTCGGCGGCGGCGCGATGTTCATGGAAGCATCTCTGGCAACCATCGCCTTGCTGACGGCCACTGCAGCGTTCGGATCGTACAAAGGCTACCACGCCGTGTACGCCAAGGGTAAAGCCGCCGTATTCGCCGTCGGGTTGGCCAACTTCATGAACCACATCGGCATTCCGAAGAACTTCGGAGTGGCTTACGGCGCCGTATTCCTGACGATCATGGCCCTCACCATCATGTACTTGGTGGTGCGATTCATGAGGGTCGCCAGCGCCGAGCTGGTGGGCGATTCGATCCCGGTGATGAGAAACGTGCACGTCGGCACCATCGTGGCGCTGCTCCTCTCGTTGCTCATCATCTGGACAGGCGTCTGGCAGCGTGTGTGGGTGCTCTTCGGCGGGGCAAACCAGTTGATGGCATCGCTGGCGTTGCTCCTGATCACCGTGTGGCTGATGGAAGAAGGGAAGAACGCCGCCTGGGCATTCTGGCCCTTCGTGTTCATGTACATCACCACCATCGGCGCCCTGGCTTACACCGGCGTCAAAGTCTTCATGGAGCTCAGCAAAGCCCCGGTAGGGAACTTCATCGCCGGTGCAATCGCGTTCTTGCTCATCATCGCAGCCCTGGTGCTGGGTTACGATGCCATGGGTGCGGTCAACAAAGCGCGTAAGAAAGCACATGCATCGGAGTGACGACAAACAGGGGGCGCTTCAAGCGCCCCCATTAATTTGAGGTAAAGAACATGGGCAAGGAATCCCTTTCGGAAAAGTTGCGGCACTTCGCCAAGGCCTTTGGCGAAATAATATACGGGGCTACAGTCTACGATTGGGTCAGAGAGCTGGACAAAGAGCGAGGCAAGCTGCAAAGTCTTTTCATTCTGATAGTATTCGGGGATTTCCTGGGCGTTCCCATAATTCCACCCTATTACCAACTTCGACTCCTGCCTCACATAGTGCCTTACCTCGGCACCTGGAAGCGATCCATGCTCCGTGAACCGGACATCACCGAGATTTTTGACGAAGACATGGGTTAAGCGCTATCATTGCATTGGTTTTTTAGCAATCCGCCGTCACAAGGCGGAAATTCTACATAAGGAGGTGATTATGTCCGAAGAGAAGGAAGGAGTGCTCAAGAAGGCGTTCAATGCCTTCAAAGGGTTCCTGTACGGCATGGCGGGGCACGACATGACCCGCTACGCCCTCAAGACCCGTGGTAGCATGGAGCATCTGTTCATCCTGATCACCATGGGCGACATGCTGGGCATCCCGATTTTGCCGCCGTACTACTCCCTGCGCTTGCTCCCTTACGTCGTACCCCAGATCTCCACATGGAAACGACGTATGCTCCGCGAGCGCGACCTGACCGACGCACTGGCGTGAAGAATCCAATGTAAAGGGGGTGATTAAAATTTCTCTCGCAAGAATCTTCGAAGAAAATCCCAATCGTCGTTACATCATGTACGGCGGCAAGGGTGGTCTCGGGAAGACCACGTTCTCCGCAGCCACCGCTTACTGGCTGGCGAAGCAGGGCTACAAAGTCCTGGTCTTTTCCGTAGACCCACAGGCGTCCCTTTCCGATATCTTCCAGCGGGACATATTCGGCAAGGGACAGGTAGAGATCATGCCGAATCTCTACGCGCAGGAAATCGACGCAGACCGCAGGATCAAAGAGTACCAGGATGAAATCCGCAAGAAGATCCTGGACATGTACGGGCTCGAAAAAGTGCCCGACGAAATCGAACACTACATCCAGGCGGCAGCCGCAGAACCGGCGATGGAGGAGAGCGCCATCTTCGACGAAGTGGTGGACATCGTCGTCAGCGGCGACTACGATTACTACATCTACGACCTGGTGCCCCTGGGACACGCCCTCTACTACCTGAGCATGGCGAGCGTCTACGATCAGTGGATCGAAAAGATCACCAAGCTCCGGGAAGAGATGCGTGAGTACGCCGAGATGGCGGCTTTGATCCAGAGGAAGGATGAGCTGGAAGAGGACAAGATCCTGGAAGAGCTCCAGTACATCCGTGACAGGATCAACAAATCCTCCAGCATCCTCACGGACAAGGAGAAGACGGCTTTCTTCTTCGTCTTGATCCCCGAGGAAATGATCATCCTGGATACCAAGAAAGCCGCCGGACTCTTCGCGAAATATCAGGTGCCTTTGAGCGGGTACATCGTAAACCGGGTCATCCCGGAGGAACTCGCCGGGCAGAACATCCCGGAGTATCTGCGGCACAGGATGGAGATGCAGAAAAAGTACCTCAAGGAGATCCGCGATGAATTCGGCGACGAAGTCCTGGCCGAGATTCCGGAATTCGAAAGAGACATCACCGGCCTCCCGATGATCGAACGGATGGCCGAGAAGATGTTCGGATCATGAGGGGAGGTGAGAAAATGGGACAGATAAAAGAATCCATGGTCGATTTCATCGGTAGCCACCCTAAAATGAAATACATCTTCTTCGGCGGCAAGGGAGGCGTGGGAAAGACCGTGATGGCCGGTGCAGCGGCTTACTGGTTCGCATCCCAGGGCAAGAGAACCCTGCTGGCATCGACCAACCCGGTGCACAGCCTGAGCAGTCTGCTGGATCAAGATGTCTTCGGCCGACATGTGCAGGTAGAAGGAGCACCTAACCTGTGGGCGTACGAAATCGACACGAAAGACACCATCGAACGCTCCAAGAAAGAGATCAGGGAAAAAATCGAGTGGTTCCTCAAGTACGCGGAGATCAAGACCAAAGCGGACGAATTCGTGGAATCCGCCACCTTGAACCCGGCTTTCGAGGAATCCGCCATGTTCGAGAACATGATCGACATCATGTTCAAGGACGAATACGACGTGTACGTGTTCGACACCGCTCCGACGGCGAACGCCCGCAGGCTTCTGGGCATGTCCTCGGTTTACTCGCTGTGGGTGGACAAAATGGTGAAGAGCCGAGAGGAAGCCAAGTCTCTGAAAGAGCTCCTTTCATACTCCAAGAAGAACGAGAAGGACCCACTGATGGACTACCTCGTCAACTTCCGGGAGAGGATGGAGCACGCCAAGACGCTCCTGACCGACGATGCCCTGACGGCGTTCTTCTTCGTCACGCTGCCGGAAGCCCTGCCCATCGCCGTCATCACCAGATTCATCCAGTGGTTCCACGATTTCGGCATACCGGTGGGTGGCGTCGTGGTGAACATGCTAATCGACGAAGCTTCCCTGGGGGAGGACGCTCCCGACTTCGTCAAAAACCGCGTTGCCATGCAGAAAGAGTACATGGAAGACATCTGGCAGAAGTTCGACGGTATGGTACGCGCCGTAGTTCCGCTGTTCGATACAGAAGTCCGGGGTGTGGATATGGTGGCGGAGACGGCCAAACATCTGTTTGCGCCGAAAGAATGATTCACACACTCGCAGTCGAGTGAAAAGGGCGGCCACAGAGCCGCCCTTTTTCGTTTCACCGCAACTCTCAGACCCAGAGCAGATAGGACCGGGACACTCCGGCAGAGACCGACGCCCTATCGCCGCAATTCTACGGCAAAAACTCAATCCACGAACTGCTTGGGTACGATCGTGACCCTTCTCCTGTCACCCTCGCCGATGCTTCGGGTAACCACGTCGGGATCGTCCTTGAGGGCAAGATGGATTATCCGGCGCTCCCTTGCCGGCATGGGCTCCAGCGGGACTCCCCTGCCGGTCTCCCGAACCTGCGCGGCGATCCGATGAGCCAGCTTCACCAAAGACTCCTCCCTGTGGGCGCGATAGCCGTTGACATCGACGGCAAAGTTCACCCATCTCTTGAGCCTGTGGCTCACCATGAGCCGCAGAAGGTTCTGCAAAGCGTTGATCACGTCCCCGTGCCTGCCGATCAACCTCGCCGCGCTTTCGTCATCGAGCCCCTGGACGTCGAACACGAGCCGTTTGCTTCCATCCGAAGCCAAATCGTTCTCGTAAACGGCTTCGACCGAAGCCTCGAACCCCATCTTCTGAAGCAACTCCCCAAGGAGCTCTTTGCCGATTTCGATCACCTCCTGATCCGCGCCGCGGGGAGCTTTGGCCGGTTCCGGCTCCCGAGCCTCCAGCGTGGCAGACTCATCGCCGGGAGGAATTTGCCGGGAATCCGGGGCCGACCTTCCCCACAAAATCCTGACCCTTGCCTCCGTTGCACCGATCCCGAGCACTCCCCTGCTACCCCTCGATATTACTTCCACTTCTATTTCGTCGCGGGTAAGGCCGAGTTCGGCCAAACCTTTTTCGATCGCATCCTCGACGCTACGACCAGTGAATTCCCTCTCCATGATTCACTTCCTTTTCTTGCCGGATTTCTTCTTTGGCTGAGCCGGCTTTCCCTTCGGTTTAACCTCAGGCTCCGCTTTCGGCTTGAGGGACCCCCAACCGGTGATGTAATACTGCTGGATTATACCAAGGATGTTGGAGGTAACCCAGTACAAATCGAGGCCGGTTGGCACCTGGATGGCAAAGAACCCGAAGAGCAGCGGCATGAACATATTCATCTGATTCATCATCTGCTGACTCGAATCCTGCTCCGCTCCCGGAACCGTGCTCATTTTCTGCATGACGTACTGGCTTACCACCAGCAGCACGGGCAGGACGAGGTAAGCGGCAGCAGGACCCCAACCGATGAATTTGTCGGAATTAGGGAGGATCCAGCTTATTCCGCTTCCCCTGGGAGGGAAAGCCAAGTTCGGTATCCAGAAGAACCTTGCGTTCGTGAGGTGCCCCAGGTCTGCGAGCTTGTAGATGGCACTGTAGAAACCGATCAATATCGGGAACTGTATGAGCATAGGCAGGCAGCCACCAAGCGGGTTGACTCCGGCCTCTTTGTACAGCTCCATCTGCGCTTGAGCGAGTTTCTCTTTGTCTCCTTTGTACTTCTTTTGAAGTTCCTTCAGCTTGGGCTGTAGCTCCTGAGTGGCTTTCATCGATTGCAATTGCTTCAAGGTAAGGGGAAGCGTCAGTAGCTTGATGATGATGGTGAGAAGAATTATCGCGAATCCAAAACTATACGGTATGCCGAGTCCGGTCAGCACTTTGTTCAGAAAAACAAGCGCATCTACGATCGGCATGACCACCAGGGTATTCCACAATGCACCCATCTTTTATCACCTGCTCTTTTCGTTTTTTGTCGGCAGCCAGTCCGGGATGATGGGCACAGGATCGTACCCGCCAGGGTTCCAGGGATGGCACCTGCTTATTCTCTTCACCCCAAGCCACCCGCCTTTCAGCAGGCCGTACCTTTCTATCGCTTCGTAAGTGTAGTGAGAGCATGTAGGAGTAAACCTGCAACTCGGCGGAAAGGCAGGGGATATGAACTTCTGATAGAATCTTATGAGCCAAAGGGCAATCTTTTTCATATTCTTGTCTTTCGTTTACCCGCCGCCATGAGGCTTCATTATCCCTGCTAACGACAGAAGCGACAGCACATCATCCTCCACCTCATGGAAGCCGGCATCCACGATAGAGCGTCTCGCTATCAGAACAATATCCCATCCCGGTTCGATCTCTTCAAAGTGAAGCCTTACGCTTTCCCGCAAAAGCCTCTTGGCACGGTTTCTCTTCGTGGCTTTCCCGACCCTCTTGCTGGCAGTGAAACCCGCCCTGGAAAAATCGAGCCCATTCGGCATCGCTACGAGCACACAATACTTCCCGCTATAGGACTTCCCGTGCTCCCTTACCTGCCTGAACCGCTCTTTATCCCGGAGCCGAAATCGTTTCTTCACGACATCAGACGGCCAACCTGTGCCTGCCCTTGAGGCGGCGTGCCTTGAGCACCCTCCTTCCTCCAGTAGTGCGCATCCTCGCCCTGAACCCGTGGACCTTCTGGCGTCGCCTCACTTTAGGTTGCCAAGTCCTTTTAGGCATTTCTCGTTTCCTCCCTGCTTCTTGTTATTTGCACCTGTCAACACAGGACATGCATCGATTTCTGCAATAAAAAGCGGTGGACATTCGACGCAGGCCACCGCCAGACACAGCATTATACCTTGCCGATTCCAGGCTTTGCAAATCTACAAGGTTGAGGCTCAGGGGGTGAAGATAGCCCTTGCTCTTCTTCACAACATGAACAGCATGTACAGCCACATCCCGGCTGCAAGGGGAGGTACGTAGGGGAACTTACCCTTCCTGGACACCCTTCCGGTCAGCAATAGTATCAGGGCAACCATGCCCCCGAGCACCAGCCCCCACATAGAAGCCCAGAAAATTGCCGGGAACCCAATCACAGCACCGCTCATCCCTGCAAACTTCACATCGCCCAAACCCATTCCGCCCTTCCACAGAACGGCTGGGACCAGGAAGAAGAAAATCCCAAAGACAAGGCCGTAGATCGAACTCTGAAGTGAAGGCCCGATTCCGGCAAGGGAGGACGCAAGCCCCACCATCGTGAAAAGAAGCACCAGATCGTTCGGAACACGCCTCGATCCCAGATCTATGAGAGAAAACATCAGGAATACCTCTCCCCAGGTTGCCTTCCACAACGGATGGAATTCCGCACCCGTGCGCCCGGCGAGGATGGGCAGCAACGCAACGAAGATGGCAGTCAGGACGACCAGGAAGCGGCTCTTTTTCATGGACAGGAGGCGAGCGGAATAAGTCCCGATTACGAAATCGATGATGGCTCCGGATATCACCCCGATCAACAGAGTTTTCAATAAACACCCGGTATTAACCGCCAACGTACCTCCTCCTTGTACCCAACATATCCATCCAGAATCCGTTCCTCCATCTTTATTCGAGCAAGGTCCACTGCCAGAGCAATTCCCAACGCCGCGGCGTTCCGCCATGTAGGGCTCGAAATCAGGTACCCCAGAAAGAACAGTATCTCGCTCGCATAGAGCGGGTGTCTGACGTATCTGTAAGGTCCCGAAGTCACAAGGCCCCTATCCGCCGGGGCTATCCCAAAACTGTACCCCAGGGAATACAGGGAGTACAGAGTAAGGAAAAGGGCTACCAGCTGCACCGCGCTTCCGATCAACAGGGCACCGGAAGGATGCACTTGCACGATGAACATCGGCAGAACTGCCCCGATCCAAGCGAAGACGGTTTCGCCCCACGGCGCTCCTCTCTTTTGCGACCGCCTTTTCAGCAGGAAGAAGACCACCATGGCATAATAGAGAACAAGCCCGGCGTTGTGCACAGACGGTTCCTGAAAAGTCAGGGAAAGGAACAATCCGGTCACCAGACTCCAGAACAATATCCCGAGCCAATCGATGGTAGGTCTTTTGCTCATCTTCCGAGGTTCAACATGATGCTTCGGAAAGGCGGATAGAGTATCAACACCACGTAAGGGAGGAAGAAGAAAATGGTGACCACAAGGGTTAGTTTGTTTTCGAGCCCCTCGACTTTTTCCTCCATCCTCTTCCATCTCTTTTCGGAAACTTTCAGAGCAAGCTCGTCCAACAGCTCCCAGATGTTCGTCCCGCGCTGATATATCAGGTCGAGTTGCACGGCCATGAACACCAGCTCTTCGCTGCCGCTACGCTCAGCTTCCTTCAGCAACGCCCCTTTCACTCCAACGCGAGGATTGGAGAAAATGGGTTCTACAGCCCCTTTGCTCAACACTCCCCGGAGCCAGGACGAAAAAGCGGATTTCCGGACGGAGACCCTCCTGAGCGCTTCCTCTATCGAAGCTCCGCTTTCCACGACGAGAGCGACGTTGTGCATGGCGCCCGGAAGTTCTCTCAACACTTCGTTGACGACCTTCTGGTAGTCTGTATCCAGCTTCTGGGTTGGGTAGAAGAAAAGCAACAAGCCTGCCATTCCACCGTAGAGAACGGAACCGCTGAGCAAGGTTATCAGCAACGCACCGGTTGTCCCTGCCAGCAGGGACAACCCCCACACATCGATGCTTCTCCAGCCCTCCCATTTCCCGGCACGGTGAGCCCAATAGAGCTTGTGATCCACTCCCTGGAGCCATCCCTTCGGCGCTATTCTCCCGCTCACCGACCCAAGAAGCAAAGAGGCGCGCTTCCAGAGAGGAATCCTTGGTTCCTCTTTGTACCCGCTGCGGGAATATCTCCTGACCCTCAGGCTTGCAGGAGAAGGAACCCTGACGAACAGGACGTACACCACAGCACCGCTCCAGATTGCCAGCAACAGAGCTATCAGTATCTCCATATCAGTCCTCTCACTTCGTTACGTCCTCGATCATCTTCTGCACGAAGAAATACCCCATTCCCATGAAGATCACCGAAAGGGCAAGCAGAATCTGTCCCTGAGCCGAATAATAGGTCGCCCGGAACCCCGGGTCTTTCATGCTCACGACGAAGACAATGGTCAGCAAAGCCGGGAGCATGATGATCAACGCTTTCACCTGGCCGGTCTTCGCCTTTGCTTTGTTGTACTCTTTGATCACCATCCTGGCCCTTTCCGCAGCGGCGACGATAGCCCTCGAGAACATGCCGCCGGAGATGGCGTGCAACTTCATCGTGAACGCAAGATCGGCCAGCATGGAGGTTTCGGCCCGCTTCTCCAGCGCCTCCAGCGCTTCCACGGCTCCTTTGGATCTGATCTCTTTCGCAGTACGTTCCAGCTCGGCCGCAAGCAAAGAATTCGGGTTCGTCACACGTAGCTGTTCACTCGTAAGCAGGAAAATATTGGCGACGTTGGGTTGCGTGCTCATCAGCGACGCAATGCGGGAATAAACCTCCGGTATTTCGTTGTCGATGCTCCTGCGGCGGGCTTCCACTTTCTGCGCGACGACGTACTCGGGCAGATATGCACCCAGCGCACCGAAGACGATCACCAGCAGGGGAGGCATGCCTGCGAACAAGGTCAAAGCCCCTACGAGCAGTCCAAATGCCGCCTGTATCTCCCTGAAGCTCCTGACGGGATTCTTACCGAACTTGAAGCCAGAGGCGATCAGTTTTTTCTCCAGCTCACTTGCACCTTTTTCCCTTTTTCGGGGAACCCTTGCCTCGAAGTGTCGGTGTATCAGGTCCCGCTGCTTTCTCGTCCACCAAGGCCTCGCAAACATCCACGAAAGGATCAGCCCAACCCACATGGAAAGAACTCCGGCAGTCAGCGCCGGCCCGAATCTGATAAGGAAGGAAATCAACCGGTATTTGATGAGCAGAGCAGACCTCTGAAATTCGGGGTTCACCTCATTCCCTCCTCAAGGCTCCAGCGACACCGGAGATCCATCCGGACGCCTGCCGTATTCCCAAACCGGTTCACCTTCTTTCGATTTCTCGGGGGAATAGACGAAAACATCCTCCATCTCCACGTCTCCGTCCTTGATTCCGACGACCCTCGTGATCAATCCCACACGCCTTGCGCCCCAGGGGTCGAAGGTCAGTTGAACGAAGTAATGAACGGCTCTCGATACGAGCATCTTTATCGCTTCCATCGTGGTATAAAGCCCCGGTTCGAGCTGGGCGAGCAGTCCCAGGGTTTTGATTGCCGTGTCGGGGCTATCGGCGTGGATCGTAGAAAGCCCCGCGTGGGCGGACATCTGCGCCCGCAAGAGCCATACTCCCGCTTTTCCCGTCCTGACTTCGCCCAAGATCAACCAGCTCGGCGACATACGCATCGCAAGGGTGACCAGATGCCCGAGTTCCACACCATATTTCCCCTCCACGTTTGGAGGCCTTGCCTCCAGAGAAACCACATGCGGGAGATCGAGGAATATCTCTGCCGGGTCTTCTATCAGAACGATACGTTCCGTCGGCGGATAGATCATCTCAGCCAGGGCGGAAAGGAAAGTGGTCTTTCCGGATGCCGTCGGCCCGGCTATCATTATCCTCCTCCGTCTTCGGATCGCTTGTCTCAGGAACTCCAGCATCTCCTCGGAAAGCTCGTTCCACGCCAGCAACTGCTCCGGCCTTACCGGCTTCGGCTGGAAAAGCCTGATGTTTATCGAATATCCTATATCCCCGTTGGCTATGGGAGGCCCGACCACAGTGACCCGCGCACCGCCTGGCAGGCGCTCGGTTCTCGGAAGCTTTGCCAGAGCTATTGGCTCCGCTTCTGTAATCATCCTGTTCTGAGGACCCAGCATCCTGTCGATTACGATCTTGACTTCCCTCTCCGTGACGCGAATATCAGTTTGGGTGAATCCATGGCTCCCCTTCGTCATGATCCAGACCGTACCGTCCGGATTCACGGTTATCTCGGACACGTCGTCCCTGTTAGGGGGGAGAAGCTGCTCCAGAAAACCAAGCCCCAACAGCTTGTACATGATGTTCTGGAGCAGTTCTTCCTCCTCAGCCGGGCGTATCCTCCCCCAGATTCCCATAGACTGCTCCACCCGGCGCAGGGTCTGTTTCACCAGGTTTCGTATCTCCACTTTGTCGGCTTCGGTGGGAGAAAGCATGATGCGCGCCGGCAGAGCCACGCTCACCGATGCGCTCACGTCGTCCACTATCTTCCTTTTGATCTCGTCGGAAAGGACGAACCGGTTCCTCTTGTGGCTACCCGTGAACCTTTCGATGCTCATTTCAAAAACCTTCTTCCTTTGCTTCTGGTAACCTCTTTGAAGAAAGCATCGGCTATCTTATCTATGCCGGACCGGAAACCTTTGAGTTTCTTGTTCAGGTAAGGGAGCTTACCCACGTTTTGTTCCGTCCTGATTCTCTTCTCGAAAGGAATGGTTGCTATTATCGGTGGGGCAAACCCCAGTTCTTCCATGATGGCTTCTTTTACATCCGCCTCCGTCAGGTTGTCATCGTCCGTGCATTTGTTCAATACCATGTAGATTCCTTCCTGCGGCACACCTTCTTGCTCATCGGCAACCGTGGTCAGTGCGTGTTTTATCCTCTCGATGGCGCGCACGGTGGCCACCACCGAAGGTTCGCTGACGATTATCAAAGTGTTCGCGGAGAACAACGCCCACACGTTCCACCCATAGAGCGACGGCAGATCCATGAGTATGGCATCGTAAGGAGGGGTTTCACCAAGGGCATCCATGATCAAAGAGCCTATTATGTCAGGCCGGTCCGAAACGATCCCATCCGCCAAGTCCCGATCGTTGGGCGATAGAACCACATCCAGCGTCTCGAACCCTGCTGGTTTCTGAATGCTGGCCTCGAAGCCCTCCTGAGTTGGAGATGCGAAATATTCAGCGATGTTTGGTTCCCGGTTGAGGTCGAAGTAAACCGCCAAGTCGTCCGGGGTTTCGAAACTGATCACCAGTGTCCTCAAATTCCTCTTGGCGAGCGCTGCGGCGAGATTCGAAACCACCGTGGAATTGCCCACTCCCACCTTGGCTGAGGTCATGGCGATTATCTTGATCCCGAAAGAAGTAACGGTCAGCCCTTCCTCACCTCTCTCCACCAGATCGAGAGGGCCGGAGGCCTTGTCCCTGCGCAGTATCCTCTCAGCGGTTCCAGCCTCGAAAGCCTTCTGCGCCAGCTTCGACAGATCTACCGGCTTTCTGAAGAACTCCGAAATATTCTTCGAATCCTTGAGCGAATCCTTTATCCATCGAAACTCCATAGGATAAAGGAGAATGACGGGAACTTTCAGGCTTTCCAGCAAGTTCTTTATCTCTGAAGCCTCGACCCCGACCATGACAGACGCATCGATAATAGCGACTTCCGGGGACGTTCTTTTGGCGACCTCCAGCAAACGTTCGTGGGAAGTCTCCAGCCCAACAACCTGCAGCGTCTGATAGCTCGATATCGCCCCGAACAAATCGGTCAGGTCCTTCGGGGGAGCCGCGAGGAGTACCCTTATCGGAGCATTGCGGGTGGTCATTTCGAACCTCCTTGCCCGGTTGTGGATGTGATCACCTTCGAGGCCTGGGGGTTGACCAGTATTGGAGCGTTCTTGTGGATGAAATCGTACACCTTGAACAGCTCGACGCCTACCGGAGGTTGAGAGTAATCGGCACCTGCAGGATCGAGCGTCAACTGTATGGTGCCGTACCTGTTGATCAGCGCCAGCAATTCTGGCAAGGAAATCTCCGGGCCGTTAGGCGCAAGCGGCACAGGTTTTATCGGCACGTCGAGGAGAACAACGCCTTTGCCTCCGGTGAAGGAAGCCGCCGCTCCCCCCATAACCCCCTGGTTCTTCACCTCGGAGTATCTGAAACTCTGTGGAACGAATGCCACCGTTATCCCGGAAGCCACGAACATTGCAGCCGGAGATTCAACCCCGGATGTGGTCCCGCCGGCCATTTGCAGCGCCTGAGGATCGATGATTCCGATGATACTCACCCTGTCTCCCTGATGGAGCATGCCATTGAGTCCCGTGGTCTTGTCAACTGAAACGGCAATGATCCGGTAATCCGGCTTCACCCCAACCGTCAGAACGTTCAATCCCCTTTCACCTATCATAGCTTTCGTAATCTGATCTCCCGGAACCCTTGGCACCGTCACCATTTTACCTACCACATCCTTGGTATCTTTGAAAGCCCCGCTCAACACCCCGGCCTTTGGCATCTGACGCACCGTAACCATCGAAGGTTCTATCACCGTGTTAGCCTCTATGTTAGTGACTGCCACCACGACCGGCTCCGTGTTCTTGAGGCCGTTCAGGAAACCAAGCACAAGGAAGAAAACAATTATGGGAACTCCCAGCACGATCAAAATGTTCTTGATGGACACGGCCGCTTCCTCCTCACCGAGTGATCTTGCTCATTTTACCAAAGATTCGTCCAGCATCCATACATGCAGATTCTTCTTATCGGAAAAGTGTTTTGGCGGGGTGGATAGCCTGGGCGGGTAGAAGATTATCAGATGCCCAGGAGGTGGGGTGAAATGAGTGCCTCTGGTAACGAAAGAGGCCTCCACCACATAGGTCCCGGGATCCGCAAACGGCACCCTCGTCGCTTCCATGACCACTTTGTAGCACATGCCGTGTATGTACCCGCTTTGCAGTATTCGAAAATGCCTGGTACGCGAAAGATCCCAGTACGGATGTACGATCTTCGCCCCCGGGTGCCTCCGGCTCAATTCACCCGATATCCATTGCCTGCTTTCATCGCTCAGGCGCGCATCAAAAGACCACCTGCCGGGCCGCATGTCTATGGGGTCCGGAACGTAAATCGTAGTCCTTTGGAGTATCGGAATCAGGATGACGCGGCCGCAGCAGAAAACACGTATGAATCTTATCTCCCAAAAAGTGTATTCCTCCGGGCAAGAAATAGCGGTGACGTAAATATCGGCGCCTCGTCTATCTCTATCCTGCCCTACCACTACCGGATGGGTTATCCTTGGGTTGAAAGTGATGGTGGCTTTCGCCGTTCCATCCAAAGGCTGCAGCGAGGCAACATCGGCCATAGAATGCCGGATCGTGGCGTAACCGCCCTGCCCCGGGGAAGATGCCCCCACAGTACCGGCGGTTGCTATCGAGATTATTATCATCAAAACGGCGAAAGCGAGCTTCCTGTTGCTCATTTTCCCCCGCCTTTGCACGATATCACGGTTCTATCTTCACGTACTTGGCATAAACCCACCCGTACAGTTTGGTCCCGGTGACCCGTACACCCAACCACTGCCCATCCGGGCTCTTTCCGTACACATCCAACCTTGTTCCGTCAAAGAGGAATACAACGGTTTTCCTGTCGGCGCTTGGACCGTATCTGAGCCTGAGCACGTTTGTGTTCACGGTGCCATGCGCCACAACCGGGCCGAAAATCCTGGTTATCGTAGGGATCGTCGGTGTGGGCTGTGGCGGTCGGATGGTGGGGACGACCGTAGCCGAGATTTGATGCTCAGCGGTTACCGTTGCCGTGGGAACAATGGTTGGCAGAAGAGCAGCAACGGTCGAAACAGGAGTGGAGATCACCACCGGAGGGAGCACGATGTTTATGACGGGAGGGGTTGGCGTTTGCATTGCGGGACAGTTTTCCGTCGATGGAATACCAGGGCTCTCCGTAGCATCCTCGGGCGTTGCGGTGGGCACCGGCGTGTTCGTAGCAATCAAAGGGGTCGCAAATTTCCACCATGGAACAGGCGTATCAGTAGGCGTGGGAAGCGGAGTCGTTTGAAGAGAACCCGCCTGGGGACTGCTTCCCATCACGGTCCAAGCGTACACAACCATCGAGAAGACCATGCCAATGCCTATATATGTAGGAATCCTGCCCCACCGCATTTTTCCGCCCCCTTATTTGGACAGCCAGGTCACCTGCGCCGTTCCTCTCTCCACGATGGTAATGGCCGGGAACAAAGCAGGGAGCATTCCTGATACCCTCGCTCTGCATGTCACGGTAACCAGGCCGTTCCTGCCGTCCAGGGAGATCCCTACGTTCTGGATGCGTATCCCCCTGGAGGCCAAATCGCTCACATTCTGATAGACGTAAGCGTTTGCTTCTGCGTACGCCGATGGGAGGAACACGATCTCTCCATCCTCCCGCCACGCCGATACATCCACCTCTCTGGCCGCCGCAAGGGCCGCTGCATCGGCGGCATCCTGAAGTTTGCCGCGCACCATAGCGACTCTGCCCATTTCTATGGCAAGGCCGAGGATCGGCACCAAGACAAACGCCGCAAAAGCGGCGAATGTCAAGAGGGAAGCTCCTCGATCTTCACTCCAAAGAATCGAGACGCGCTTGGCCAGCTTCTTCAACGCAACCATCCCTCCTGCCTCATCGACGCTTCTCCCGAAACCACAAACTCATGGGACGGGATGCCGGGAAAGAGTGCCCCAAATCCCCTAAGATAATTTGGCACCCGATAAGTCACCCTGATTCTCAAAGTGCTACCTATGGCGCCCCCCGGGGACAGGACGGTTACCGAAGGGGCGCCAATCGGGAAAGTGGTGGTTGCAAAGGAGAGCGCTGCCGAAGCGGCCACGGCGTCTTGATTGGATTGGGCTACGGCGCCTGCCCTCGCTCCATACCTTGCAGCTTCTTCGGCCATCTGGCTTGCGAAAACGACCATGCCGAGGTTGACGACTGCCAGCATGACCAGGAGCAGAATCGGCAGTACCAAAGCCGCCTCCAGCAGCTCCGCTCCTTCGTTCTCAGAGAATTTTCTACGAATCCCTGTCATATCCAACGCGATCCACTCCCCAGAAGTTCTACGACTGTTCCCAGTACACGATCACATGTTAGCGCCGACGTACCTCAGGTACTGGGAAATCCGCCCACCGAGGTACCTGAGGGAAGCCACAGCCGCAATCGCCACCAGCGCAAGGATCAACGCATATTCGGCCAGATCGGCACCCTCGTCGTCCTGCAGATAGAGCATCGCCTTCAGGTAAGTCTTCAACAGCTTGTCCGTCATTTTTACCTCCTTTTGATTTTTTGTCTTATGCGACGTACCGTCACATGTTAGCGCCGACGTACCTCAGGTACTGGGAAATCCGCCCACCGAGGTACCTGAGGGAAGCCACAGCCGCAATCGCCACCAGCGCAAGGATCAACGCATATTCGGCCAGATCGGCACCCTCGTCGTCCTGCAGATAGAGCATCGCCTTCAGGTAAGTCTTCAACAGCTTGTCCATCATTTCTCCACCTCCATTCGATAAATTTTATCACTTCAGTTTAATTACCAAAAGGCTCTCTCGACATTTCTGCCAATTAGAGCCTTCACCACCGGAGACAATAAAAATTTACCACACTCATCTTAAGTGTGGTAAATCCAGAAGGAGAGAAAACGAAAGGCGCAAACCAACGAACAGTTTGCGCCTTTTCCATCTTCACTTATCTCCCTAAGCTCATTTACATTATACTCGGAATCCACCCTCTTGTCAAGGGTAAAATATCAAAAAATCGACTTACTCGGCATTTTCTACCGAATCAATCCGGTATGATCCTGGTGCCGGTCTTGCCCTCCAGGGCAGCGGTAATGTGCTCCGGATCGGTGATGATCGCTTCTTTCCCTCCGGCCTCCAGGTACCAGATGATCGCCCGGATCTTCGGCTCCATGCTTCCCTTGGCAAAGTGTCCCTCCTTCAGGTACTTCTTCGCCTCGGAGACTGTCATCTGATCGATGGCTTTCTGGTTCGGCTTGTTGAAGTTCAGATAGACTTTCTCCACAGCGGTGGAGATGAGGAACAGGTCGGCTTTGATGGAACGTGCCAGCAGCGAGGACGCGAAATCCTTGTCTATGACCGCCGCAACGCCCTTCAGATTTCCATCGTCGTCCTCGATCACTGGGATTCCACCTCCGCCGACGGTAATGGTGATGATTCCGGCCTCCAGGAGCTCGCGTACTGCATCCAGCTCCACGATCTTCTGAGGAATCGGGGAAGGCACCACACGCCTCCAGCCGCGCCCGGCGTCCTCGACCACCGTCCACCCGAACTCCTTCGCCCTCCGCTTGGCCTCCTCTTCGTCCATGAAGGAGCCGATCGGCTTGGTGGGGTTCTGGAACGCTGGGTCGTTCTTGTCCACCAAAACCTGGGTCACCACGGTGGCGGCCGC
>CAZEXY010000036.1:0-7202 GCA_964516345.1 uncultured Anaerolineae bacterium
AAAAATGGGCAACGCCTTTGTTGCCCATTTCTACTCCCCCGGAAGGGGAGTGGTAGACTTTCAAAGAAGAGAGGCGATCGATGTCCGATCGCCTCCAGGTTTTTCACTTGTGCGCCAACCAGTCTATGATCTGGTTGATCTGATCTTTGGTAAGCTTGCTTTTGTAAGAAGGCATAGCTCCTTTACCGTTCAGAATCGTATTGAAATACATGTCGTGCTCAGAGGCAGCTTTGTTCAGGGCCGGGAACGATCCTTTGCCTTCGGCGTTGGCCCCGTGGCACACGGCACAGTTCTTCTTGTAGTAATCGGCAGGATCGAACTTCTTGGCAGCGGACGGAGTTGGTGTCGCCTTCCCTGCACCCCCTTCCTGCCAGCTGCGCATATAAGTGATTATCGCATCGATTTGTTCGTCGCTCAGAGGTCCGCCGTTGGCAGCGCCGAAAGCCTGCATCCCCACGCTGGGCTGCCCGGCCGCAATGATGTTGTGTATAACGTCATCGGTGCGGGTGTTCAGGAAGTCCTCCGAGTTGAGCGGCAGATGGGTAACGCCTTTGACCCCTTTGCCGTCCGGGCCGTGACAGGAAGCGCAGTTCTTTTCGAAGAGATCGTGTCCCGTCTTTATGATCTGAGCCTTCGTTTGCCCTGCTGCAGCCGAAGCGGGAGCACTCACTTTCGTAACTTCGGCTAAATACGTCAATCCTACCATCGAGATGACAATGATAGTCATGATGGTTGTCGCGATGGGTCTGTTGAGCGGATGTCGCTTCGGGTTGGTGTCGTAGAAAGGCAGAAAGAGAAGGAACAAAACTGCTATCCCTGGAATCACCGTAGCTGCTATCGGCTCCAGGGAGCCGGGCCAGTACTTCAGATACTGGTAGAGGAACAGGAAGTACCATTCGGGACGCGGGATGTAGCTGGTGTCGTTCGGATTGGCTTTCCCTTCCATGTGCACGCCCACGAAGATCGCCAGGGCGGACATCAGAAGGAAGACCATCAACCACACGACGGCGTCCTTGAAGACGATATCCGGGAAGAAAGGAACGCCCTGCTCCTTCAGCATCTTGTACTTTTTCATGTATTCTTCTTTTTGCTGCTTGTTCATTGAGGGTCTCCTTTCTCACTCGTCACGAGAGGGCGGGTTGGTGATGCCGTTCCGAATGACCAAGTACAGGTGCAACCCTATGAATGGGTAGATGAGAGCCGGCAAGAACCACACATGGAAGCCGTAGAACCTTGCCAGCGTTACACCGGATACGTCCGGTGTACCCCTGAGCGTCAGCTTGATCCAGTGCCCTATGAATGGTGTGACGCCGGCTATGTTGGTGCCTACCGTAGTGGCCCAATACGCTCTCTGGTCCCACGGAAGAAGGTATCCGGTGAAGCCGGAGCCAAGGGTGAAGAGGAACAGGAAGACGCCAACCACCCAGGTGAGCTCGCGCGGGTACTTGTACGCCCCCATGTAGTAAACCCTTAGCATGTGCAGGAACACGAGGGCTACCATGAACGAAGCCCCCCAGTGGTGCATTCCCCTGATGTATGCTCCCAGGGTCACATCGTGCACTATGTACTGCACGCTGCTGTAAGCATCCTCCGGGGTTGGGACGTAATAAGCGGTCATCAGTATCCCGGTAACAGCTTGCAGGAGGGCGACCACCATGGTGGTGCTCCCCAGAGTGTAGAACCAGTTTACTTCGGGGATCTTGCGGGACATGGTGACTTTCCAGAATTCCCGCACCCCTGCTCTTTCATCCAGCCATTGGACAAGATCATCCCACATATCATCCCTCCACGTAGACAAAGAGTTGCCCTTTATCGACCTTCACCTTGTATCGATCGAGAGGCCGAGGGGGCGGGCCGGCGATGTTCTTTCCGTATTTGTCGTAGTAGCCATAGTGGCATGGGCAGAAGAACTCCTGCTTATCTGGTTCCCAAATGACGTGACACCCAAGGTGCGTGCATACGTCGGACATAGCGATGAAGTTCTTCCCGTCATCCGTGAGGATGAACATTTTCTCTGTGGTGGTCTGTTTTCTCCAACCGATCTGGCGAACCACCTTTACCTCTTTGGCTTGAGGTTCACCGATCTTGAAGGATTTCACGGCACCGAGGGCAAACCATTTGGCTGCAGCTTTCTCCATCGGCTTTACGACAGGGGAAATGATCGTGCCCAGGGCGGGAATTCCCACCACAGTGCCTATGAAAGCGCCTACGGCCACGATTGCCCCAGTGAGGAAATTCCTTCTGCTGATCTGAGGATCATTGGAACCGGACATACATTTTACCTCCTCACCACCAGGATTAAGGCGAGGAACGGTACATAAAACAAAAGCACCGGGGGCCGTTCCCCGCTATCGATAAAATAGAGCATTGTCCTTCGGTTCAAACTATAGTATCTTCATTTCGGCGTGTCAAATCCGGGGCAAAAAATCTCGAAGAATAAATGGTTTCTTGTAGAATTGCGATCGCGGAAGGAGGAGGTTACCTGGGTTTCCCTTCGGCGACGACCATCCTGTGATCGGAAGCAGTGGAATCCATCACTTCAGCTTCCAAAGGATCGATTTCACGGAACCACACATAGTCTATTCTCTCCGTAGGAGAGATGGCGGGGTCGGTCAGGACTTGCGGTTTGCCCAGCTTGGCAAATGGATCGAGGAAGCCTTCGGAGAGCATATGTGTATACACCGGAGAGTCCGGCGTGGAGTTGAAATCTCCACCAAGGGCTGCGGGGCCAGGGACGGCGTCGATGAAGTGAGTCGCTTCTTTTATCTGTCGCATCCTCTCCGATCGCGTCAGGCCAAGCCATGTACCATAGACGTGTACGTCGTGCCCTGAGATCGTCACTCTCGCTCCGATTATGCCGGTTTGCTCGAGGTGGGAAGTGAGCATGGTTCCCCTGATTTCGGACATCGGGAATCTCGAAAGCAGGGCGATGCCCGTCAGGTGTTCGATGGTTGGCAGATAGATGACGTCCATCCCGAGTTTGCGACCGAGGTAGAGGGCGTCGTCCACCATGTAGCTCGTCGGCCTGCCGGTATCGACTTCTTGGAGGGCTATCACGTCCGCTCCACTCCTGGCGATTGTCTCCGCTATCGATGGCAGGTTGAATTTCCACGGGGCGTTGTACCCGTAGTGTATGTTGTAAGTTCCCATCCGTAAGGTCTTTCTCGAAGACCACTTCACGGGTGCGGGACGCGCGAACCATGTGGACGAGGCCACGAGCAGGAAAGCCAGCAGGGCCCACGCCCGGGATCCGAATGCCTCCGCAGGGGAAGGCACGTAGGCAGCCCACGAAAACACCGGTAGAAAGGTCAGAAAGGTGGCGACCAGCACCACCTCCAGCCCGGCTCCCTTGAAAAAGGGAAGGGTATAGGGGTAAGTAAAGGCGAACGCGTAACCGAAGCTCAAAATCAGGAACGCAAACATCCCCAGGGATAGATACCGTTCGGAGCCGTTCCGGCTCACGATGAAATACCTGAGAATCCACACCGTCCAGAACTGGGCTACTACCAGCCCGAAAAGGGCTATAGGTCCCCTGTAAAGCGCCCCCAGCGCCACGCCGAGCATCGGCACGATTACCATCAGCATTCTGCCCGGGAATATCCTCCAAAGAACCACTTCCCCGATTTCCAGGGGCGATCGCCAGGCGGCCAAAATCGTGGCGAACATCAGCGCCGGGACTGCCCACGTGTAATCCACCGTGCTCCACCTGGCGAGAGCGTTGGGAAAGTTCAGCAGAGAGACCTCCAGGAAGAGGAAGCTCCCCATGGCAACGGCCCCCAGGGGGGAGATGCCGCGATCCTTGGTGGTTGTCTTCCCTGCGGCGTAGACCAGGAGAACGATGGCTGCCAGAGAAAGAACCACCTGATAAGGCATCCAGTGGGATAACATGGTCGGGTCGAGGGTATCGCCGACGGCTCTCGATAGCTGGTCTACGGAAAGGGACAGAGCCATGGAAGCGGGTAGTATCTCCGGGAAGATGCGCCACGCAAGCGACAACACGAGAGTCCCGACGAAAGCTGCGGCTATCCCCGTGTACAGCCGCCAGGAAGGATCTTCGGCGGTCATGGCGATTCTGATCAATGCAAGGAGCGCACCCGAGAATATCCAGAGCCACTTAGAGGGCGAAATTTCGGCGATGACAGGCGGTACCATGAAGGAGAGGAACATGGCTGCAAGCACCACTACAGCGAAGGCGGAGAAAGGCCCCACGAACAGGGCATCGTACACCACGCCGAACATCCGGGAAAGAAGAACGCGGATGCCTTGCAGGTAGAACCAGAAAAGCAGTACAAGAGATGCCGTCAACATGAGACGACGGTCGTTCGCCATCGTACGCTCCCTATTGGACGCTCATGTTCATCGCACCTGGCCGTAAAAGCGGCCTTGTCACTTGATCCGCATCGGCATGGTCACGTAAGTGAACGTTTCTTCTCCCGCTCCCAGCGGCATGAAGACTCCGGGCCTGTTGGGTTCGGTCGTCTCCAGAACCACCTGCGGAGTGTCGATGACGGAGAGCACGTCGATCAGGTATTTGGCGTTGAACCCTATCGAAATCCCCTTCCCGGTGACCTCTGCCGGCACCCGGGTTTCGTTCTCGCCGAGCTCTTTCGATCTGGCCTGCACCACGATGCTACCCGGACTCCCCGGAGAAAGCTCCAGTTTCACCAAATTGGCTTCGCTCCTGGCAAACAGAGATGCCACCTTGACCGCCTTCAAAAGCGATTGTGTATCGGTCACGGCTTTGGTTTCGTAATTTTTCGGGATTATGGCTTTGTAATCCGGGAACCTGGCATCTATCAACTGGGAGACAAAGGTCACTTCCTGATAGGCTCCGCCTTTGTCGGAACTGCCTTCACCTTCGAGATGGAATACCGCCTGATTTTGGAGATCGCTTACGTGTATCTGCACGAAGGAGCCTTCTTTGGCGTCGGAGCTTATCCTTGCCAGCTCCGCCATGGCTTTGGCCGGCACGAGCACCTGAAATGGGTTGTCCACGGGAGCATCCGTGCGTGCCGTCCTGTGGGCAAGCCGGTATCCGTCGGTTGCGGCCATGCTCAGCAGATCGTCCTGCACTTCTATCTGAATCCCCATGAGCGCAGGGCGGGATTCGTCGGTGGAAGCAGCGAACGCCGTCTGGGCTATCATCTTCTGCAGAACACCGACTTCGACCATCAGGGAATGCCCGTCTTCGTCCATCGGTATGACCGGAATCTGGCTCGGGTCGATGCCGTTGATGGAAGCGGTGTATTCGTTGCACTTCAGGTGCAGCCTCATACTTCGGACATCGAGCCCCATGGTTACTTTCTCCGGGGGGAGGGAGGAAACGAAATCGGTAAGAATCCTGGAAGGTACGGCCACTCCACCTTCCTCGGCTACTTCGGCGCCGATCCAACAATGAATCCCTATCTCGAGATTGGTGGCCGAAAGGCGAAGCCTGTCTTCTTCGGCGGTTATGAGAACATTGCTCAACACGTCCAGAGTGCTCCTCAGCGCCACAGCCCTGTTCACGACGGAGAGGCCTTTGCTGAGGTTTTCCTGCAGGCAGGAGAGATTCACAATTCACCTCCTCGAAATGGTCGTTGTTCTTTCGAGCCCGGTCGGCTTTCGTTTACGAATCCACAGACTGTCGGGAAACGCTACCGCGAACGAAAAACGGCATGCCTCGGCAGTCTCCGCTCACTCGCTACCAATTATATCGCATTCGGGACATGGGTACAACCCCACCCCATGCTGTTGGTTCGATCCGCAACGGGATGTTCGGGCTGGAAGATTCTTGCTCCGGGGAGGAAAGTATAGTATTTTTACCTGGTGATCAGGCAAGTCCTATTACCCGAGGAAACATGAAGATGGAGATGCGTCACGTCGGAATATTGCACCACCCGCGCAAGCCGGAATCCCTTCGACTTGCCGCCGACATAGCTTCTTATTTCGAGGAACACGGCGTAAGCGCGTGGCTCGGGTCTGCGTGGGACGAAGAAAGCGTCTCGAAGGAGATAGAAACCTTCGACTTGATCATCTCCCTCGGCGGCGACGGTACGATCCTCAGGGCGGCGAGAATGGCCGCATCCTACGAAGTGCCAATCCTCGGCGTGAGGATGGGACGCATCGGGTTCTTGGCGGAGGTCGATCCGATGGAATGGCGAGAGCCCATTTCCAGGATACTGGCCGGGGATTTCTGGCTCGAGGTTCGGATGATGCTACAGACTTACTTCGTCAGGGATGGAGATCGAAGCCGGGCCACATACGAAGCCTTGAACGACGTCGTGGTTAGCCGTGGGAGCCTTGCCCGCATCGTCAGGATACATACATACCTCGACGATGCGTACCTGACCACTTACGCAGCAGATGGTCTGATCGTATCCACGGCCACCGGCTCCACCGGATACTCTCTGGCAGTGGGCGGGCCGATACTTCCTCCGGAATTGAAGAACATCCTGCTGATCCCGATTGCCGCTCACCTGAGCTTGAATCGGGCGGTGGTTCTATCCCGGGGCACTATGGTGCGCATGCAGGTTTTCAGCGATCATCAGATCATCCTCACCGTGGATGGTCAGTTCGAGGTGGAGTTGCAGAACGGCGACGAGGTGGTGGTAGGGGCGAGCCCTCACACCGCGAGGTTCGTCAGGACGCAGGACAAGGGATATTTCTACCGCACCCTCATGGAGAGGCTCAAGTGGCAGGTATGACCCCCAACACTAGAAGGATTCCGCTATGAAGCTCGTGATAGGCACGAGGAGTGGCCTTTGGGAAATGGAAATCGGAGCGGCGGGTTCGTTCCGGAAGCCCGAACGGGTTTCTCCCGGGGATTGGCGTGTCACCGATGTGGAAGTGCTTGAGGGAGGCGCCGTCCTGGTCGGAAGGGAAGGGAACGATGCGCTCATCTGGAATGGAGATTGGGAACCGCTGCTCCTGCCTGTGGTGACTGCGTGGGGGTATCGGCGAGAAGTGCCGGATTTGATATGGGCCGGCTCCGTCCCGGCTTCCATGTGGGTCAGCAGGGATGGAGGGTTTACCTGGGAAGAATCCCGTTCCGTTTACGAAATAAGCGATTACGAATCCTGGTGGGTGCCTGCTCCGCCTCATCGACCGTCCGTGCTCAGCATCTCGTTTTCTCCGAAGCGCCCGGAAGTGGTGTTCGCTTCCGTGGAGGGAGGGGGTGTGATCCGAACCAGAAACGGCGGGAGGAAGTGGCGCAGGCTGGA
>CAZEXY010000036.1:7302-19755 GCA_964516345.1 uncultured Anaerolineae bacterium
AGGGAGGGGGTGTGATCCGAACCAGAAACGGCGGGAGGAAGTGGCGCAGGCTGGAGGGCGGGATATTCGATACTGTTTACACCCTGATCGTCCATCCGAGGGATCCTGGGGTGGTTTTTGCTGCTTCCGCCACTGGTTTTTTCAGGACCGAGGATGGTGGAATGTACTGGGAGCGTACCATCGAGGGAATGAGAAGGCTGCACCTTCAGCCTGCCGTTCTCATACCGGGAGCTGCAAAAGAGGATGACGTTCTCCTTACGGCGGGGGCGATAGCCGGGGAGGAGTTCTGGGATCGGCCGGAAGGAGCCAGAGCTGTGCTGTACAAGAGCACAGACTGGGGAGACTACTGGTACCCGGTCACGAAGGGGATCGGGATCGAGCTTCATGATATGGTAACGACGCTCCACTACACCGGAGAAATCGTCGTGGCGGGCTCCAGCGGCGGTGTGATCTGGATAAGCCATGACAAAGGCGAAAGCTGGACGAAAGTTGCAGAGGGACTTCCTTTCATCACCTCGATGGCTTCCTCCGAAACCTGAATTCCTTAGAAGAGCAAGGGGAACGAGATGCCACGGAGAGCGCATGGCGGAAACGAACGTATAAGGCCCTTCCTGGCGCTGACGATATACGTGGCCCTGGCCGTCGTCCTGACTCTGCCACTCGCCGCCCATTTCACCACCCACGTTACAGGCGACGGGATAGACGATCCGTCGCTGGCCTGGAATCTGTGGTGGGTGAAATTCTCCCTGGTAGATCGGCATCTTTCGGACATCTTTCGATGCAGATGGATGTTCTACCCGCTGGGGATAAACCTTTCGTTCTACACCCTTACCCCGCTCAACGGACTCGAAGCCATACCGTTGTGGGTATCCGTGGGGCACATCGTAACGGTGAATCTGCTGCTGTGGTTCTCTTTCGTCATGGCGGCTTTCGGAGCATACCTGTTGACGCTGGAGGTGCTCCCGAGAGGTTTCGGTATTCGGAGCAGGGAGACGGCAGCCCTGCTTGGGGGGATGTTCTACGCTTTTGCAGCCCCGAAGATGTTCTACGCGGCGCTGGGACAATTCAACATCGCAAGCTCGCTGTGGATACCGTTTACCGTTCTCTACCTGGAGCGGACGCGCAAGAGTATGAGGTGGAGCGATCTCCTCATGGCGAGCATGTTTCTGCTGTTCGAGGCGTGGTCTGAGCTGAGTTTTGCCTCGTTCCTGATCCTGTGGATTGGCCTCTGGTTCGTCTGGGAGCTGGCGGCTTCTGTGGGAGATCGAGCGCGTCTGGGGAAGCTCGTTTCCATGGGGATCGTCATGGGAGCAATTTTCTTGATCGGAGTTTCACCGTTCCTCGCCCACATGCTCCCCGATATGAAGGCTTACGGTGATTTCTGGGCCCCCGGAGGCGGATTCGCCGATGTGTTCTCGGCCGATCTGCTCGGTTTTCTGCTTCCCACGATGCACAACCCGATTTTCGGGAAGATCGTCGGCCATTTCCGATTCCCGCACGACAAGGGGCAGCAGCTATTCATCGGATACTCGCTGATCTCACTGAGCTTGCTTGGAGCGTGGAAGGGACGAAGAGATTCGAGGGTGCGTTTCATGGCGGCAGCAGCGGTGCTGTTCTTCCTCCTGACGCTTGGCCCGGAAGTGAGGCTGAACGGCAGAGGCACTGGCATTCCGGGCCCGTTCGAGATACTGGCCCACGTTCCTCTGCTGAAAGGAAACAGATACCCAAGCCGCTACAGCGTGCTGCTCTTCCTTGCCCTTGCGGAGCTCGGGGCATATGGATTCTCGACGCTGAGGGTGAGGAAGCCTGAGATGCTCGGCGCTGTGCTGGCAGTTTTGTTCCTGGTGGAGCACCTCTCCGTACCGATGCCTCTTTCGAACCTTGTCGTACCTTCGCCTTACGACGTGATCGCTCGGGATCGGAGCGATGCTGCCGTGCTCGACCTGCCGCTCGGATGGAGGAACGGCTTCGACGTGTTCGGCAAATCCGACGTGGCGATCATGTACGCACAGTGGTATCAATCGAAGCATCACCATCCCATTTTCGGCGGCAACACTTCCAGGAATCCGGAGATCGAATTCCGGTACTTTCTGGAAACCCCTTTGTTCGAGGATTTGAACGCCCTCCAGCGTGGCAAGCAAGTTCCGCGCCCGAGGCCAGACGTGAGCACCATCAGGAGGCTTGCATGCGATCTGAATCTGAAATACGTCGTGCTGCATCCCGGGAAATTGCGCAAAGAAACCATCTCTTACGTGAAGCAGGTTCTTCCGCTGAGACTCATCGAAAGCGGAGATGGAACGTCGGTGTACATCGTGGATCAAAAGTGCATGCCCAGGCGCGGAAAAGCGCAGATTCCGGCCTACATGTATGCCGAAGGATGGCACGATGGAATCTTCAGGCAGGAAGGCATCGGGGATGTTGCGTGGAGTTGGAAGAACGGGGCGACGTTTCTGTATCCCATGAGTGGGGGGGAGGATTCCATTTCTCTGGATCTGGATTCGCCGGGGGATCAGACGATCGAATTGACGATGGAGGGGCGTCCCCTCGGGAAGGAGAAAGTCCCCGGTGGGGAGAGCACCCACACGTGGAACATTCCGCCTTCGTTGCGTAAAGCGGGGCTTGCACGGTTCACCATTTCGACTTCGAAGCTCTGGCCGCTGAGATACGTCGTCGGGACGACGAAGAACGGTGGTATTGCTTCTCCCGTGCCCCTTCTGGTAAGGAGTGCCGGCAAGGATTTCGGGGATTTCGCCCACGTTTACGTAGGCGGCGTGGACCGCTCTCCCAACGAGCGCGGTTACAACCTGGTGGCCGTGGACTCCCGGGATGGGAGATTCCTGGGGGCGGCTTCGTTCGATACATTCCTTTCCGAAAGCGAGTCGAAGAAGCTGGCGGCGTGGATTGATAGGTGGCCCCATGGGACTTTGATACTCGGAGCCGTGCGGGACGAGGCATCGATGCATCTGGAGCAAAACGCCATTGAAGCCCTGAGGAGGATCGGCGTTTCTCATCCGGTGAAAGGACATTTTCGGCGCGCCCACGCTTTCATAGCAAAGGTGGGTGGGGGAAAGGCGCTGGAGAATTGGAACGACCTTGGGCCTGCCGTCGTGAACGTTGGAGGAGGCTGGGTTAGGCCGTGGGTCAGGGTCGGGGTGGAAAAGGTGTACGTCGGTTTTGCTTCTACGGTCAGCAACCAGAAGTGAACCGGCGGGTCGACGGAGAGGCTTCTGCGTTCGCCGCCCCACCGGTTCTGATTCCGAGTGAACTTAGAAGCCTTGAAGTTTGCTCAGGTCGGCGATCCCTTTCGGAAGGTCGGCGATTCTTTGAACCAACCCGAGTCGGGCTGCTCTGATCTCCGGGTCTTCTGCCATCACCAGGACTTCTTCGAAGAACCTGTTGATTGGATCTTTCAAGTCTCTCAGGACTTCCAGCAGCGTCTCCGGCGTGGGAGACTGTTCTATCTTCGGAGCTTGGCTCAGATACGCCTCCAGTAGTGCTCGTTCGGCGGGCTCTTTCAGCAGTTCGGGCTTGAGCGGGTATTCTTCTTTCAGGTCTCTGACGATTCTCTTGCTTCGGGAGTAAGCAGTGAAAACCTCGTCCCAGTCCTCTGCTTCTACCACTTTCTGAAGGCCTTCCACCGCCTGGAAAGCCAGGAAGGGGTTGTCGCCCCGTTCCTCGAGCACGGCATCCACCACGTCGTACCGGAATCCCCTGTCTCTAAGCCAGACTTTCAGCCTTCCGAGGACGAACGCCCCGGTTTCCTTCAGGGATTCCTCGGTCACAGGTACTGGCAGGAGCTTGGCTGCTTCTCTTATGCCTTTGCTTATCTCGAAAGATATTCCTCTCCCGATCAACACCTGCACTAGCCCCAGAGCGTCTCTGCGCATGTGGTAGGGATCGGCCGATCCGGTGGGCGCGAGCCCGACCGAGAAAAGCCCCGTCAGGCTGTCGAGCCTGTCGGCGATGCCGACGGCGATGCCGGGTTTCGTCTCCGGGAGCCTATCGCCGGAGAACCTCGGGAGGTAATGCTCGAAGATTGCCTCCGCCACCTCCGGATCTTCACCCGATCGCAAGGCGTACTCCCGTCCCATGACTCCTTGCAAGCTGGTGAATTCCACGACCATCTGGGTGGCGAGGTCGGCCTTGCACAGGTGTGCGGCTCGTATCACTTTGTCCATGGCGTCTGCGTACCCGAGCTCCCTGGCAACCCACGGGGCGAGTTTCTCCAACCGCTTGACCTTATCGAGCATGGATCCGAGCTTCTCCTGGAAGGTCAGCGTTCCGAGCCGTGGCAGAAATTCCTCCAGTTTTCTGGAGGTATCGGCTTCGAAGAAGAATCTGGCATCCGCGTAACGCGCCCTCAGGACCGATTCGTACCCGTGCCTAACCGTCTCCAAATGTCTGTCGTCGCCGTTCCGGATGGCGATGAAATGCGGGAGGAGTTTCCCTTCTTCGTCCACCACAGGGAAATACCGTTGATGTTTCTTCATCACGGTCGTGAGCACTTCCTGGGGGATGTCCAGGTATTCCTGACCGAAACTTCCGAGCACGGCTTTTGGGCGTTCCACCAGGTTCGTCACCTCGTTCAGCAGGTCTGGGTCGTCCGGGACCACGCCTCCCGCTTCTTTCGCAAGTTCGTCCATCTGCTTCTCGATCTTCTCGCGGCGGGCATCGCGATCCACCACGATTTTCTGCTCCGCCATGATCTTCCAGTATTCGAGCGCCGATGGGATCGTGAGCACCGGAGAACCGGCAGGCCTCGTCCCAAGGCTTTTCCTTCCGCTCTGCACTCCGGCATAGGAAAACGGAATCACCGCATCTCCCAGAAGCGCCACCAGCCAGCGTATCGGCCTGGAGAAAGAGACTCCAGAGCCGTTCCATCTCATGCTCTTTTCGAACCGAATGCTCGATATCAGCCCCGGCATGGCCTCCGCTATCGCATCGATGCTCTCCCGTCCGGCTATTTTCCTGACGGCGAAGACGCGAGGACCCTTGTCCGTCTCTTTGACGGTCAGCTCGTCGACCGACACTCCCATGCTCCTGGCGAAGCCTTCCGCTGCTTTTGTGGGGGTGCCGTCGGGTGTGAAGGCGGCTCTTGCAGGTGGGCCTTTTACCAGCTCCTCCACGTCCTTTTGCATGGGGGCTACATCTTCCACGTATGCGACGATCCTCCTTGGGGTGCCCCCTAATTTCATCTCTCCGTGGGGGATTCTGAGGTCGTCGAGCATTTGGAGCACCAGGGAACCGAACTGATCGGCGGCGGAATCCACGTCTTTTGCTGGCAGTTCTTCGGTCCCGATTTCCAGGAGCAGCGGCGCCGGCCCGGACGGCCTTTCCCCGGGGTTCTCGGTTACCAGGGGAGGGGAGTGCCTCACGGTGCTTCCTTTCTCCAGCCAGGGGAATCCATGTTCTTCCCTTTGTTTCACGTAGAGTTTGGCCACCTCTCGCGCCAGAGCCCTCATCCTGCGGAAAAAGGTTGCGCGCTCGGTAACACCTACTGCGCCTCGAGCGTCGAGGATGTTGAATGTGTGCGAGCAGCGCAAGATGTAGTCGTGCGCCGGCACCGGAAGTTCGTGGGATATGGCGTCTTTGGCTTCTTCTTCGAACAGCCGGTACATCTCCCGGAGACGGTTCACGTCGGCGTAATCGAAATCGTACTTGCAATAATCGATTTCCTGATCCCGGTAGATGTCGCCGTAAGTGTGGACGCCGTCCCAATCTATATCCCAGACGCTGTCCACGCCTTGCAGGAACATCACTATCCTCTCCAACCCGTAGGTGATCTCGACGGCGACCGGATCCAGCGTCAGGCTTCCCGCTTGCTGAAAGTAGGTGAACTGGGTGATTTCGAGTCCGTCGAGCCAGACTTCCCAGCCCAATCCCCATGCCCCGAGGGCCGGTGATTCCCAGTTGTCTTCCACGAAGCGGATATCGTGCTCTTCCCGCTTTATCCCCAGCGCTTCCAGACTGCGAAGGTAGAGTTCTTGAGGGTCTCCGGGGTCGGGTTTCAAAATGACCTGATACTGGGTGTGCATTTGCATCCGGTTTGGATTCTCGGCGTATCGCCCGTCGTCCGGCCTGAAGGAGGGCTCTACATACGCCACGTTCCATGGCTCCGGCCCCAGAACCCGCAAGATCGTCGCCGGATTCATCGTTCCGGCGCCGACTTTCTCGCTGTAAGGTTGCCAGATCAAGGCTCCTACTCCAGACCAGTACGATTCCAACCGCATTATTACTTCTTGAAACGAAAGGGACATAGAATCCTCCTGAAAGCTCTTTCGTAAAGAACGCCTTTGTATCCCCCGACGTTTCGGCCGGGGTTTCCATCCTACCACGGCCTTATTTTTCTGTAAGCCCGGACTACGGAATAGAACCGCAGGCCCCAGGCGATGGCTAGTATACCGAGCATTATGAAGAACGATGCGGCAAGCCACGCAAGGAGGTCAGGATAGAGCAGTATCAAAACCCCGGTGAGGACTAACAAAAAGCCCACCAGCAGGCTCAACCAGGATACCATTTTCAACTGAGCGATCATGAATTCCCATGGCCACCACCCCCAATCGGCAACGCGATTCAACTCTTCTTTGCTGAACCTATCGAAGAAATTGAAGAACACTTTCGACCTCACAAATCACGAAATGTCACTCTCAGGATCGCCAGACACCCGGCGTTGCCCATCGGGAGTTGCGCTGCTGATGGTTGTTCTCTCATCGATGCTCGAAGCAACCTCGAGCAAGACGGCAGGCGCAACTCCCGCACCAAAGTTCACACACCGTTTTCTCTCACTTCACCGATAGTCACTTTCAAGAGAAAGCTTCCAGGTGGCTCACTAAATTCTTCTCCCGCTTTCGCAGGTCCTCCAGTTTGTCCCGCTCTCTCTGGACCACCTCTTTGGGAGCTTTTTCGACGAAGCCCTTGTTGGAAAGCAGACTTTCGGATCGTTCGATCAACTGCCGCACTTTATCCAGTTCGTTTTGCAACCTCTTCCGTTCGGCTTCCACGTCCACCATGCCGGAAAGAGGCAGGTACGCCACGAATTCTCCCGAGACCACCGTGACGGCTCGATCCGGTGGCTGCGCATCGTTGGAAACCACGCTCTTCTCCGAATCCAGTCTGGAGAGGAACGCTATAATCGGGAACATTTCTTCCAGTACGGAGACTCTGTCGCTCCCTTTGAGTATTGCCGTTATACGCCTGGATGGCTCGACCTGATATTCGGCGCGCACGTTCCGAATGCCACGCACGAGTTCGACCACTTCGCCTACGTCTTTGTTCACTCCGGCGTCTACTTCGCCTGCTTCAGGCCATGGAGTCACTATGAGGGCCGGGTTCCAGTCGGAATTCTTCACGGCTTTCTTCAGTATCTGCCACGTGGTTTCCGTGACGAAGGGCATGAACGGGTGCAGCAGCCGCAGAGATCGCTCCAGAACGTAGGCCAGCACCTTTCTGGTTGATCTGGCGGCGTCCTCGTCCTCGCCGTAAAGGGAGACTTTGCTCATCTCCAGGTACCAGTCGCAGTATTCCCCCCAGAAGAAATCGTGCGCCAGCCTGCCGGCTTCGCCGAACTGATATGCCTCTATGAGCCTCGTGACCTCGGAGATGGTCCAGTGCAGGCGGCTCAATATCCATTTCGAGGCCAGGTCCGGTACATCGCCGGGCTCGAGAATTTCGTCCTTTCCGGGTGCTTCCACTCCCTGCCCGGTCAGGTTCGAGATGACGAATCTGGAAGCATTCCATATCTTGTTGGCGAAGTTCCGGCCGTCTGCCAGCTTCTTCCTGGAAAGTTTCATGTCGTTTCCGGGTGTGGAGCCAGTGACCAGGGTGTACCTGAGAGCATCCGTGCCGTACTCTTCGATGAGATCCAGGGGGTCGAGGGCGTTCTTCAGGGACTTGCTCATCTTCCGGCCGAACTCGTCCCTGATCAGGCCGTGCAGGTACACGGTGTGGAACGGCTCTTTGCCGGTCATCTCGATCCCCATCATGATCATCCTCGCCACCCAGAAGAACAGGATGTCGTATCCGGTTTCCAGGACGCTGGTTGGGTAGTATTTCCTGTAGTCATCGGTTTCATCGGGCCAGCCGAGGGTGCTGAAAGGCCAGAGCCCGGAACTGAACCATGTATCGAGAACGTCCTCTTCCTGGTGTATGTTGGGGCTTCCGCAATGGGAACAGACTTTTGGCTCTTCTTCGGATACCGTCACTTTTCCGCAGTCGTCGCAATACCAGACAGGTATCCTGTGCCCCCACCATAGCTGGCGCGAGATGCACCAATCCCGGATGTTTTCCATCCAGTTGAAGTAGACTTTCTCGAATCTATGCGGGATTATCTGGATTCTGCCTTCCTTGACGGCGGCCAAGGCCGGTTCGGCCAGCGGTTTGATCTTGACGAACCATTGCTCCGAGATCATCGGCTCGATCACCGTATCGCATCTCTGGCAGTGCCCGACGGAGTGGACGTAAGGCTCCTGTTTGATCGTCAATCCGGCTTTCTCCATGTCCTCCCAAAGCCGAATCCGGCATTCCTCCCTGGTGAGCCCCTGATACGGTCCAGCGTTTTCGTTCATGGTGCCGTCGGGGTTCATGACGTTGATGAACTCGAGCCCGTGCTTCTTCCCGATTTCGTAGTCGTCTGGATCGTGAGCAGGAGTCACTTTCAGCGCGCCTGTGCCGAATTCGATGTCCACATGCTCGTCGGCTATCACAGGTATCTTCCGCCCGAGGATTGGCACTATGGCGTACTTGCCTACGTACTCTTTGTATCTATCGTCGTTTGGGTTGACGGCCACGGCGGTGTCCCCCAGGATGGTTTCGGGCCTGGTAGTGGCTACCGGCAAGTAGCCGCCGTCTTCGAGAGGGTACTTGAAGTAGTAGAGCGTTCCTTCTTCCTCTTTGTGGATCACTTCCAGGTCGGAGATCGCCGTGCCGCACCTGGGGCACCAGTTCACCATGTAGGAGCCTTTGTAGATGAGCCCTTTGTCGTACAGTTGCTTGAACGCAGCCCTGACGGCTCTGGATAGTCCTTCGTCGAGGGTAAACCTTTCCCTTTCCCAGTCACAGCTAACTCCGAGCCTACGATGCTGGATCGTTATCCTGTTTCCGTACTCTTCTTTCCACTTCCAGACTTCTTCCAGGAATTTTTCCCTGCCTAAGTCGTGTCGACTGATTCCCTGCTCGGCAAGCTTCCGCTCCACTACGTTCTGCGTGGCGATACCGGCGTGATCCGTACCGGGAACCCATAGCGTGGGGTCGCCGAGCATCCTATGGTACCTGATCATCAGGTCTTCCAGGGATGCGGTCATTGCGTGCCCGAGGTGCAGCGCCCCGGTGACGTTGGGAGGAGGCATTGGGATGACGAAAGGCTTGCGCCTGGGATCGGCAAGCCCCATTTCGATTTGCTGTTCCGGCTTGAAGAATTTATTTGCATCCCACCAGTCGTAGATCTCTGTCTCGAACCGGGCCGGATCGTAAGCCTTGGGCATTTCCCCTGGCTCCGGCAGAGAAAGCTTCGTCCTCGTGTTGCTGTCTGACATGGAATGCCCCCTATCTATGAGATCGATATTTTGTGCTCATCGCCCTGCTCGCGTCGATGCGGTTCAGAGACCATGAGCATTCCCTTCCGTGCTGTGCACCGCTATGGAGGGATTATAACGGCTGCGGAGAGTACGTGTCAAACGGGGTGGTTTCATCTCGGCGATGGCAAAACGTTCGGACATGGTGTCCTCGAGCTTGACGGAAACGATGTCATGAAGATAGAATGCTGTAGGTTGGGAGCTTCTCCAACGACCACGTGCCGATTTCGAGAGTGTTCTCCCGATCTAAGAAATGAACGTAAATCGAGGGAGGTCTGTCCTGAACTCACCACGTCGCGCTGCCGGAGCTCGAAGATCGGATTCAGAACGCGCGTCGGGAATTGCGGCCGGCCATAGCCGGCGATCACGACGCATCATCCGCGACGATGATGTGTGGTGGGGAGTTCTGCTGACGCTGGTGTCGGCTTTTGCCGTCCTTACGGCTTGGACGTTCAATCTGGGCGCTTACGCCTACGACGCAGCTGCGGAGCACGTCCCCAGGGGGCTGGTCTTCTCCAGGGCCATCAGCGATGGATTTTTCTATCCCCGCTGGGTGCAGTTCCTGCATTTGGGGCTGGGGAGTCCGCTCTTCACTTTTCAGCCGCCCTTGCCTTACTATGGGATGGATGCCATTGCCCGATTTCTGGGACTGGGACATCCCCAGGGATGGCGCATCCTCATGGCCGCAGGGATGCTGGCTGCGTTCCTGGGTATGTACTTCCTGGTGCGTGAGCTGACCGATCGGCGCTGGCCTGCATTGCTGGCGGCAGTCGCTTATCTCTATGCTCCTTACGTTCTCCGCGATGCCCTGGAACGGGGTTCCAACGAGGCTTTTGGCGTGTTTCTCTATCCCTGGGTGCTGTGGGGGCTGATCTGGCTGGCAGAACGTCCTACTTTTTGGCGCTTTCTGGCCGCTACCTTGCTGTGGGCGGCATGTATCGGGATGCATGTGCTGGCTCCTCTGATCCTTGCTCCGGTGGCCCTGGTCGTGGCGTTGCTGGCCGGGTGGCGCGGACGCACTGTAACGCCGCTGTTGGCTTTGCTGCTGGGTGGCCTGCTTATGACATGGGTATGGCTGCCCATGGCTGCCGAACAACGTTACGTGCACGTGGAGCGGGATTTCAGTTACGTGCTGGCAATCCCCGAGAACAACCCGATCCCGACGGACCGACTGCTGGCTCCTCCGACCGTCTTCGATACCGCTCGCGACAACAGCAATGTGGGCGATCGCATAGGGTTGTTCCATACTGTCTTGCTGTTTTCCGGTATCCTTGGGACGGCGTACGCTTTCGTCCGCAGGCGGTATCGAGAGGGCGTGGCCCTGTGTGTGGCGGTTCTGGTTGGTGTGTCTTTGTTCTGGATGATGACGCCCTGGTCGAATTTCGTGTGGGTCAGTCTTCATCCTTTGCTCTATCGCGTTCAGTATCGGACCAGGCTGATGGGAGTGCAGGCTTTGGCTGCGTCTGCGTCTATCGGTTTGCTCGTCGCTTTGTTCCCGCCACGATGGCAGAAATACGGCTCCATCGCCCTGTCCGGCTTGTTGCTGTTTGCTGCTTTTCCTATGCTCTATGTTAACTTACAGCATCGATACGGAAACTTCGGTAATACTATAAGCCTGGAGCAGGTGAGGGAGATCGAATGGGAAGCTGGTGGAACCTCGCTGACCGCTTTCGATGAGTTCATGCCCAGATGGCGTACAGTGATCTTCGACGAATCCGAGAAGGCTAGGCTGGGACGGGATTTCGACGCTCAGAGGCGTCCGCTGTCGGAGACGCCCGCAGGCGTGAGTGTGCAGGACGTTCGGGTGACTTCCAGTAGCTGGGATCTGAGGTTGTCGCTGGACGGACCGCAGCGCCTTACCCTGAACCTCATCTATTACCCTCGATGGCGGGCGTTTCTGGACGGAAAGCCGATCGGCATTCGACCTCAGGCTAAGACCGGCTTGGTGCAAGTGAATCTGCCCGCTGGCTCTCACCGTTTGACCCTTCGATATGAGGTCACGGGCGAGGAGCGGGTTGCCTGGCTGATCAGCGCACTGGTGGCCGCAGGTTTACTGATCGCCGGTGTGTGGTGGCAACTGCGCCGCCGCGGGCGGTCCACCGGGGTGAGTCTTGGGCACCTCGAGGTTGGGGAGACTGCACCGTCGCCGTGGCTGCTGGTGGGATTGGCTGCTTTTCTGCTGCTCAAGATTTTCTTGCTGGATCCGCACACCACGCTCTTCCGATGCCAATCTACGCCCAGGAAGGTATGCGGAGCTCAGGTGACCACCGACGTGGTCTATCCGAACGGTGCAATCCTGAGAGGTTTTTCGATCTCCACCAACCACGCAAGGCCGGGAGATGTGATACATGTTCGGCTGTATTGGGAGGCACAGAATCACGTGTCCGGGTCCCTCCACAGCTTCGTTCACATTCGCAATCCCGACCTCAGCAGCCCTCAGAATCCAAGGGAGGGCAACTGGATCTGGGCACAGGAGGATCACGAGACGCTGGGAGGACTTCCCACGCGCGATCTGGTGCCGGGTAAGCTCTACCTGGACGAATTTCGCATCACCTTGCCCAGGGACATACCACCGGCGGTGTACGACGTTAGGATTGGACTGCTGGATGCAAGCCATCAGAAGCTGATCTACCCGATCCTCGACCACATCCGGCCTCCCCTGGGCCAGCGGGATGGTTTCCTGTTGTTGCCTCCGTTGAGGGTTGAGCCGTAAACTTTAGTTTTTTACACCTTGATGGGTTTCATTTGACAAAGGACATTCTGTGGATTATACTTAACATCGACATAGCGGTGCTTGACCGCAAATCCTGGATTTTCAGTCACCGCCCGGCTTTGTATTTGTCAAAAGGAGGAAACGGGGAGATGGGGCTGCAAAAAGGGTATC
>CAZEXY010000037.1:0-19715 GCA_964516345.1 uncultured Anaerolineae bacterium
AAAAGACCTACCGTGGAAAACGCCCCCTCACATTGTGCAGGCTCACGGACGCCGGAAGAAAGGCGCTGGAATCGTACCGAAGGAATATGCAAACGGTCCTGGACAGCCTGGAATTTGGAGACAGCAAGGCCGCTGCTTGAGACTGCAAAGGAGCACGAGGGATGGAACCTGCAATCGTAACCAGAGGACTTACCCGTTCCTTCGACGGCAGATTGGCGGTGGATCACCTCGATCTGGAAGTGCCCCAAGGAATCGTATTCGGATTCCTCGGCCCGAACGGAGCAGGCAAAACCACCACAATCCGCCTGCTACTCGGCCTGCTGGAACCCACTTCCGGCTCTGCAAAAGTGCTGGGATTCGACCTGAGCCAATCACATCGAATACGAGAACGGGTAGGAGTGGTGCTGGAACAGCCAGGGCTGTATCCCCGCATGAGCGCATGGGAGAACATGGAATTCTTCGCTGCAGCCTACAAGATTCCACCGCACCTGAGGGAAAAACGCATAACGGAATTGCTGCAACATCTCGGGCTATGGGAAAGGAGGCACGATCCGGTAGCCACATTTTCCAAAGGGATGACGCAAAAACTGGCTTTTGCCCGCTCCCTCCTGCACAACCCATCGTTGATCTTCATGGACGAACCCACCACGGGATTGGACGTTCCGGGAGCAGCAGCACTCCGGGAAGACATAGCAGAACTGGTTCGGGAAACCAATGCAACGATCTTCCTCTCCACCCATAACATGACCGAGGTCGAAAAAATGTGCGATTTAGTGGGAGTGATCAACGAAGGAAGGCTTTTGACCGTTGGTTCTCCGGAGGACCTGAGGACCAGAGCATCGCAGCCCAGGCTCAGGATAGCCGGTAGGAAATTCAACACCCGAGCGATAGAAGCTGTACGCAAGCTACCAGGCGTAACAGAAGTAACCTCCAATGGAAATGAGTTATATGTAACCATGGAAGAAGGTGCCGGCGCCCATGCAGTGATCAGGACCCTGACCGAGCAAGGGGCTGAAATAGACGAAGTGACCCGCGTGGCTTCCGGCTTGGAAGATGCCTTCCTGGCGATTCTGCGAGAAGACCAAGAAGGGAGAAAGGATAGTGCAGGAAAAAGAGATTGAAGTGATCTTGAGAAAAGAGCTCAAAGACTGGTGGAAAGGCCAAACCATACAGGCCATACTGCTTCAGACGCTGGTCACCGTCGGCGTTTTTGGGATACTGATACCGATGGAATCTCCGGAAGAATCGAATCGGCTCCTGCCGGTCATCATTGCGCTGATGCCGGTTTTCCTGATCAACAATTTCATCGCCGATAGCTTTGCAGGCGAACGAGAACGCGGAACGCTGGAGACCCTGCTGGCAACCCCACTGCGGGACCGTTCGATCCTGATAGGGAAAATCCTGGCAGGGACCATATACGGCTGGGCATACGCCCTGCTGACCCTCGCCGTTGCGATGTTCATGCTGACGCTCGAAGGGGCAGCGCTTCCCAGTCTCTTCGCAACGCTGGCAGTCCTCGCAGGGTCATGGCTGGCGGGTTTCCTGATCGGTGCCACTGGTGCGATAGTCTCCATACACGCCCGCACTGTGCGCAGCGCCCAACAAACCCTGTCGATACCGCTGATGGCGCTGTTCATTGGGATCGGATTCGGCATCCCTGCGCTGGTCAAAACACTGCCGGAAACATGGCTCCTGCGCATCATGCATATCCTGCGGCACGTCACGGGGTTAGAGGCAGCAGCATTGGCGATTCTGTTGCTGCTTTTGCTCGATGGAATCGCTCTCCTGGTAGCGATTCGGAATTTCCGTCGCACCCGGCTACTCCTCTAACGAGCCACTGGATCCTGTAGCGGCGACATGTCGGTAGCCCAGGAACGCAAGCAGCAGGGGCGCAGGGGCGCAGCGGCGCTGCGCCCTACTGCGCAACTCCCAAAGGGGACGCAAAGACACGAAGAAGCAAAGACGCAACGCTTTTCGAAAACCCTTAATGTCTTATGCCTCCTTGCGCCTGCGAGTTGGATCGAGCGAGCCGACAGATCCCCCCATACCCTTCAGCCTTGCTTGAACCTTGTTCATGGCGTATACTTCTCCATAAGCCAGATCTGGCATGGCTGCCCCTCCTCATTGTGAGTTGTTTCTTCAGCCAAATTCTCCAAGGGAGGGGCAGTTTTGTCCAATATCGCTTTCAATAGGTGGTAACTATCTCTTGGCGCATTGCTCAGCGGATTTGTCCAGAGCGGTAGACCTGTTGTATACTTCTCGTGCGTGAAAGGGGCGTGCACTTTCGATCGTCTGTCCAACTTTAGTTTTGTCGAGTTTCGTTTCTCCATTACCGCTTGAGGAAAGGAGGGTCCAATGATTCAAAAAATGATCCGCGCGGCAATGCTGGACGTGAATTTCTACGAGGAAGTGGAAGCAGATCAATCTCTTACTACAGAAGCAATTACCGTAGTAGTGATCGTCAGCATCATCTCCGGGCTCGGCGGAGCCCTGACGAACCTGCTCCGGGGGCATCCCGGCGCCATGATCATGGGGTTGATAGGCGGGATCATCATGGCACTGGTCGGTTACTTCGTGTGGGCCTTCGTCGTCTACATCGTCGGGGTGAATCTGTTCCACGGCACGGCCGACTACGGAGAACTCCTGAGGACGATAGGCTACGCCTATTCCCCGAACGTGCTCGGTTTCTTCACTTTCATCCCAATTCTCGGATGGCTGATAGCTCTGGCCGGTTCGATCTGGGCATTGGTGGCCGGGGTGATAGCAGTAAGGCAGGCCCTGGACTTCGATACCAACAAAGCCATCCTCACCGTCATAATCGGATGGATAGTGATGGTGGTGGTGGTAGGCATAATTGCCGCCATTTTCGGCCTCGGAGGGGCCGCTATGATGCACCTGTAAGACTATCCGCATGCCCCTTTACAGATGCATAACAGAAGCGCAGGGAGTTCCCCTGCGCTTCTTGCAAACAAGCGGGGTTTTAGCCGTAGGATGAGATGCTGCTTTGCCGGGTGAAGAACGGGATACGCACTGTCCGCCGCCCCGGACAGACAACGCCAATTCCGCCGTCTACCCGCCGGCAGGGGCAGAGCGACGGCTCACGCCATGACGTCGTTCCGACGGTCAGTCCGGCAAACCTGGTTTGCATTTCTCGACCGCGTTGATGATGTTTGGAATCGCGTTGCGGTTCTCTCGTCTCACTTTTTGGAGTATATCCCGAACGAACGCCCGCCTGGAGGATCTGGCCTGTGGGCAATCGTAACCCAGGTTGGGGAACCCGGCGGCTTCGAAAAAGCCGCGGACCCTCTTCTCCGAAAGCAGTATCATGGGACGGACGATGGATATCTTGCCACCGAAGAAATCCCTCCTTGGAGGCATGTCTTCGAGGGTGCCGGCGAACAGAAGGCCGAGCAACGCGGTTTCCGCCCTGTCGTCCATGTGATGCCCGTAGGCTATTTTGTTCACACCTTCGGCCTCGGCTGCAAGGAATAGAGCCTTCCTCCTGTACCACGTACAACGATGACACGGCAGAGGAGGCTGCTCTCCCGGGTTCACTTCCATGCGAAGCATCCTGTAACGAACTCCCCACGCCTCGAACAATTCCTCCAGGGATTTCGTCCTTTCATCCTCACCGGGAGCTCCTGCAACCTGGACGTGCAGCGCAATCAAGTCATATTTCTCCCGAGAGCGGGGGAGGTAAAGCTGGAGGAGCTTCAGGAGAGAAAGGCTATCTTTCCCCCCAGATACCGCCACCCCGATCGTGTCGCCATCCTCTATCAAACGGTACTTCCTGTTTGCCTGGTTTATACGTTTCAGAAGGTAGTAAGCGCGCTTCTCAGCTTCCGGGTTCATTTATTTCCTTATGAGCCTGGATGTAACTTTCGAACTCCCGATCGAACTCCTCCATCAGAGTTCTGGTGATCTCCCCCACTTTTCCATCACCGATTTTCTTGCCATCGATCGATACCACAGGCAAGACCTTCCTGCTCGTGCTGGTTATGAAAGTTTCGTCCCACGTCTCGATGTCTTCCTCCGGCAAAGCAGTTTCCTCGACCGAAATGCCGATTCTCCCGGCTATCTCCAGGACCAGGCTCATGGTGACCCCCGTGAGGATCTCCGTTTCCGGAGCATGCAGAATCTTCCCATCCTTCACGGCAAAGAAATTGCTCGTGGCGCCTTCGGTTATCTCATCTCTGTGATTCACGAGGAGCGCTTCGTGGGCGTTGCCGGCTTTCGCGGCGTTCTTTGCCATGAGGTTCGGCAGAGTGTTCATGGTCTTTGCCTGTGGCATGAACCTCGTTGCCCTGAAAGTGATCGTGGGCACACCAAACTCGTAAGCTTCTCCGGGTATTTCCATCTGGGGCCAAGGCCACGCGAAGCAAAGCGGCGACTCTTCGCCCGGAGAAGGACCGATGACGATCACCTTGAGCCTGCCTCTCAGGAATTCATTCGCCCTTTTTACTTCGTTCAGCCACACGACGACGTCCGAAGCGCCCCAGGGGAAAGGCAGCCCGATCGACATCGCCGATTTCCAGAGGCGGTTGATGTGCTCCTCCGGACGAAATATCACCCCATCCCACACCAGGAGTGTTTCGTAGACTCCAAACGCGCTGAACAGCGCCGGATTGAAAATGGAAACCGTCGCTTCCTCGGCCGGAATGATTTCACCATTTCTGCAAACGAACTTTGGTATCTTCGACATTTTCTCCTCAGGTGTCACGCAGTCGGGCCAGTTTGTCGTCCCAAGGAAGTCAGGTCGTAACGACGGCCAGCAGGTCGCCACCCACAAAACCGCACCCCTTGCCAGAGTTCGGGGCAAGATTCCCCTCGGCTATGAAAGGGTTCAGGGGAAAAACCTGCTCACATTCTCCCGAACCGTCGCTTCACCCCTGGTGCCACGCCTCCAATCCCTGCCTTCATCGTCTTGGTTCGGAACGACAAAACAAGCCGGTCTCTCCACTATCCCGGATGTAACAGTAAATCCTATTCCAGCGCCTTCACGAGTTCACGGCAGTAAGCGGGGATATCGGCCACGACTCTGCCCCAGACCAGATTCCCTTCCCGGAACGCCGGCTCGTCCACCCAAACGGCTCCTGCGTTCTCCAGATCGTCCTTGATCCCCAGGGAACCGGTTGCGCGGTGACCTTTCACTATCCCGGCGGAAATCCCAACCAGCCCGGCGTGACATATCATCCCCACGATCTTCCCAGCGTCGTACATCTCCTTCACAAACTTCTTGACGCTTTCATACCTGCGCAGCTTGTCGGGAGCCCATCCGCCGGGAATGATGACGGCATCGAATTCATGCGGTTTGGCAAGCTCTGCAGAAAGCTCGGACTTCGCCTCCAGGCAATGCTTCCCTGTGTAAGTTTCTCCGGATTTAGGCCCGACGGGGATGACCGTAGCGCCTTCGGCTCTCAGGCACATTACCGGCACCCAGAACTCCAGGTCCTCGAAACCTGGTCCGATCAATGCAGCAATTTTCTTCCCCTGTAGCCTCATATTTCACCTCCTTCCGCCCTTTCGCTTCTTCTCGGCCGCTTTGTAGGAGAACCAGAACGCCAGCCAGGCGCTGAGGAACACCACGGTTCCCCAGAACAACGCAGGACCGAGCCCTGCCTGCCGATACATTATCCAGCCGGCGTATGCCCCTCCAATCACGCTTATGATCCCGGTAAGTATATACCCTCCTTTCCGGTACAACCAGCCGGGGATGTAGAACAGGACGAAATCAGGTTTCTTGTCGCTTCGCCTCTTTTTGCTCATAATCCCTGCATCTTTCCAAAAGTCTTTCCGGGTCGCCGTCGAAAAACGACCTGGGGATTTTCCCATCGAACATGGAAGCAAGGGTTTCGGTTATGCACGAATTCACCGGCACCGGCACCCCCTTCGCTCTCCCGTATTTCACTACGGCGCCGTTTAGAAACTCCGCTTCGGATCGCCGTTTCCCCATCATCAGATCGATCTGAAGGGAAGGCCTCTTCCCGCCCCTTCCCCTGGCAACCAGAGGTTTCATCATCACGGCAAGCAGGGTCGTGGGCAGGACGCCGAGAAAAGACGACAGCAAAGGCAAAGGATACCTCCCGACCCTCACAGGGCGGATTCCGTAGGCTTTCATCACCGTCACGGTTTCCTTCAACGCCCGAACCTCTACCTCTGCAAGGCGTCTGTTTCCAAACACCGCCTCGGGAGGCCATCCCACGATTGCCGGCAGGGCATTCCCGATCATGTTCATCATCAACTTCGACCATTTCATGCTGCGGTAATCGCCGAAGATCTGTACCTCGAACCCGGCCTGCTCGAACAACGCCGATATCTCCTCAATGGACTTCCCAGGGCTCACGGGAGCAATCCCAAGGATGCCCCTCTTGAGCCGTCGCACTTCCAAATCACCGAGCTTCTCGACGGGGGAGGTTATGATCCCGGAGATCACGGCATCGCTTCCAAACGCGTTCACAAGAGCTTCCTCGTTGCCGATGCCGTTCTGAACGGTCATGAAAAGACCGCCGGGCTTCCTCTTTCCTTCCAGAGCTTCCCGGATCACCGATTCGGTGGCATATCCCTTCACCGCAAGGATGGAAAGCTCCGGTCTGAAACCATCCAAAGCAACCGCCGTTCCCGGGTAGCTCCTGACCTCTGCCGACGCCACTCGATTCCCTTCTGCGTCCATCACCGAAGCCACGTGAAGCGAAGGCGGACGATTCCTAAGAACCACAGCTACTTCGTTCCCTCCCGACGCGAGACAGCCGGCCAGAAGAGTACCGATCGCCCCGGCACCGATCACGAGAATCCTCATCGGTCAGGAAGCTCCATCATCTCACGAATGCGCCATACGCAAGCACGAAAGCGCCTGCCGCCAGACAGTACGCAGCGAACACGTAGAAAGGCTTGGTGCGCACGAACTTCATCAGGAAATCGATTGCAAGGTATCCGCTCACTGCGGCCGCCACGAACCCGACTACAAGCACCAAGGCCTCGTTCCCCGTGACGCCAGTCTCCAGCAGGTCTTTCAGCTTGAAAAGCCCTGCCCCGAAGATTATCGGAACGCTGAGCAGGAAACTGTAACGAGCTGCCACTTCCCGCTTCAGATTCCTGGCAAGCCCGGTGGACATGGTGGAGCCGGATCTGGAAATGCCCGGGATGATTGCAAAAGCCTGGGCCGATCCTATGAGCACAGCGTCCAACCAGTTGATGGAACCGGTGTCCCTCGTTCTGCGCCCTATTCTCTCACCGAGGAACAGGATAGAGGCTGTTACCAGCAGAGCGACTCCAACGTACATCGGCTTCTGGAAGAGGGATTCGAACCATTTGTCCAGGAGAGCGCCAGCAAGAGCTCCCGGGATGGTGGCGACGACGATCCCCCAGGCGAGTCTTGCTTCGGGGTCTTCCAGAGAAAATTTAACGAGACCGTTCCACCCTACAACCACGAGGTTCACGAGATCGTTCCAGAAATAGATCACGACGGCCAGCAAAGTGCCCCAGTGCACCGTGGTATCGAAGACTAGGCTTGGCGATCCCCAGCCCAAGATCCACGGAATCACCACCAGATGCCCGGAGCTACTCACGGGCAAGAACTCGGTCAGCCCCTGGACTATTCCAAGTACGAGAGCATGTAAGGCGTTCATTTTCCCTCCCGACGCGACGTTACCAGGTTTTTCTCACCGGGACGCCCCGGCCGCCCAGATATTCCTTCACGTCCCTGATGCTCAACTTTCGGTAGTGAAACAGCGAAGCGGCCAGCGCAGCATCAGCATGTCCATGGATCAGCGCCTCGTAGAAATGTTCGAGCTTGCCCGCTCCGCCCGACGCTATCACCGGTATGGAAACGGATGTGGCTATGGCCCGGGTCAGTTCCACGTCGTACCCATCCTGCGTACCGTCCCGATCCATGGAAGTAAGAAGTATCTCCCCCGCGCCCAGGTCTTCCACGCGCCTGGCCCATTCCACCGCATCCAATCCGGTCGGCGTCCTGCCACCGTGGATGAAAACCTCCCAACCGCCACCGAGCCTGCGCCTGGCATCGATGGCAACGACTATGCACTGGCTCCCAACCCTTCTCGAAGCCTGGTACACCAGATCGGGGTCCTGGACGGCAGCGGTGTTGATGGAAACCTTGTCGGCTCCGGCAAGCAACAGCGACCTTACGTGATCCACACTCCTCACACCTCCGCCGACGGTGAACGGAATGAACACGGATTCAGCCACCCGCTTCACCATCTCGATGACGATATCCCGCCGCTCGTGGGAAGCCGTGATGTCCAGGAACACGAGCTCGTCGGCGCCTTCTTCGTCGTAGATCACGGCCTGCTCGACGGGATCTCCGGCGTCCCTGAGGTTCACGAAATTCACCCCTTTCACCACCCTGCCGTCTTTCACATCGAGGCATGGAATTATGCGCTTTGCAAGCATCAACCCTCCACCATTTTCGCAACGCCGAGCCTGAAAGAAGCCAGCAGCACGCCCATCTCCAGGGCTCCATCCACGAATTCGCCATCGAGAACGCCCTTCAGCACCTCGGGAAACGGCTTCTTCACCACCTCCAGATACTCATGCGGGTCGAAGCGCTGGCCTCCTGGATTCTTCTTCAAGCCCGTCGCCAGATAGAGGTGTGTTCCCGAAAGAAGGCCTCCTGGATAAGGCATGTAATAACCAAGCTTCTCCCACCGCTCGGCATCGCATCCGGTTTCTTCGGTGAACTCCCTCCTGGCGGCCGCTTCCGGTTCTTCGCCCGGCTCTATCCTTCCGGCAGGGAGATCGAAGATCACTTTCCGCAGCGGGTGTCGATATTGCTTCGTGAGAAGGATGTTTCCTTCGTCGTCCACCGCCACCGTTGCAACGGTACTCACAGGAGGTTCGAGGATGAAATAATCCATCTCCTCTCCCGTGTCCTGTCTCCGGATATGCTCCACTCTGAACTTGATGAAAGGGTGATCGAAAAGCGTCTTGGTCGATACGACGTTCCATTTATCCATTGCGCGCTACCTCCAGCGCCTCGGGTAGAGAAACAGCACCCGTGTAGAGCGCCTGCCCCACGATCACACCTTCGACCCCGCTTTTTCTGACCGCCACGAGCTTCTCGATGTCCTCGATGCCTGCCACACCTCCGCTGGCAATCACTTTCAGCCCGCTTTCCCGGGCGATTTTCTCCGCGGATTCCACGTTCACCCCAGAAAGCATCCCATCTCTGGAAATGTCGGTGTAGACAATCCTCTGAACTCCAAGCTCCGCCATCCTCTTTGCCAGGTCCAGCGCCGGCACCGAGGTGGTCTCTTTCCATCCGTGAATTGCAACTTTACCATCCCTTGCGTCTATGCCTACGACGATTCTATCCGCTCCGAAATACTCCACGGCTTCCTCGACTTCCTTTGGATTTTCGACGGCAAGTGTGCCGAGCACCACCCTGGAAGCTCCCAGTTCTATCGCAGCCAGTATGTCCTTCAGGCTCCGAATGCCGCCTCCAAACTGGATGGGTATGCCGACGGCCTCCCTGATCTCCCGTAGAGCTCTTTTGTTCAAGTAACTGGCATCCTCGCCCATGGCTCCGTCGAGGTTGACTACATGGAGCCACTCGGCACCCTGGGATTCCCATCTCTCGGCTACTTCGGCAGGCGATTTGCTGTAAACCGTCGCCCTGCCGGGATCGCCCTGTTTCAGCCTGACGCACCACCCGCTTTTGAGATCGATGGCCGGGAAAATGGTGAAATCGATCAACTGTCCCCTCCAGCAACGATGTTCATGAAATTGACGAGCACTTGCTTTCCGACCGATTGGCTCTTTTCTGGATGGAACTGTATCCCCCACACGTTCTCGCTCCAGCAACCGGAGACGAAATCGATTCCGTAATCGGTTCTGCACATGACCAGCTTTTCGTCCTCCGGGACGACGTAATAGGAATGCACGAAGTAAGCGTGAGCTCCGTTTGGGACGCCGTTCAACAGCGGATTCGTGCCGTCGTGCCATATCTGGTTCCACCCGATATGAGGGATCTTCAGTTTCTGAACCTCTCCGTTCGGCATTCTAACGGTGAGGCCATCCGGGAATCGTTTGACTTTACCGGGCCATATCCCAAGCCCACGGTGTCGCCCCATCTCCTCGCTTTCTTCGAAAAGTAGCTGCAGGCCAAGGCATATCCCAAGGAACGGCCTCCCGGAAGAAACGAATTCCAGGAGAGCATCGACCAGCCCGGCTGCCCGGAGGTTTCTCATCGAATCCCCGAACGCTCCCTGCCCCGGGAACACCACCGCCTCGGCTTTGGAGACCACGTCAGGGTCGGAGGTGATCACGGCGTCGGCGCCCACCAGCTCCAGAGCTTTCTGGACGCTCCTCAGATTCGCCATACCGTAATCCACGATGGCGACGGTAGGATTTGCCATTCAGATCACCCCCTTGCTCGAAGGCACACCCTTCCTATCCGGATCGATCCTGGAAGCGGCCCTGAGAGCCCTCGCCAGGGCCTTGAAAAGAGCCTCCGCTTTGTGGTGATCGTTCCTGCCGTAGAGCACTTCTGCGTGGAGGTTCATCCTGGAATTGAAAGCCAGCGTTTCGAAAAAATGCCTAACCATGTCCACGTCCATGTTACCCAGCCGTACCCCATTCCAGTCCGCACGGAACACGGCATAGCCCCTTCCTCCGAGATCCACGGCGACCCTCGCAAGCGCTTCGTCCATGGGGACGAAAGAATGGGCTATCCGGACGATCCCCTCCCTCGACCCAAGCGCCTCGTCTATGGCCTTGCCGAGCACTATCGCCACGTCCTCCACGGTGTGGTGGCAATCCACATGAAGATCCCCGCTTGCTTCGATTTCCAGATCGAACAGTCCGTGAACCGCAAACAGCTCGAGCATGTGATCCAGGAACCCCACCCCAGTGGATATCTCCTTCGTCCCGGTTCCGTCGAGGTCGATCCTGACTTTCACACCGGTCTCGGCCGTGCTCCTCTCGATTTCTGCCGTTCTTCCCATACGAACAACCCCTTTCGACTTTTTGCCTGGGAATAGTACAACGAAAAGAAGATTGACGCAACGAGATGCAGCGCGGAATTTGGGTAAACCCGAGAAAAGCGTGAATGAATTCCCGGAAGCGCGCTTACTCAGAGAGAAGTCATTCTTCGGTGTGATGTTCCCCGGATTTGTAAGGCTTGTGCCAGATCCGCGGAGGAGCAGGCCGTTTCTTCTTCATCTCCTCGTACACACTCATTGCCGATAGAATACGTTCACGATCTTCATCTGCCATCCGCTTTTTCTGCGATTCGGCCAACTCCCAGACCCTCCGCATGATCAAGTTCCTTACCTCATAGGGATGCGGCAAGTACTCGAAGGAAGCCGACCCACCCGCTGCTGCCGTGCTGACCTCTATCGTCCCGTAACCCAAGAATCGGGCTTTCCAGTCCCCGATCGACACTTTTACACTCTGTATCCTCGAAAGTGGCGTCACGACGTCACGAACGTTTATCGAGAGGATTCCTTTGTTAATGTCATGCAACATCGTCTTATCCAGAATGTACAAATCGTTGCTCCAATCCTGATACCTCACGAACAGGAAAATCAAGTCAGCGAGCAACAGCAACGAGAACAACAAGAAGGCTGTAGTCTGGTGGATTCCCAAAACAGAAAGCGCCGACCTCACCGCCGGGCTGACGACGAATCCCATCATCACGGCTACAAGCGACACAAGCAAAAGCGATGGAATACCGATCGCTTCGTACAGCTTGACCCAATGCTTCCTCCAGATTATCCTGTCCCCTTCTTCCCATCTCAAGGGGAAGAACAAGTACCTCCAGACAACCTCTTTAGGCTGTTTCTGCTGATACGGTGAATAGAATTCGGGTCTCCTTGGAAAAAAGAATTTCGGAATCACCTTGATCCACCTGACCACTCTGCCGGTTCCGTCCTTCACAACGTTCAATACGCGCTCCCATTCGCCTTTCTGAGATGGAATCTGCACCAAAGGATGCTGAGGCAGAGCCGTGCTCGGCGGGAATGGGGACAGGACGTTCATCACCCTGTTCTTGATCTCTCGCCTCAGCTCTTCCTTGTACTTAGCGGCCTGCAGCCGCCTGATCCGGGCGCCGATTCTGAAAATTCGATCTCTCACGCCGTTGGGATTGCCGACATCCGGGAATATTATGGTGCCGCCAGCAGATTGAATGTAAAGCACGCCAACATCGAGAAACCTTCTCACAATGCCGCGCCTGGCCATCTTTATGTCCTGAATGTGCTGAAGGGGTATGTCCTCGAAATACTCCCTGACAGGTATCAACCCGAACAGCAGAAGCTGATCCCTCATGATGACGCGCCGATCGGTAACCACGAGGAAATCGTTGAAATAATCTCTGGAGATAAGGTATCCCAGGGCTATGAAGATCAGTACGAAAACGGGCAGAGCAGGCAGCACTACTTGCAGCATCACCTCGCTCAGATTCCTTGCCTGCGGGTGCAGGGGAACGTTGATACCCACGAGGAAGAGCAACGCAACGAGAGAATACAGAATCCACTTCCTCGCGAAGATCCACCAGTGTTTCCAGGTGCAAAATTCGGGAGCTTCACCCGGGGATAGCTCCACTTTTTGGTAGCAGTTTCCTTCGTCGGGCAAAAGGTGACTCCACACTCTGTCCAGAACTTTCTCCACAAATCCAGGCTCCTCTTTTGCCCCCTCCCCCAATCCCTCGAGATTCTTCTTCCATTCCTCGAATTCTTTTCCCTCCGGCCTGCCACTCAGGTCCTCGCCGAGCCTGACGAAGTCTTCATGGGAAATGGAAAACCACTCGGTGTTTGTGGTAGCCTCCACGGTGATATCCCGCTCCCCGGTGTACAGAAGGGATTTCATCCCGAAGTGGCATTTGTGAAACACAGGATCCGGCAGGTAACTGCGTGGGCGTTCTCTGCCGTCTTTGTCGGTCGCCTTGATTATGGCTTCACCCGCGAAGAGTACATAAAGTTTGTTGGCCCTTTCTCCCTGCCTGACCACCTCTTCCCACTGCGGTACGTATTCCCAGCCGACGTACCCCGAAAGGATCTTCAGGAATTCAGGAGACGCCATCCCAAGTCCGATGTCGAGGAAACAGCCCCGGCGGGAGCGAGGCGGGTGGGAAAGCTTTCCGATCTCCAGCCCCGGGTCCACGTGCTCGAGGGACGAAGAAAGCCCTTTCCCCTTCGGTGTCTTTTCGTACAGGTTCTGCAACGTGTCGTAGGATATCCGATACAGGCTGACATCCGTTTCCATCACCGCCCTGTAGAGTCGAAGCGGCTCCCCAACGGGAGACTCCGAAAGGACGAAAACCTGCCCGGCGGACAAGTACCAGTCGGGGCCGGTAGACTTGCGCGGAGACTCTCTCGGAAACTCGAAAGCAGCAATCCGACCCTGGTTGACCATCCACAAAGATCCGATATCGGCATCGCTCTCCGGCATCTCGGCCCCGGACTGCAGCCTGCGTTCCTCGACCATGAGAGCAAGGTATCTCAGATCGAGACTCGAGATGGTCTGGAGGGCAGGAATGCTTCGCAGACGTGAGGCCGTGCTTTCTCTGTAAATGAGGTCGGCCAGACGGCGATATCTTTCGAGGAAATCCCCCAGGACCTCTGGAGGTATGATCATGAGGTTGTAAGGGAGATCGCCTGTTTCCCGAATCAGCACGTTGTAAGGTTGCGGGTGCTGCAGCTTCTCCGGCAATTCACCAAACGTGTCTCCTGCAACCAGAATCCTGTTGATCCAGGAAAAATCGTGCCGAAACTCCCCTTGAGCCACCAAGCCGCCTTCTTCGAGGGCCGTCCCGCTGAGCAGAACGTAGACCCCTCCTGGCTGATCTCCCCTGAAAACGATCGCTCTATCCGGGCCGGCGGATAGGAAGAAACTCCGCTCGATCAAAATGCGCACGTCCCCTTCCGGGATGCCAGAGAACAAAGCAAATCCAGAAAGCGCTTTCTCGATCTGCCTCGATTCCGATTGCTCGAGCTGAGTTCCCCACGCTCCCCGCAAGCTTTTGCTCATAGCATCTCCTTCAAGGTTTCTGCCACTTTTCTATTCATCCCCGGTACTGCCGCCAGTTCATCCACCGACGCCCTCCTTATACCTTCGAGAGAGCCAAACCGCCTCAGCAACGCCCTGCGCCTCCTCGGACCTATCCCGGGAATGGAATCCAGCACGGAGGCCACCGAAGATTTTCCCCGCAATTTCCGGTGGTAGCTGACTGCAAACCTGTGTGCTTCGTCCCTTATGTGAACGACGAGTCTCAAAGCGGGGGAGGTTGGAGGGAGTTTGATAGGATCGGGCTTATCCGGAAGGATTATTTCCTCTTCCCGCTTCGCAAGCCCTATCGCCGGGATGTCGGACCTCAAGCCGAACTCATCAAGGACTTCCAGAGCCACGTTGAGCTGCCCACGTCCGCCGTCTACGACCAAAAGGTCCGGCATGACCCTCCACTTCTCGAACTCCCGATCTCCAGGAGCGACCCTGGTCTGTTCCATGGCTCTCCTGAATCTGCGTCGAAGCATCTCTCTCATCGCGGCGTAATCGTTCGGTTCCCCTATCCGCCCCGTCTGGCGTATCTTGAACCTGCGATATTCCGACTTGCTGGGAGTGCCCTGGACGAACACCACCATGCTACCGACGGTATTCGTCCCCTGAAGGGTGGAGATGTCGTACCCTTCTATCCTCACGGGGGGACGCTGCAACCCAAGTGCCTCCTGCAGCGCCGAAACCGCCTCGGCCTGGCGGTTCTTGTCGGACTTCCACTGAGCCAGCATGACCCGCAGGGCTTCCCGCGCGTTGTCCAGGGCCATCTGCAAAAGCTCCTGGTCCTCCGTCCCCGACGGAAGTCGCAGCTGAACGACCTCCCCTCGCTTCTGCCTGAGCCACTCCTGTATGATTCTGCGCTCGTCCAGGTCCCTCGGCAGGAGAACCCTGGACGGTATGTAGGTGGCCGCATCGTAGAACTGCTTCAAGAAGGAGGAAAGAATCTCCTCGGTGTCGGGATCGTTCCCTTTCTCCAGGAAGAAAGTCTCCCTGCCGATCAGCTTGCCGCGCCTTATCACGAAAACCTGCACACAGGCCCCGTTCCTGTCGTTGGCTATCGCTATGACATCCTCATCCACGTCCACGGTGGAAACCACCCTTTGTCTTTCCACGATCTGCTCCGCCGCCCTGATCTGATCTCTGTACCTGGCAGCGATCTCGAACTGAAGGTTGTCGGCAGCCTTCAACATCCTCTTTCGCAGGTCTTCCATTACCTCCTCTGTATCTCCCTCGAGAAACTTCTCCAACCCTTTCAGCATCTCCCTGTATTCTTCCTGGCTGATCGCACCTACACATGGCCCGGCGCACAGGCCGATGTGGTAATAAAGGCAAGCCCGACCTTTCTTCTTCTCCCGTTCCACATTGCAGGTTACGTAAGGGAACACCTTGCGCAACGCTTCGAGGGCCTCCCTCACCGCCCACGCCGACGTGAACGGCCCGTAATATTTCGCCCCGTCCTTAAGCACCTTTCGGGTCATGGTCACCCGTGGAAACGGCTCCTGCCAGTGTATTTTGATGTATGGGTACTGCTTGTCGTCCTTCAGCCGGACGTTGTACCTGGGCTTGTAGCGCTTGATGAGGGTGTTCTCCAGCACCAGCGCTTCCAGCTCGCTGCGGGTGACGATCCATTCCACATCGGCGACGTCGGCGACGAGATGCAAAGTCTTTTCCGAGTGCTGCGCCCTTGGCTGGAAATACGACCTAACCCGGTTGCGGAGATTCACCGCCTTGCCCACGTAGATGACTTCCCCGGCCTCGTTCCTCATTATGTAGACGCCTGGTTGGGAAGGGAGCAGACTCAACTTGTCCTTTATCCTCTCGTCCATCTCCGAATTTCTTGTGTTACCCCTCCACAAGGCTCCTCAACACGCTCAGGTTTTCCACGTCCTCATGCAAGTCCTGGCTCTTTGGAGTCTCGAGAAGACCGGGCAACCCGTCGAACCTCGGATCGTTCAGAATCATCCTGAAAGGCTCGAGACCCAGCATCCCTTGCCCGATGTGAGCATGGCGATCTACATGGCTCCCCACGTCTTTCTGGCTGTCGTTCAGGTGAAAGACTTTCAGCCTTTCGAGCCCGACGATCCGGTCGAACTCCTCCCACATCCTTTCGTAACTCTCCCGATCCCGGAATTCGTACCCGGCGGCAAGGGCATGGCACGTGTCGAAGCAAATGCCGAGCCTGTTGGGGTCGTCGACCATGTCTATGATGGCACGTAGCTGCTCGAACGTGTAACCCAGGTTCGTCCCCTGACCCGCGGTGATCTCCAGGAGGGTGAGGACCTTGAACCCCTCGGTAGCCGCATGGCACCGGTCGAGCCCTCTGGCGATTCTCTCGAGCCCGGCCTCCTCCCCCGATCCCGTGTGTGATCCCGGGTGCATCACCAGGTAAGGGATTCCAAGAGTCTCCGATCTCTGAAGTTCGTCGACGAAAGCGTTTATGGATTTCTCCCAGAGATCGTCCTTCGGAGTGCCGAGGTTTATCAGGTAGCTGTCGTGCGCCACCACGGGATGAATGCCCGTCTCCTGTTGCTTTCGCTTGAAACGTTCCACTTCCTTCGGATCGAGCGGCTTTGCAGACCAGCGGTTGTTGTTCTTGGTGAATATCTGCACGGCATCGCATCCTACGGAGAGGGCTCTATCGAAAGCCTTGCTCACTCCTCCTGCTATCGATTCATGGGCACCTAATCTCAGCACAGAAGCCTCCTCGACAACGAAGTTACGTAGCCGTTCAGATGTTCCGACTATCGAGCACCGATCCTTTCCGGTTCCACCCGCAGGCGCCAGAGCGCAATCAGCCCTACACCTGCTCGAAGTTGAACGGCCACAAAGTTACTTTCGATTCAGATTATAACGCAGGTTTCATCCCTGGGGAAATGGAAAACCCCGAGCATGGATCTCCATCCAGAACCGATCCGAGAAAATGGTGTGTCTGAGCAGCTTTTCCAGGAGAGGATCCGCCACATTGAGGCTTTTCCTGTCCAACACGAACCGGGCAAACCCCCACGAAAAATAATCCGAAGGAGAAGCCTCCGTCCATTCCGGCCCATACCCGAGAGACCAGAGTTCCCTGACCGTCCGGCCGACTTCCTCGAGGCGAGGGTGAAGTTTCGAAAAGCCATCTGTGAGCGCCGGTTCTCCCGGAACGCATAGACTGCCGAGAAGATGGTCGATAAGCTTTCCGGTGGCCATCAGCGGCTCCTCGCCGTGGCCAATCAGCTGAGGAACGCTTATCACCGCCACCGATGTCAGCTCCCTGCCACCAACACGTACCGCTTCCGGCAGGTATTCCGAATCCCTACCGGAAAACAGGAGGTGCCCGCCTGGAGAATTCGCCCACAGCATCACGAGAAGGGTCGGAAGGGCAGACAGGATATTCGAGTAAATCGTAACCGGCTCCCACAACGATTTCAAAGAGTGATAGATGGAGGCGGGTAGGCCGGAGCCGAGCCCCTTTTCGAGATGGCATTTCCTCTGTCGAAGCAAATTCCATGGATCTTCCACGGTGCGAGATCGCGGATTGGAGCCCTTTCGATTTGTCAAAGCAACTCCCTCTGAATATAATTCGATCCGTGAGCCCCCATAGCTCAGGTGGATAGAGCGCCGGCCTCCGGAGCCGGGTGCGCAGGTTCGAGTCCTGCTGGGGGTACTGCCCTCCGCTATTTTAGCACAAGTCACCCGCGTTGATAATCGCCGAAAGCCGGGTGATTCGTAGGGCACGCCATCCAATCACATGCACAAATCCGGGTCGACATCGCAAGGTACCCCATTCCCCCGAGAATTGCATCGCAGGCCTATTGGTAGTAGAATTGTGGCCGTAATCGTCTCGCAGTGTCTTCCCGGAACTGCCGATCCCGGAAGACGACCATCCTGCCTGAACGGCTTCCAACGACGAAAGGTCACCGTTCGGCGCCCAACACAATCCCAAGGAGGAATGATCTATGAAGAAACTCGTTGTACTGCCTTTGCTGTTGCTATCTCTCGGCATCATCGCTGCAGCATGTGCAGCACCTCCACCGCCGGGGCCGACTCCAACGTCGACTCCAATGTCCAAGCCGACCACAGCTCCGGCAAAACCGCAGACCCCTGCAGACGTCTACGCACTGAAGGACGGCAAACCGGTCATCCCTGACCCTCCGAAGGAGTACCCCAAGGGAGAACTCGGCAGGATGGTGAAGCTGGGTGAAGAGCTGATCTATCACACCCATACCAACCCACTGACCAAGGACTTCGTAGGGAACGACCTCGACTGCACCAGCTGTCACATTGATGGCGGCAAAGCGAAGACCTTGGGCACTTTCATCGGCACCGCTGCAGCCTTCCCGGCATACTCCAAGCGGGAGAAGACCGTCCAGACGCTTCAGGACAGGATCAACAACTGCTTCATGCGCAGCATGAACGGCAAACGCCCCATCATAGACACCGAGGCCTCGGTGGCCATGGCGGCTTACGTGACCTGGCTCTCCGAAGGCCTGCCCATAGAAATGAACCCGGTCAAGCCGGTCAATCCGTTCTACACCAAGCTCTGGATCAACAAGAAGCTCGTGCCTCTGGCCAAGAAAGCGACTCACCAGAACTACCTCAACGGCCAGAAGCTGTACACTCAGAAATGCGCCGTGTGCCACGGCAAAGACGGCCAGGGCAAAGTGCAGGACGGGAAGATCGTGTACCCGCCCATCTGGGGAGACAGGGCTTACAACACCGGCGCAGGTCTGGGTCACCCGACCAAGATGGCCACGTGGCTTCAGTTCAACATGCCCCCCGGCGGGCCAAAGCTGACGGATCAGGAAGCCGTGGACATAGCCATCTACGTGGACGCCCAGCCGCATCCGGACTTCAACCTCCAGGATCATCTGCTGCCACCGGAGAAAATGGGCTACTACAACTCCAAAGTGCTGAAAGAGACCCACTCCGTGGCAGCGAACTTCAAAGCCCTGGGGCTCGATATAAACGAAATCAGAGGCTCTGGTGCGGAAGAACAGGCACAACCCACCGCTACTCCGGCCAAACAAGAGACGTTCGACCCGGCGGAGTACTTCAAAGCAAACTGCGCCGTGTGCCACGGTGCGAACGCCGAAGGAGGCAGCGTAGGACCTGCCCTGACTGAAGCCAAAGAAGACCACGACGAGTACGTGCAGACGATCCTGAACGGCAAAGGCTCCATGCCTTCGTTCAAAGGCAAGCTGACCGAAAAACAGATCGACCAGATCGTGGACTGGCTTGCCGGCAAGTGAAAGCGGAGCTTTCCCGGGAAGTCGGATGGCAAGATGAAAATAGAACGCAGATGAACGCAGATTTTCGCACACTTTGTTTGGGTGGGCGACGGCAATGCCGTCGCCTAGCCAAGGCCGGGCGGTGGTGTCCTATTTACGAAGCAGTCGCCATGAGCGGTAGCACGCCCATAAGATGAAAATAGGACGCTGATGACTGGCGAATCGAGCTGTAGTGTAGGTCGGGCTGTTAGCCCGACCAGGGCGGACTAACAGTCCGCCCTACAGAACCTTTGAAAAGCTCTGCGTCTCTGCGCCTCTGCGTCGTCAGAGCATCCTATTTACGAAGCAGTCGCCATGAGCGGCAGCACGCCCATAAGGATGAAAATAGGACGCTGATGACCGGCGAATCGAGCTGTAGTGTAAGTCGGGCTGCCAGCCCAACCAGGGCGGACTAACAGCCCGCCCTACAGAACCTTTGAAAAGCTCTGCGTTTCC
>CAZEXY010000038.1:0-2995 GCA_964516345.1 uncultured Anaerolineae bacterium
TGAAGCCGTTTGCGTGTTCCATGTGGTTGTGCTACCATTTGAATTGAAGGGATGGGAGCTTTCGCCCCTGCTGTGTTGGTGATGTACGCACCGGCTTGGGCCAACACACAAAAACGGGGGACCGGCTATGCAGGGGGGAATGCGATAGCCACGAGGCAAGGCAGGAACCTCTGGTAAGGTCCCCACCTGCGAGAGCGGGTTCTAGCCAAGCGTACGCACGGCACGGCGGGGGTTCTTATTCTTCGGCCATCCTTTCTTCGAGCTGTGTCATCCGTTCCTTGATTTCCTTTTCGAACCCCTCTTCCGAAGGCCTGTACCATCCGCCTTTCACACCTTCGGGTAGATACTGCTGCTTCACCCAGTGACCCGGGAACGAATGCGGGTAGAGGTATCCTTTCCCATGTCCCAGAGTCTCTTTGTCTCTGCTGCCGTCCTTCAGATGCGTTGGAACTTCGCCCGTGCCGTGCTTCTCGATGAAGTCCTTTGCTTCGAAAATCGCTTTCGTACTGTTCGATTTGGGCGCAGTTGCCAGGTAGAGCGTGGCTTCTGCCAGGTGATATTCTGCTTCAGGCAGACCGACCCATTCGAGCGCCTGAGAACACGCGGCGACGACGGTTATCGCCTGAGGATCTGCCAGTCCGATATCCTCCGCTGCAAGGATGTAGAGCCTGCGCATGATGAACCTCGGGTCCTCGCCGGCAAGCAGCATCTTTGCCAGCCAGTAGAGCGCCGCGTCCGGATCGGAACCGCGCACCGATTTGATGAAAGCGCTTATCGTATCGTAATGCTCGTCCCCCGATTTGTCGTATGCCACGACCCTCCGCTGTACTGCTTCCTGAGCTGTTTCCAGGGTAATGCGCACCTGGCCTTGATCGTCCGGAGGTGTGGATTCCACTGCAAGCTCCAGTGCATTCAGGGCGAACCGTGCGTCTCCTTCCGCCGACTCTGCAATGTGTTCCAGAGCTTCTGGGCTCACTCTGACGTTGCGCCCCTTGTATCCTCTTTCGTCCTCCAGCGCCCTTTTCAGGAGTAGTAGGATCTCTTCCTTGCCAAGGGGACGAAACTGGAACACGCGTGCTCTGCTGAGCAACGGACGTATGACCTCGAAATAGGGGTTCTCCGTGGTCACCCCTATCAGCACGATCGTGCCGTCCTCGACGTGCGGAAGCAAGGCATCCTGCTGCGCTTTGTTCCATCGATGGATTTCGTCCACCAGCAATATGGTGCGCCTGCCGTGCAGATTGTATCGTTCTGTGGCTTCTTTTATTACCCGCCTGAGGTTCGCCACCCCCGAAAGCACCGCGCTCAGCGTCTCGAAGTGGCTTTCGGTATGCCTGGAGATCAAAATCGCCAGTGTGGTTTTCCCCGTTCCGGGAGGCCCCCAGAAAATCAGGCTGGAAAAGAGCTTCCCCGATTCTATGGCCCGTCTGAGGAGTTTGCCTTTTCCGAGAATGTGCTCCTGCCCTACGAACTCGTCGAGGGTCCGGGGGCGCATCCTGGCGGCCAGAGGCGCTTCCGTGGTTTTTCTCTGAGTTCCGCCGTACTCGAATAGGTCCATCCGTTGCTCCTGAATGTAGCGATTCCAGGGGGATTATACCACACACTTCCGGACGTATCGAAGGTTCGCAGCGGCTTTCCTTGACCGGCGTGCTGGCGCGCTGTAATATTTGGCGGAGGTTCGAAACCGAGCTCGGGGCTTCGACCCCGGTCGAACGATCAGGAGGCGACAGTTGAAAATCGTCATAGTAGGCCTTGGGCCGGGTGATCCTTCCCTGCTGACGAGAAAGGCCTGGAAAGTTTTGACTTCGGCGAAGGAAGTTTACTTCAGAACCAAACAGCATCCGGTGGCTTCTCGCCTCCCCGGCGACGTTGTTGTGCATTCCTTCGATTATGTTTATCAGAGACATGAAAGTTTCGATCAGGTTTACGAGGAGATCGTGGATAGGGTGATCGAGCTTGGAATGCGTCCAGAAGGCGTCGTCTACGCCGTTCCGGGACACCCGAGTGTCGGGGAAGCCACCACGCCGAAGATCGTAGGTGCGGCGGACGAGCGTGGTGTGGAAGTGGAGATCGTGCCGGGAATAAGCTTCCTTGAAGCGGTTTCATCTTTGCTGAACCTGGATCTTATGGATGGATCTCAGGTGATGGACGCGATGATGCTTGCCAGGGATTTCTTCCCCGTGGTGCTGCCCGAATATCCTTTGCTCATAGCGCAATGTTACAGCAGGGTTCTCGCAAGCGATGTCAAAATGACCTTGATGGCGTTTTACCCCGACGATCATCCTGTCTTCGTGGTTTCCGGTGCCGGAACGGATTCTGCAACTGTCGAGGAAGTGAAGCTCTATGAGCTCGACCGGCTGTCCGGGTTCGATTACGCCACCACCCTTTATCTGCCGCCTCTGGGCGGTGCCGCTTCTTACGAGTCGCTTCAGAAAATCGTGGCGAGGCTCCGTGCGCCAGGCGGATGCCCGTGGGACAGGAAGCAGACCCACGAATCCTTGAGGAACAACCTGCTCGAAGAGACCTACGAGGTTCTGGAGGCGTTGGACTCCGGGGATCCCGCCAAGCTTCGAGAGGAGCTCGGTGATTTGTTGCTTCAGGCGGCCATGCACGTTCAGATAGCCAGTGAGGAAGGAGAATTCAAGCTTCCGGATGTCGTTTCTGCCATTGTGGACAAGCTGATCCGCAGGCACCCCCATGTGTTCGGGGACGTATCCGTTTCCGGAGTGGAGGAGGTTCTTCAGAACTGGGAGGAGATCAAGAAGGGGGAGAGGGAGCAGGCCGGAGAGGCGAAGCGTTCTTTCCTCGATGGTGTTCCTACCGCGCTACCGGCGCTGGCCCAGGCTCAGGCCTACATCACGAGGGCCAGAAGGAAGAGCTTGCCGGTGAACGTCCTTTTGGACGAAAGGACGATTTCCTCTTTGTTGGGCGAGGAGACACCGGAGCGTTTTGGGGAGCTTCTGTGGGCTCTTGCTGCATGGGCTGATTCACATGG
>CAZEXY010000038.1:3095-19331 GCA_964516345.1 uncultured Anaerolineae bacterium
CGGAGCGTTTTGGGGAGCTTCTGTGGGCTCTTGCTGCATGGGCTGATTCACATGGTGTGGACGCTGAAGCCGCTCTCAGGGTAATCAACGCCAGGAAGAAGAGAGAGCTGACGGATCTCGACGTGCAGACGAAGTTCGTGGCCTGACTATGCAGGCATACCGACGTCAGGAGTTTATTTATATTCCCTTTTCGGGGTGTAGAATCGGAAGATGAGTGAATCGACGGATAACGTCCTGTAGGGGCGCAGCGCCGCTGCGCCCCTACGGAGCGCCCCTGGTATGGAACGGGGTTCGTGGGTAAAAGGAGGTTTTCATTTTCGCCCCAAGGCATAGGATCGCACTCATTCCTGGCCTTCTCGCTCCGGTTCGGAACGACGAAACAAACCAGTCCTTTCGCTCTCCTGGATAGATCGTTTAAACCGCGTAAGTGCTACGACGTATCAGATCCACGATCTCCGACGGCAGCCTCCGTGGCTTGCCGTTGGAGTCTATGCAGATGTGCTTGCTTTCTCCCTCCGCAAGCAGTTCTCCGTCCGAAGCGCGCAGCACTTCGTACTCGAATGTTATCCCACGGCTTTGCAGAGAACCTACCGAAGTCCTCACGATTACTTCTTCGTCGTACTTTGCGGCGCGGAGATACCTGGCTTTGATCTCCGTTACCGCCAGGTAGAACCCCATCTTTTCCAGCCTCGAGTAAGGGAAACCGATCTGGCGCATGTATTCCGAGCGGCCTTCCTCGAACCAGATGATGTAGCTGCTGTGGTGGACTATGCGCATGGCATCGGTTTCAGCGTATCTGACGTGAAACCTGCTTTCGCTCACGAAGATGTGATCTTTCATTGTCCCTCCCATGGAATCTGCCTTTTGCCTGCCAGGAGAGCGTAGTAATTCCAGACTCCACGGCTCAGCTTTTGCATCATGGTGCTGCCGACTTCCCATGGCATTTCCGGTGGATGGTAGAGGTAGATGGCAAGGGCGAATTCCCCTTTCGGCCCCCATACGATTGCTACGTCTCCGTAGCTGTCTTTGATGAACCCGTGTTTGTGGATGACTTTCGTTCCGGGTGGCATACCTGCGGTGATCAACCGGTTTTCCTCTTCCAGCGACATGAATTCCAGGAGTCGCTGGCACTTTTCCGGCGATAGGCCGTGTATGGATGCGAAAGCGCCCTTCCCTTCTGCGCACCTTGCGACTTCGGCGATGAAGTTTCCCATGTCCTTCGCCGTGGTTTGCATCGCCGTGTCCGGTTTCGTATCGATCGTTTTGTGCTGGTTTGCCGGAGTCGGGAGTTCTTTTTCCGGCGGGTGCGAAAAATATGGAGCAGCTATGTAGGTATTCAGGAACCCGTTTTTCCGCATGAATTCTGTTACGATCTTGCAGCCGGCGGTAGGGTCTCCATCGTCCACGATGCCGAGCAGCTTGTTCGAACTGTCGTTCCCGCTTCTGCCGAGCATGTCCACCATGAGGTCCCTCGTTTCGGCGTCGAGAGGGAGAGACTTTTTTCTCAGCACCAGCAGTCCGATCGGCACTTTTATGGTGCTCATGGCTGCAAACGCCACTTCGTCGTTGTAGCCTGCGTCGCTTCTGTCGTTGATGAGCTGTGTGTAGAGGCTCACCGCCCCATGGAAGTTGCTGGAAGCCCTGCGCACCAGGTCTGCAAGGTCTTTCCCGGAAGGCGTAGGAGGAGGCACTTTTTTCACCACCAAATCCCTTTCTCTTCGGTACGGATCTTTCAGCGCTTCGATGACCTCTTTTGCGGAATCTTCCATGGAGAGTTGGGTGCCTTCTTTCCCCGGGGCGAAGGTCATGGTTTCGACTATGCCCCTGGGTGGCAAGACCGGGTGGTCGTATCTTTGGCTCACTTTTAGCATCCAGTCCCCGAGCAGCAAGGGATCCCACGAAGCTTCCACCGGCACGTCTTTCGGCAGGAACGGGCGATCTGCGAGGAATAGGGCGAAGTTGACCCAATAGCGCCAGCCTTTGTTGGCCTGCTGGGCTTTTTTCAGCGTCCCGTCCACATCGATCTTGAATCTGATATCCCGTGGCCTGATGATTACTCTGTGAGCGCCGTACTTCAGCGATGCCGGCGTCGAGAAAATGTCCCGAAGTTCCCGAGCAACTTCTTCCTTCGTTTTCCCATGTATTGCTGCTCCCGACAGTGTGATGCCGGGGGGAAGTGGCTGCTGCATTTTCTTGTAAACCTGATACTTGGGGTACGCCAGCGCAATGAGAACGGCGACCACGGCCAGTATCAGCAGTTTGAACGAGAAATCATCCGACATCTTTCCCTCATTCCCACTCTATGGTGCCGGGGGGTTTAGACGTGGTATCGTAGACCACGCGGTTCACTCCCGGAACTTCGTTCACGATCCTGCTGCTCACTTTTTCCATCAATTCGTACGGAAGTCGCGCCCAGTCAGCGGTCATGAAATCCTCGCTGGTGACTGCTCTCAGGGCGATTACGTGTGCGTAAGTTCTGCCGTCCCCCATGACACCCACGCTTTTCACCGGAAGCAGCACTGCGAACGCCTGCGCCACCGAACGATACAACCCTGCCTTCTCGAGCTCTTCCAGGAAGATGGCGTCGGCTTGCCTCAGTGTTTCCAATCGTTGGGGAGTGACTTCGCCCAGAATCCGTATGGCAAGCCCCGGTCCCGGGAACGGGTGTCGCCATATGATACGATCCGGCAGCCCCAGCGCTTTGCCCACCTGCCTGACCTCGTCCTTGAACAGAAGCCTGAGCGGCTCCAGAAGCTCGAAATCCATCTCCTCCGGGAGCCCGCCGACGTTGTGATGGGTCTTTATCGTGCGTGCTGTTTTCGTGGAAGTCCCTGCGCTTTCTATTACGTCTGGATAGAGCGTGCCTTGAGCGAGGAATTTTATCCTTCCCCGGGAGTTCTGGAGTTCGTTGGCGACTTCTTCGAACACTCTGACGAACCTGCGACCTATCCGCTTCCGCTTTTCCTCCGGGTCGGTTACCCCCTTCAAGTCGCTCAAGAAAGCCGCCGACGCATCCTTCACTTTGAGCTCGATTCCCAGGGACTGCTCGAATGTCCTTACGACTTCCTCTTTTTCTCCCGCTCGCAGCAGCCCGTGGTCAACGAAGACCGCTATCAACCTTTCGCCTATGGCTCTGTGTACCAGCGCCGCCGTTACCGACGAATCCACGCCGCCGCTCAGGCCGCAAATGACTTTCTCTCCCTTTACTTTTTCCGAGATTTCTTTCGTCGTTTTCTCTATGAACGATTCCGGTGTCCAGTTGCCATTGCACTCGCAGACTTCGAACAGAAAGTTCCGCAGGATTTCTTTTCCCAACGGCGTGTGAGCCACTTCGGGGTGGAATTGGAGCCCGAATATCGATCGATCGTGATCTGCCATGGCGGCGTATGGGGAATTGTCGCTTCTTGCTGCCTGTGTGAACCCTTTTGGCACTCTTTCGATTCGGTCGCCGTGGCTCATCCATACTTTGATGCGCTCCGGCATCGATTTGAACAGGGCGCTGTGATCGGTGATTTTCACTTCTGCCGGTCCATATTCCCGCTTGTTCGTTCTGGCAACCCTTCCTCCAAGCGTGTGTGCCAGCAACTGCATCCCGTAGCATATGCCGAGTACCGGCACCTTGCTTTTCAGCACGAACGGAGGCAGCGAGGGGGCATCCTTTTCGTAGACGCTTGCCGGTCCTCCGGAAAGGATGATTCCGCAAGGGTGGAATCTCTCGAAATTTTCTTCGGGGGCGTTCCAGGGCAATATTTCGCTGTAGACTTTCAACTCCCGTACCCTGCGGGCAATGAGCTGGGTGTATTGAGACCCGTAATCAACGATCAAGATACCCTGGGACATGTTCACCTTCCGTTTCATCATGCGCGAAATCTTACCATCTGGGAGGTCTATCGTCAAAAGGTGAAGGTAATCGCCTCCGGCCTTCATTCCGTCCGGCGTACGATTTCTCCACCGACTATCGTCATGGTCACCCTGGTTTTTGCTATCTCCTGTGGAGGTATGGAGAAAATATCTCGATCGAGGACCACCATATCTGCCAGGTATCCCGGAGCCAGCCGTCCCTGTTGGTGCTCCTGCCCTATGGCTATGGCGGGCCCAAGGGTGTACGATTCTACCGCCTCGGCCACGGTCAGCCGCTCCGATGGATACCACCCTCCTTTGGGCCTGCCTTCGAGGTTTTGTCTCGTTACTGCTGCGTGTATGCCCCACAGCGGGTTCGGGTTTGCCACGGGAGCGTCTGATCCGGAGGCCAGGACTATTCCGGCGTCTTTCATTGATCGGAACCGGTATGTGTTGACGCCCCGCCGGCCCCATAGCCTGTCCACCTTGATCATGTCGTCCGGGCAGTGGATAGGTTGAACAGAAGCCACCAGCCCGAGACTCGCCAGCCGGTGCAGGTCGTCCGGCTGGATGGTGATCACATGCTCGATGCGGTGCGGTATCTGGGGAGGGGCGGCGGTCGTTTCTTTCAATACTCTCTGGAAGATGTCGAGGACCGTTCGGATCGCCTTGTCCCCTATCGCGTGGATCGAGATGGCCAAGCCGTGCTGGTGCGCTCGGCGAATTATGGAATCGAGTTCCTCCGGTTCCGTGAGCGGAATTCCTCTATCTTCCGGGGTGTCCTCGTAGGGTTCTATCATCCATGCCGTGTGCGATCCAAGGGAGCCGTCTGCGAAGAGTTTTATATGCCCGACGCGCACCCATTCGTCGCCGAAGCCGCTCTGCACTCCGGTTTCGATCAGTTTCGTCACTTCTCCCTTTTCGAAGTTGCAGCTTATCCGAAGCCGGAGCCCTCCAAGCCTGTTCAGGCGGGAGTAAAGTCGAAGTGCGGTTGCTCCGCCAATCCCTCTTCCTTCTATCCGCTGGTCGTGCACCGAAACGATGCCGAGCTTGTGGAGTCCCTCGATCACAGACTGAAGGTTCGCTGCCGCTTCTCTTTCGTCCATGGGTGGGATTGCTTTCTGCACCAGGTTTATGGCCGATTCCCTGAGGACTCCGGTCGGCGTTCCTCGTTCGTCCTTGTCGATGATTCCCGATGGAGGAGGCTGGGTTTCGGGTCCGATGCCCGCGGCTTTCAATGCCGCGCTGTTTGCCACGGCGGCGTGCAGGTCGGTTCTCCAGATCACCGTCGGCCGTCCGGCGGTTACACCGTCCAGGTCATGGCGGGTGGGGAATCGGGGCTCGGGCCACGAACTTTCGTTCCATCCGTATCCCAGGAGCCATGCACCTGGAGGGAGCGAGCTGGCGCGGGAGCGGATCCTTTGCAAGAGGTCGTCCATGCTCGACGATTCGTCCAAAGGGAGCTGGGCTTTGCGCCTGGCGAGGTCGTAGAGATGGATGTGTGCGTCCGAGAATCCCGGCAGAACGAGGGCGCGATGCAGGTCGATTACCTGCGTCCGGTTGTCGGCCATGGGTAAGATTGCTTCGTCGTTGCCGATCGCCACGATGCGCCCGCTCCGGACGGCGGCTGCCTCTGCCCAGGGACGCTCGATCCATTGAGTGTAGATCCGGGCATTTCGGATTATCAGGTCGAACACTTCTCCGTTCTCCTTTCCTCGCTGCTTTAGGCCAAGCAAGTTTACAACCGATCCGGATTGGAGGCAAGAAAACCTCCTATCGGCCCCGATGGGGAGCAATTGATAGAGACTTGATAGTTTTTGATAGAGCGGTTTCGGTATAATGTAGTAGCTTTTGGAAAAGCGCTCCCGGCAAGAGGAGCGCTTTTTCGTGGGGGTATCGTGAATCGAAGCTCGAGGATTCCGGGATTTTACAGGAAGAGCATTGAAGAGAGGATCGAAATCGTCGCCGAATGGGCTGGCCTGAACGAGGAGGAACGTTCGATCCTTCGCAGCGGGCTTGGCCTTTCCGTGGCGGACAAGATGATAGAGAACGTGATAGGGGTGTTCTCCCTGCCGTTGGGGATTGGGGTGAATTTCTCGATAAACGGGAAGGATTATCTCATCCCTATGGTGGTGGAGGAGCCCTCGGTGGTTGCTGCGGTGAGCAATGCAGCCCGGATGGCGAGGGAGGGGGGCGGCTTCCGTACCGGCAGCACGGCCCCTTTGATGATTGCCCAGATCCAGATTCTGAACGTACCGGACCTGGAGAAGGCTTCCTCCGCAGTTCAGGACGCCAGGGAAGAACTCCTTTCGATTGCCAACCGGTTCCACCCTTCCATCCGGAAGCTGGGCGGTGGAGCAAAGGATCTCGCCGTCAGGGTGCTGAAGGAAACTTCTGTCGGCCCCATGCTCGTGGTCCATCTGATATACGATACGAGGGATGCCATGGGCGCGAACGCCTTGAACACCGCCGCCGAGGCGGTTGCTCCGAAGCTGGAATCCCTGACGGGTGGGAAAGTGCTGCTCCGGATTCTTTCGAATTACAGCACGCTTCGCCGTTCGTGGGCAAGCGTCCGCATCCCGCCTTCGGCTTTCTCCGACGATGCGGAAAGGGGAAGGGAGATTGTCAGGGGCATCGTTGCGGCGAATGCTTTTGCCGAAGCCGATCCCTATCGGGCGGTTACGCACAACAAAGGCATCATGAACGGAATCGATGCGGTGGTGATGGCCACAGGAAACGATTGGCGGGCTGTGGAGGCCGCGGCCCATGCCTACGCATCAAAGGACGGCCGATATCGAAGCCTGACCAGGTGGCGGGAGGCGGAAAGTGGAGATCTCGAAGGTTACCTGGAGCTCCCTATGGCCCTTGGAATCGTCGGGGGAGCGACGAAATCGCACCCGCAGGCCCGGGTTGCGCTCAAGATACTTGGAGTGAGCTCGGCGCAGGAGCTGGCCGAGGTGGTAGTGGCCGTCGGTCTGGCGCAGAATCTGGCAGCCATTCGGGCTTTGGCGGACGAGGGGATACAGAAAGGGCACATGTCGCTTCATGCGAGGCAGTTGGCCCTGGCTGCGGGAGCCGAAGGTGAGGAAGTGGACGTGGTGGCAGAAAAGCTCGTCGAATCCGGCCAGATCAGGGAGGAAGAAGCCCGGAAGGTGATGGATGAGCTCAGGAAATCCCGAACCAGGCATTGAAGGTTCGCAGTGGAGGGTTCGATGGAAAGGATCATGAAACCGGATAGACCGGTGGGAATCGCAGGTTACGGGGCTTACGTCCCGCGGTACAGAATTGAGGATGCGGAAATACGGAGGATGTGGTACGGGGGCAAAGGAGGCGTTCCGATCAAGGAGAAAGCCGTCCCTGGCCTCGACGAGGACACCATAACCATAGCCATCGAGGCCGGCAGGAACGCTTTGGCGAGGGCTCAGGTCTCTCCGGAGGATATCAGAGCCGTTTGGGTTGGGAGCGAATCGCATCCGTATGCGGTAAAGCCGAGCTCCACCGTGGTCGCCGAGGCGCTGGGCATCTCCCCGCTCACGCTGGCCGGAGATTGGGAGTTTGCTTGCAAGGCGGGGACGGAAGCGTTGCAGGCTTCTCTGGGACTCGTCGGCTCCGGGATGGGAAAATATGCCATGGCTGTGGGTGCCGATACCGCCCAGGGGAGGCCGGCGGACCCCCTGGAGTATACTGCCGCCGCCGGGGGGGCTGCTTTCATCGTTGGAGCGGCGGAAGAATCGGCTGCCGTGCTGGAAGCTTCGGTTTCCTATGCCACGGATACGCCGGATTTCTGGCGGCGTCCTTTCGAACACTACCCAAGTCACGGCCATCGGTTCACCGGAGAGCCTGCGTATTTCCATCACATTACCTCTGCGGCCACCATTTTGATGGAAGAGCTCGGCAGGAAGCCGGAGGATTACAGGTACGCCGTGTTCCATCAACCCAACGTCAAATTCCCGCAACGGGTCGGGAAGATTTTGGGCTTCAAGCCTGAGCAGATCGAAACGGGATTGCTTTCCGGTTCCATAGGGAACACGTATTCGGGCGCTTCGATGGTCGGGCTGGCGGCGATTCTGGACGAAGCCATGCCAGGCGACAGGATTTTGATGGTCTCTTTCGGTTCCGGCGCAGGCAGCGACGCATTTTCCTGGGTCGTTACCGATAGAATCGAGGAAATAAGAGACCTGGCTCCCCTCACCATGGATTACGTGAGGAGGAGGAAGTTGGTGGATTACGCCACTTATGCCAGATTCCGACACAAGATACTCAGATGAAAGCCGATGCGGAGGTGACATTGAGACAGGTCAGTATTGCTGGGATAGGGCAGGTTCAGGTGGGCGAGCACTGGGATCTCACCCTTCGTCAGATAGGATACCAGGCTATCAAGTCGGCTCTGGACGATGCCGGGATGGAGAGCGCGGACGCCGTGTATGTAGGGAATATGCTCGCTGAGAGTCTCAACAGGCAGGCGCATCTGGGAGCTCTGGTGGCGGATTTTTCCGGATTGCGGGGCGTCGAGGCTTTCAGGGTGGAAGCAGCAGATGCTTCCGGCGCGGCGGCATTCCGGGCTGGTGTGATGGCGGTTGCGAGCGGGATGTGCGATACCGTGGTGGTTCTGGGTATCGAAAAGATGACGGATGCCCTGCCGGCCGAAACCCAGGCGGCGCTTGCCCTTGGCATGGATAGGGAGTACGAGGCGAATCATGGGTTGAGTCAGGCTTCGCTGGCGGCGCTCATGATGAGGAGATACATGCATGAGTTCGGCGCTACTTTGGATGAATTTGCTGCGTTTCCGGTAACCGCTCACGAGAACGGCGTCGGGAACCCTTTTGCCATGTTTCGGAGGGCCATAAAGCGAGAAACTTACCTCCGGGCCGGTCCTCTGGCGGAGCCGGTCAACCTGTTCGATTCTGCGCCGATCTGCGATGGAGCTGCTGCGGTGGTGCTCACGACCCGAGAGAACGCTTCTAAGCTCGGGCTCGATCATCCGATCGTTCACGTGATCGGTTCAGCCGTAGCCACCGATGCGGTGGCTGTGCACGATAGAAAGGATCCGCTTTTTCTGGAGGCGGCGTATCTTTCGTCCCAGCGGGCGTACCTCCAGGCCGGGGTCACGCCGGAGGACATCGACCTGTTCGAGCTGCACGATTCTTTTTCCGTCATAGCCGCCATGAGCCTGGAGGCATGTGGCTTTGCTAACAAGGGAGAGGGAGCAAGGCTGGCTTACGAAGGGGGGATTGCTCTGAACGGAAGGATTCCGATCTCCACGATGGGGGGGCTGAAAGCGCGCGGGAATCCCATCGGTGCCACAGGAGTGTATCAGATAGTGGAAGTGGCTTTGCAGTTGCGAGGCGAGGCTGGAGACAACCAGATCGCCGATGCCAGGATTGGGATGGCTCAGAATCTCGGAGGCACCGGCGGAACTGCTGTAACGCATATACTCGCAAGTGAGTGAGAAAACTCCCGGGAAAGTCGAAATAAGGAGGTTCGAAAGTATCATGGAAGGAATTGCAAGGGACTGGAGAATCAGGAAACAGATGTATTCCATGCGTGGCGAGGTTTGTGAGCACTGCGGAGCGGTTATCTTCCCTCCGAGGGACGTTTGTCCCCATTGCTCGCATCCTGCGCGGAAGGAGGTCACGCTGAGCGGGCGCGGAGAAGTGTATTCTTTCTCCACGATGTACGATGCGCCTGCCGGATTCGAGGAGTACATCCCTTACACGGTGGCTCTGGTCAAACTGGAGGAGGGTCCGATGGTGACCGCTCAGCTAACCGACGTGGACGCTGACGAGGTCTACGTTGGGATGAAAGTGGAGATGGTTACCAGGAAGCTCAGCGAGGACGGGAAGGCCGGGCTGATACACTACGGTTACAAATTCAGGCCGGCGTTGAAGCAGGCTGCCTGAAAGAGTGTGTTAGAAGAATACAGGCGGGTAGGCGACGGCATTGCCATCGCCTACCCAAAGAGACGGTGTCCCAATTCGATGCCGATCTGCGAAATCCTGCGAGCGTAAGCGGATCTTCGTTATCAGCGTTCTGTTTTCATCCTTATGGGCGGGCTCGCCCCTACGGTCTTCGTTTCGTAGGAGAGCTTTGCAGAGAGCCCCTGCAGCTATGCTGGTTTCCTCGCCACCATGGAGCTGACGGAGTTCCAGTCCGATACGTCTTCCCTGTAGTCCAGAATTTCGAGTTCGGGGAAGGATCTGCAGAGCTCGCCGGATGAGAGCAGGTAGATCGGTTCGATGTCGGGTTTGACGCTCAGGAAATGGGTGTTGAACGTTTCGTATATCAGGATTCCCCCAGATTTCAGCGATTCGACGATTGCCGGGAAAATCTTCCTGTTCAGGAAGTAGAACACCATCACGAGGTCGTATGTCGACTTCGGCAGTACGAACGTGTCGAGATCTGCCTGGATCGGATTCACCGGAGCACCCAGGCGGCGGGCCTTCCCCAGGAGCCTCGTCAGAGCCTCCATGCTGATGTCTATCGCATCGACAACGTACCCTTGTTGCGCCACGAAAAGGGCGTTGCGGCCGGTCCCGCACGCAAGGTCGAGGGCGCGCCCCTGTTTCAACATGGTTGCATGATCCACCAGCCACGCCCTCGGTCCGGGGATGTCGTAGATCGGCCGCGCCCCATAGCGGCTGTCCCATTTCTTTCTGTCTTCTTCTGTCATCTTTGTATGGAGTATGCCTGGATGAACTGCCACAGCTCGGCAGCCCACTTCCCGACGACGGGCAGTATCTGCACCTGATTCAGGAAATGGCGCAGGAGTACGAGGACGATCCCCACCACGATGGTGGCGCCGATTGCGCTGCCGAGCCCGTTCGCCACGCCGCCCAGAAATCTGTACCAGAGGTACTTCCTCGTGCTTTCGGTGATCAGAAGGCAGCGTTCCTTTTCCAGCCTTTCGAGGATTTGTGCAAGCTTCCTCGATGATTCGGCGAGGGACGCAATCTCGGCACTCACATTGGAATCTTCCCGAATGTCCGGGGCGTTCCCTTCATCCGCCATTCACTATCTCCACCTGATCGGGCGTGCGGACCACGATTTCCGGGAACTCGTTGTATATCTTCAGGACTCCGCGCACTTTTATGGTTTTGTCCTTGTAGAGCTTGTCAGGCCTTTCGGGGAAGTTCTTTGCGTCCTTGTCGAAGATCACCACGAGGAAATCCCCCTCGCCTACGTGGATGAAGTATCCGATCTTGTTCTTGAAAATGCTGACGACTTTTCCCTGCACTATCACTTCTTCCCCGATGTGCTGGCCGACTTCTTTTGGAGATATCCTGGGGACTTTGTGACTGCTTTCTCTGGAGGCTTTCTCCCAGTCCCAATCGAAGAATTGAGCCAGTTGAGCCACATCTCCAGGCCTGGTGATCAAAATCGACAGCTCTCTGTTCAGGTCGAGAGATCCGGGGGTAAGGTTGGTGGACCCGACCATGGCCTCCTTTCCGTCCACTATTATCAGCTTTGCATGGAGGTACGGCGCTTTCATCCCCCTGATTTCAGCTCCGGCGTGTCGGAGTTCGCCGACCAGGGTCTCCGAGGGAGGCCGGTCGATCTCCCGCTGCGGCAGGATTATCTTTACCTCCACGCCGTTTTTTCGTGCAGCCTTGACTGTCTCCAGTATCTCCCTGTCCTGGAACTCTTCCTCTTCCATGTATATGGATTCCTTGGCCGATTTCAGAAGGTGCTCCACTTTCTCTCGGGCGTTTTCCGGGCTCCAGACGAGGTCCTTTACGGATGGCGCATAGGCGACTCTGTGCCAGTCGGCCGAAAAGACTTTCTCTATTTCCTTCACTTCCGCCGGATCGGTTATGTGTACCAGGTATTCCCGGTTTCGCTCGAAAGAGCTGTTGGTGAGGTTGCAGGTCATCACCCAGGCTTCCGTGCCGTCTATTACCATGGCTTTCTCATGGGTGTATCTGAAGACCGGATTGCCGGGCTTGACGTCTATCCCCGCGGCACCGAGGCGCTTTTTGATTTTCTCGAAGTTGGATCCTCCTCCATAGGGTGTCTTCTCCACCATGACCCGAACTCTCACTCCCCGGATGGCTGCATCGGCGAGTGCATTGAGCACTTTCTCGTCCGTCAGCAGGTAGACTACCAAGTCTATGGAGATTTGTGCGTTCTTTATCGAAGTGAGAATAGGTTCCCTGCCTGCGTCGGGTTCTTCGTATATCTCGACAGTTTCCGGCGTGGCTGTTTCTGAGGTGATGAGGGAAACTATGTTGTTGAGCCAAGGGAATCTGTTCGAAAGCACCACGGCAAGGACGATCAGTACTACGACGATTATGGAAGATATTCCGCCTACCGTTGCTTTCTTCCTACCCGACATGTTTGGCATTTGACCACCTTCTCCTCAGACCAGTTTCTCCCTTACCACTGCACTTGCGTAATCCAGCGTCCACACCACTAAAGTAATGGCCCAAATCGCTGCTGCAGCTTGCCTGAATTGCATCAGGTTTATCCATTGGATCAGCAGGAAGCCTATTCCGCCGCCACCTACGAGGCCTATGACGGTCGACATACGGACGTTTATGTCCCAGCGGTAAAGTGTGAACGCTATGAACGGCGGTATCATCTGGGGGATCACTCCATAGACGATGACCTGGAGTTTGTTCGCACCCGTGGCGGTGATCGCCTCGATGGGGCCGGGATCTATGCTCTCGATTGCTTCCGAGTAAAGTTTCCCCAGAGCTGCGATGGAATGTACCGTCAAGGCCAGCACCCCTGCGAACGGCCCTATACCGACCCATACCACGAAGATCAACCCCCAGATCAGTGGCTCTATGGACCTGAAGATGTTCAGGAACGTTCGGGTCAGGTAGTAGACCAATTTGCCTATGAGGCTGCCGCTCATCAAGTTGCGGGCTGCCAGAAAGCTTATCGGTATCGCTATGAAGATTGCGAGTGTGGTTGCCATGAGCGCCAGGAACACCGTCTCGATGATTTTGTTGAGCACGAGTTTGGCCGTCTTGGTGAAGTGGAATCCCCCGGCCGGCCATTTGATTTCCAGCACGATATGGCTGATCTCCCCTTCTCCGCTCCTGACTTCGGGTATGGTGAAGGTGGCTTCGAGGTTCCCGTTGGTGTCGCTCTGGACTTCCATCAGGAGATCGCGTTGGCCGATGGGATCTTCCCACCACAATCTCCCTTTGGTGTTAGGGCGCAACCCTGTGGCTTTGATGGTGAGGGTATCGCCGATTTTCCCGCAGGTCTTGGATACCACCATCGATGGTTTGCCAGGCTCCGGAGTCATGTTCTTGGGAGGGTTGGCCGTGCAAGGCATCTGGAAGGGGGCCTTGACTTGCTGCATTTCCATGTTACGGGCTATGAAATCCGGCCGAAGCAGGTCGGAGACGAGCGGTTTGACGAGGTGAGCGTCCTTGACCAGAGTTTTCAGGTTTATCTGAGTGGCGTGCCATCCGTATACGTAAACCGCTATGGCGATTATCACATAAATCCAGAACTTCCAGGAGGCATACGAGGGCTTTCGTTGGACGAGTTCTCTTGTCTTGTTCGTTATCCGTTCCCCACCCTGCTTGTTGCTCATTCTATTTCCACCTCCTTGGCTTCTTCCCCGTAGATGGAGACGAATCTTTCGTGATCGATTTCATGGGGCGTGCCGTCGAACACCAGCTTGCCGCCTTTCAAAGCGATTATTCTGCTGCCGTATTCCCTGGCGAGGCTGAGGAAATGCAGGCTGCAAAGCACGGTAATCCCTTCTTCGTTCAGGGCTTTGAGGTATTTCAGCACGGAGTGGGACGTTGCAGGATCGAGGCTGGATACCGGTTCGTCTGCCAGCATGAGCTTCGGCTCCTGCATCATTGCCCTGGCTATTCCGACCCGCTGCTGCTGGCCGCCGGAGAGGGCGTCCGCTCTGTTCCATGCTTTGTCGGCAATTCCTACCCGTTGCAGGTTGAGAATGGCGCGCTCCATTTCCTGCTTGGGCCACCATCCTATCAGACTGCGCCAGGATTGGTAGTATCCAAGCCTACCCGAGAGCACGTTGGTCATCACCGAAGACCGCTTGACGAGGTTGAACTGCTGGAAGATCATCCCGATATGTTTCCTGATCTCGCGGAGTTCCTTTTTGGATGCTGCGGTGATGTCTATGCCGTTCCACAGGATCTGTCCTTCGGTCGGCTCGATGAGCCGATTTATGCACCTGAGCAATGTCGATTTACCCGACCCGCTCAGGCCTATCAGAACCAGGAACTCGCCGTCCTCGACCGTAAAACTCACGTCTTCGAGCGCCACGGTCCCGTCTTCGTACACTTTCGTAAGGTGTCGGATTTCCAGCATGGTCGCCTCCACGATATGTAGCTGCTTGCCTCTACGTTTGGGCAGAGCTCGGGCAAAATATTACACTAAAAGGTTCACGAGGGCAAAGAGAAGGTAAAGGATGTTCTGCGATTGCCAGGAAATGGGTGGATTCGACGATTTTGGGAGTGTGAATTCGTGGAGCGCGATTGGGGGAGAACGAAAAGGCCGGCAAACCTGCCGGCCTTTTCGGGCTTCTCGTGGTTCTTGCTTACAGCTTTTCGAAAACTGCGTCCAGTTCCTCGTCTGGCACGTCGAAGGTGACGTTGTGTGGCGGAAGTTTTTCGTAGTACATGAATTCCGGAAGCCTGTCGTGTGCCTTGGTGAATCCGGCGGCTTCGTTGAATTTCCGCTCTACTTTCAGTATCTCCGCTCCGATCTTTGGAGCGTCCTCCACGGTCCAGTTCGTGCCGAGGACTCCGTTGCACTCCTCCATGACTCCCTCGAAGCCGGTCGGGATGTCGAGGATGGCGAATGCGATGAAAAGGCAGTGGCCTGTGGAATCGATGAACGCAGTGGTGGCCTGGAACGCCCGGCTCAGTTCGTCTTTCCCTTCCACTGCGAGCGGGTCTGCCTGTCCGCCGGAGGAAAGGGCCTCCGGTGCGATGGTGTACCCGGCAGTATGGTCTGCGCCCATTGGCGTGGTGGCGTAGGTGACGCCGATGCCCTTGATGGCGCGAGGCTCGTACGCCGGCATGTTCTGTCCCTTGACGCCGGGCACCCTTATCACGCCGAAGACTTTGCCCGTTACCGCTGCTCCGCTGCCGAGTATCCGTCCAAGGGGAGTTCCTTTCCCGACCTCGTGCATCAACTCGATGGCTTTTTCTCCGTCTCCAAATTCGGCGAGCCCTGCTTCCATCGCGACGGCTATCGTGCCTCCCATCTCTATGGTGTCCATGCCATAGTCGTTGGAAAGCCTCGTCAGCTCGGCTATTACGTCCAGATCGTCTATTCCACAGTTGGCGCCAAAGGCCCAGGTGGTTTCGTACTCTATCACCGAAACGTGCTCGGTGCCGTCAGGGTACGGGATGATGTTGGAACACTGGATGATGCAGCCGGGATGGCATGGGTGCCCCATGCGGCCTCCCCCTCGTTCTTTGACCATCTGCGCCATGGCTTCGCCGGAAATCTTCGCAGCCCCTTCGAACCTGCCGGAGCGGAAGTTCCTGGTGGGGAGTCCGCCCACTTCGTTGATGATGTTGACCAGCACCGCCGTACCGAGGGCGTTGAGCCCTCCGCCCGGTTTGGTGATCGGGTGCTCTCGTAGTGCGTCCACCAGCTTCTTGCGTCCTTTTTCGAAGAGCGCCGGATCTGCCAGCGGCACGCGAGGAGCTCCGCTTCTATCCGTGATGATGAATTTCACGCCCTTGCTGCCGAGCACTCCACCGAGTCCGCCTCGCCCGGAATACCTGCTTGGGCGTCCGTCTATGTCGTTGAACACTACGCCGGAGTTCAGGTATCGGCGCTCGCCGGCGATGCCTATGCCGGAGATGCTGATGTGTTTGCCGAATCTGGCGTGAAGCTCGGGGAATACTTCGTAAAGTCCTCGTCCAACGTACTCATCGGCCGGCAGGAACTCCACGGATGGCATTCCTTTTTCTTTGTCCCATTTGATGTGTATCAGCCAGTATTTGTCGTCCTGCTGATACCCTTCGATGATTATGGCTTTGATGCCCATCCTTGCGAGGTCTTGGGGAAAGCTCGAGCCTGCGTTGGATTCCTTGATTCCGCCGGTAAGAGGTGATTTGGCGCCGACGGATATCCTGCCGGAAGTCGATGCGTTGGTGCCTGTGACGATCCCCGGTGCGAAGACTATCTTGTTGTTCGGCCCGAGAGGATGTACTGTGGGTGACACTTCGTCATACACGATGTTCGAGGTGAGTCCCCTGCCGCCGAGCAGCTTGTATTTCTCGGGGACGTCTTCGAAGCGATAACTCCTATCGTTCATGTTGATACGTAGAATGTACTTCATTTCCCCCTCCTTGCGGAAAATAGAAATTTTCGACTTCTCAAATTGACGCAGCCGACAACCATTTTTATTTTACATCATCGTCCGGATATGCACAAGTCCGGCAG
>CAZEXY010000039.1:0-19206 GCA_964516345.1 uncultured Anaerolineae bacterium
CTTATCCCGAAGCGCTCCACCTGATCCTGGAATACAGATGGAGCCAATCGGTGCAGTTCCTCCAGGACTTCTTTGGCTATTTCCCTTATCTCCCACTGAGCGGATGGATGCGCTCTCAGTGCGATGAAATGTCTCCAGCTTCTCAGGTTCATGGATACGACGATTCTGGTCGGGGTGGCGTTGGGGAGCAGGAACCTGGCGTCTTCTTTGCGTAGTCCTGCGGCTCTCGCCGCCCTGTAGCTTCGCACGGCCGATTTCAGATCGTCGAGGAAAGCCATGAGCGTTTCGTTGTTCCGATCGAAGGGGCGCAGTTCGGGTGGGATGACGAAGAAATCGTACAGTTCCTCCGGGGAAGGGTCTTCGCTCAGATCCCCGCCTTTGTCAAGATCGACGTATCGCTGGCTTTCCTGGGAGTAGCTTGCAAGCCTGTGCCTCACGAGCTGGTGGGTACAAGCTCTGCTGCACCCGTCGAACAGGAATGTGGCGGAGATGTGTTCGATTATGTCTTCATGCCCTTCCTTCATCCTCTGAAGGATGAAAGCGGGGTTGCTGCCCATCCTGTCCGTCGATCTGTAGCAAATTCTGGCGGCGTATTCGATCAATGCTTCCTGTTCCGTGCTACTGCCGCGGGAGATTTCTTCGGGTAACGGAGCGTTTGGATTCAGTTGTGTGTATGCCAGCAAGACGACTTTGCACATGGAAGGCCCTCACGGAACGTTGCATTCCAGCAGAACTACCTGAGTTTCGTCGGGCAGATCTTTCCTGCTCTTTATTTTGAGGCTCGGAGCCGGTTTTGCGTCCTTTTTCCCCATCTGTTTCAGGAACTTTTCCACTCCGTCCAGGGGCAGCTTCGTGTATTTAGTTTTGTAGTGCATCGGTATGACGATTTTTGGCTCCAGCATGCTGACCACCTCGGCGGCTTTGGATGCGTCGAGTGTGTCCTTGCCTCCCACCGGCAGGAGGAGCACATCCACGGCCGGTAGCTCTTCGACTTCCTCCTGAGAAGGGACCTCTCCTATGTCCCCCAGGTGCGCTATGGTTACCGGATCGAATTCGAATATGAAGATGGTGGTTCTCTCAGGTGACGAACCTTTCTTCTTCCGGTGCCACGCTGGAAGCCCTGTGATGAAGATCCCCTTGACCTCGTATTCTCCCGGCCCGTCGAAAACTATCGGCTTGCCGCGGACGGCCTTTAGATTGCTGTGTCCCGGCGCGTCGTGGCTTATCGTTACCACGTCCGCCTTCACCTTCACGGCAGGATACCCGGTGGATTCGTCGTATGGGTCGGTGACTATGGATATTCCTCTGTCCTTCAGCCTGAAAAACGAATGTCCATACCAGATTATTTCCATCAGCTTATCACCTCTATCCCGTTCATGTAGGGTCGCAGTACTTCCGGAACCACTACCGATCCGTCCGGCTGCTGGTAATTTTCCAGTATCGCTATCATAACCCGGGGCAAGGCGAGACCGGACCCGTTCAGAGTGTGTACGTACTGCGGTTTTGCCTCTGGAGATGGTCTGTACCGGATGTTTGCACGCCTTGCCTGGAAATCCCCGAAGTAACTGCACGAGCTCACCTCGAGCCATTCTTCCGAGCCCGGAGCCCACATTTCTATGTCGTACTTGATCTTCGCAACGAAGCTGAGGTCTCCGGTGCACATCTGCACGATTCGGTACGGGATGTCGAGCCTCCGCGCCACTTCCTCCGCGTTGTCCAGCAGGGACATCAGCTCCTGTATGCCCTTATCCTCGTCCGGTTCTATGAACTTGACGAGCTCGACTTTGTCGAACTGGTGTACCCGCTTTATGCCTCTGGTGTCTTTCCCTGCTGCTGCTTTCTCCCGTCGGAAGCAAGCCGTGTAAGCGACGTGATAGATCGGAAGGCTGCCGGGGGGGAGGATTTCTTCGCGGTACAGGTTGGTGACCGGAACTTCGGCCGTGGGGATCAGCCAGAGATCCTCTTCTGCGTCTCGATAGAGGTTGTCGGCAAATTTAGGGAGGTTCCCCGTACCAACGAGAACATCGCTCTTCACCAGGTACGGCGGGTACACCTCCGTGTATCCATGTTCCTTGATGTGTAGATCGAGCATCCAGTTGATCAGGGCACGCTGGAGCTTTGCACCGAGCCCTTTCAGCACGTAGAATCTGCTTCCGGAGATCTTGGCTCCCCGCTTGAAATCGATGATGTCCAAAGTCTCGGCCAGATCCCAGTGTGGAAGCGGTTCGAAGTCGAACTTCCTTGGTTCTCCCCAGTACCTGACTACGACGTTTTCGCTTTCGTCCTTCCCCACCGGAACACTGGGGTGTGGCATGTTCGGTATTCGGAGCAGTGCGTCTCTGAGGGCAGCTTCTACTTCCCTCAGTCGATCTTCGAGTTCTTTGATCCTTTCTCCAACGCTCCTCATTTCGGCGATGGTTCTTTCCCGTTCCGCTTTGTCTTTTATCTTTGGTATCTTCTTGGATACGGAGTTCCTTTCTGCCCGCAGAGCTTCGAGTTCGTGCAATATCTCCCTGCGCTCGGCGTCTTTTTGCAGGACGGTATCCAGCGGAGCGTCTGTGTTCAGTTTCCTAAGGGCCTCTCTGACTTCTTCAGGATGCTCTCGTATGAAATTGATGTCCAACATGGTCACTCCTCGAATCGTTTTGGATCTTACGGCCGGGTTTCACCGTCGGGACTTACGCAGTTCAAACGTTCCATCCAGGAAGGTGAAGAGCCTGTCTTGTCGTTCCGAACCGGAGCGAGAAGACTGGATTCTATACCTTGGAATGAAGACGAAATCCTCTTTTTTACCCACAGCCCCCGTTCCATACCAGGAGTAGGGGCACAGCAGCGCTGCGCCCCTACAGGGCTTTATCCGCTGATTCACTTCCCGATTCCACACCCCGAGAAAAGAATGCAAAAACAACCGACCATCTCAACTGCGTAACTCCTGACCGTATTAAACCATATGCCGGTGGAAGTGTAAATTTTTCCGGTCGTTGGGGTACAAGTTAAGACTCGAGGATGCAAATCGAGCCGACTTGGTGAGGAGTATTTTGTATTTTTCTCCGCTTTTGACTACAATTCGGTTCTAAGGTGGACGCCATCAGTGAGAGAACACGCAAGGAGGCGCTGGATAGATGCCTTTGGATGCTGGACGTTTGGAAAGATTGAGAAACGAGCTTCTGGAGGAAAAGAGCAAGATTCTCGCCAGGATAGCTCACCGCCGTGAAGCCCCGAAAGAGAACATCGGGCTTGGCAACCACATGGCTGACGATGCCACAGAAGCTTTCGAACAGGAAAAGTGGCTCTCCCTGGAGAAACAGGAGCGCGAAACCCTTGCCAAAATAGAGAAGGCGCTCAGGAAGATGGAAGAAGGGACCTACGGGATTTGCGAGAGGTGCGGTAGCCCGATCGATTATGCAAGGCTGAAAGTCATCCCTTATGCGACCCTCTGCTTGAGGTGCCAGAAGAAGGTGGAACAGGGATTGTGAGAAGGAAGATATGGAGTTGAAAAAGCGATCTGTGTGGTTGTGGGGCGTGGCATTCGTGGTGATGTTGGTTACGATCTTTCTGGATCAATGGTCTAAGAGCTGGATCAGGGCCAACCTGCGTCCTTTCGAATCCATAGAATTGATCCCGGGAACGGGTAAGATATTCACCATTACCCGATCGTCCAACACCGGCGCAGCCTTCGGGATGTTCAAGGGAGGCGGCTTCTTTTTCTTGATAGTCACCGTGGTAGTGATTGTTGCCATCCTCTATTATGCCTGGAGCCTCAAGAAGCTGAACTGGATCATTGCTGTTTCTCTCGGGCTCGAGCTCGGCGGGGCTTTGGGTAACTTCGTGGACAGGCTGAGGTTCGGTAGGGTTACCGATTTCATAGATTTTCACTTCTGGCCGATTTTCAACGTTGCAGATACCGCCATTGTGATCGGCGTGATCCTCATGGGGTATATGTTCCTCCTGGAGGAGTTCAGGGACGAAGATCCCGATCCGGCGCACGAAGCCCGGTAAGATGACGATGGATTCTTCGGTCGAGAAGGAGCTGGAGTTCGTCTCCGATGCTGCCGGGCACCGCCTGGACAAGTTCCTGGCGGAGAAGTTGCCCGGTCGCTCCAGAACCGAGGTGCAGCGTTGGATAAAGTCCGGGAACGTGCTCGTCAACGGTTCTCCTTCCAGACCTGGATACAGGCTGGAGCCCGGGGACAGGATAACCGTGGGGGTGCCTGCTCCCGAACCGTACGAAATTGCTCCTGAACCGATTCCCCTGGATGTGAGGTACGAAGACGAAGATCTCCTGGTGGTGAACAAACCGGCCGGTATGGTGACCCATCCATCGGCCGGGCACCTTTCAGGCACGCTGGTCAACGCTGTGTTGTACCACGTCCCCGACCTTGCCGGCGTTGGCGGTGTGGAGCGCCCCGGGATAGTTCACAGGCTCGACAAGGACACTTCCGGCTTGATCATCGTGGCAAAGAACGACCGCGCGCATCGATTCTTGCAGGCGCAATTCAAGGGTCGGGAGGTGGAGAAGAGGTACGAAGCGCTCCTGTTTGGATTCCTGACCCCACGGAAAGGCAGGATAGAGGCGCCCATAGGCCGGGATGTCAGGGATAGGAAGAAAATGTCGGTGGTTCCCCCGGGCAAAGGGAGGGAAGCGATTACCCGCTACAAAGTGGTCGGGTATTACCGGGACGAAAGGACGAGCGCAAGGCAATATTACACCCTGGTGGAAGCGATGCCGAAAACCGGAAGGACCCACCAGATACGCGTGCACATGGCCTACATAGGTCATCCGATAGTCGGGGATCGAGTGTATGGCCATCGAAAGCGGAGATTACCTATCCAGCGTCATTTCCTTCACGCCGGGTACATTCGGTTCAAACGACCGAAGGATGAAGCATGGATCGAGGTGGAAGCGGAACTGCCGGCGGACCTGCAGGCCGTCTTGGATATTCTCTCGCTGGAGGAGTGAGCGGATGAAGTGCAGAAAATGCGGCAAACCCGCCGTGATCAACATGAGACACCACAAGCTGGCCCTCTGCGCTGAGCATTACGTGGAATGGTTCGTACAACAAACCCAGCGAGCCATCGAAAAATACCGCATGTTCGGGACTGATTCGAAGATACTGGTGGCGGTTTCGGGCGGTAAAGATAGCCTCTCGCTCTGGGACGTGCTCCTGGAGCTTGGGTACGCGGCCGATGGGCTGTACATAGATCTTGGAATCGAATCGAACGGGTATTCGAAGACCTCGAAAGAAAAGGTGGAAAAGTTCTTGGAAGAGCGCCCAATGGCGAAGCTCCATGTGGTGGACATAAAGTCCACCTATGGGGAGTCCGTCCCTGAAGTGGCGATGAGGGTGCGCAGGGGACGCGGCAAGCCGTGTTCCGTGTGCGGCTTGATAAAAAGGCACGAAATGAACCGCGTTGCTCTCGAGGGGGGATACGACGTGCTCGCCACAGGCCACAACCTGGACGATGAAGTCGCCGTCCTGTTCCTGAACACGCTCCACTGGCAAACGGGGTATCTTGCGAGGCAGGCCCCTGTTTTGCCGGAGGAACACGGTTTCGCGAGGAAAGTGAAGCCTTTGTGCAGGTTCTACGAAAGGGAAGTGGCAGCTTACGCCCTCGTAAAGGGGATCGATTACATCTACGACGAATGTCCCTTTGCAGAAGGCGCTAAGACCATTTTCTACAAGACCATTTTGAACCGGATCGAAGAGAAATCCCCGGGAGCCAAGCATCAGTTCTACCTTGGCTATGTGGATGCCAGGCGGAAAGGCAGGATAAAATTCGCCGAAGACGAGGAGCATCCGCCGGAAATGCATCCATGTCCCAAGTGTGGTCAGCCGACCACAGCCCCTGGGCTATGCACTTTCTGCCGTCTGTGGGAAAAGTGAGCAGGGGAAAAGTCGGGTTTACAGACTCATCAGCAGAAGCTCTATGGCTACCTCGGCGTCGGATTCTCCCGTTTTGATTTGATAATCCGTTTCCAGAAGCCTGTCGTAGATCGAAAGCAGATCTTGGAAAGTGAACGTCCCAACTTGTTGCAGAGCTTTCTTCACCGGATACGGATGAAGTCCGATTTTCGAGGCTATTTCGTCCTTGGAGAGGCCTTCTTCTTTGAGAGATTTCACCATGAGGAGTATCCTGTACTGCCTGACTATCATTCCCAGGATTGCCAGCGGCGCCTGGCCGTCCGAGAGCAGCCTCCGGTAGAGGCGCAAAGCTTTCCCTTTCCTGCGGGCACTCAAGGCGTCTACCATTTCGAACACATTCGCCTCGCTGGTGTCTCGCACGAGCAGAGATACGTGCGACGGGGTTATCTTTTCTCCGTTGGCGTAGAGCACGAGTTTTTCGATCTCCCTGGAGAGTCGGCTCAGGTCGTCTCCAACGAAGAGCGCCAGCAATCGTACTGCTTCGAAGTCGATCTTTCCACCGCGATTCTGTACCTCTCTGAATATCCACTTCTGCAGGGAGCCGTCTTTGACGCTCAAAGGGGAAAATCGCTCGATGCGGGCTTTGCCGGAAAATTCCTGCGATGACAGTATCTTCAGGAAAGGATGACCCGGCGGAAGCCTTTCTTCCTCCAGTACCAGATCCACCTCGTCCGGTATACGGGAAAATGCATCGGAAATGGCATCTTCGTCGATCCCCTTTACGTGCTTTCCCCATCCGCTCACGATCACGGCTTTTCTTCCTCCGAAGAGCGGAAGCGAGAAGCTTTCGTTCAGGATCTCGTCAAGGGATGTCTGTGCGCCGTCGAGCCTGACGACGGCAGGCGTTTCACCCTCGCTATTTCCGAGGATTTTCTTCAGTTCTTGCTTTCGCAGGAATTCGTCTCCCTGGAGCAGATATATCATTTCACCTCAATCTCTCGAAAGGACTACTCTGTGCCTTACCACGCCGGAGACATCCTGTCGCTTTACTTCCTTCACCCTGACTCCCTCCACGTCGGCCGAGGTGGTTACTTTTTCCTGTACTATCGGGCCGAGGGGACGCCCGATGAGTATGCCGACGGTGGCGGCCACTATGGCGGCGGGAAGTGCATCCCAGAGGCTTTTCTTGCCCCTGGATGCGGCCAGTGCGAAGACTCCGGCAAGCAGCCCCGTCACACTCAAGTTCGTGCCGCAATTTGGATGGACGGCAAGGCTGGAATTGCCGCTCTGGAGAGCGGAGATCGCTTCCGTGACGGCGTTGGCGAGTTCCACCGTATCCACTCTGCCGTAGACGACGAACCCTTGAGGGTCGCTTCGTCCGATCAATCTGATATGTGGATGCTTACCGGCAAGCAACTGCAGCGTGGCGTGCTCTATTGCGTGGTTCTGTCGTATCACTTTCAACTCATCCAAAATGTTCATGGACTTTCCTCCTCGTGCAAGCCGTTTCCGGAAATCGCCTTTTACAGGTGTCTGAGCCTGCACCTTGGGTGATTCATGATGTCATAGATCTCCGAAGATGTGCTTCCGATGACTTCCGCAAGCGATTTGACGCTCAGGAAGTCATCGGCGGTCAGCTTTTTCAACAGTTCCGTCTCTTCGGGACTGAGAAAATGTTGTCTGGCTATTTCCTCCGGAGATTGTAGCAACTTCGTTCTGCAGTCGCTGCACTGCCATGCATGGCCTACGATGATCAACATCTCCTGTGATGCCATTATCTCCGCCTCTCTATGGCTTCCTGAACGATCTTGACGCCGGCGCTGGCTCCAATCCTGTTCGCCCCTGCTTCTATCATCGCCATAGCTTTGTCCAGCGAGCGGATGCCGCCCGCGGCTTTCACCCCCATGGAAGGCCCTACCGTGGCCCTCATCAGTTTCACGTCTTCGATCGTGGCCCCACCCGGCCCGAACCCGGTGGAGGTCTTGACGTAATCTGCGCCTGCTTTCTTGGCTATGAGGCAGGCTTTGACTTTCTCATCGTCGGTCAGGAGCGCCGTTTCGATTATCACTTTCAGGATGGCGCCGTTCCCGTGGGTCGCTTCTACCACCGCTTCTATGTCTTTCCTGACGAGTTCCTCGTTGCCGGATTTCAAGGCACCGATGTTGATCACCATGTCGATCTCCTGAGCGCCGAGCTCTATCGCCTTTTTCGCCTCGAACGCTTTGACTTCCGGCAGGGTGGCGCCGAACGGGAATCCGGCTACACTGCAGGCCTTGACATCGCTGCCAGAAAGCTCTTTTGCCACCAGTTCCACGTAGGAAGGGTGCACGCACACACTGGCGAAATGATATTGGAGCGCCTCACGGCACACCTTTTTCACCTGTTCTGCGGTTGCTTCCGGTTTCAGCAGCGTATGGTCGATGTACCTGGCGAGTTCCTCAGGTGTTATCTCTGTCATTTCATCCTCCACATTCTGCATATTTGCGTAACTGTTCGGGCCCTCAATTGTGGGACGCGGGCGGTGCTGATGTATGTCGACTTTTACCGATCTTTTTCGAACGAGGTTCATGCCCGCAACTTGGTTTACATATGTTCGAGCCATCCAAGACCGAGGCGCTGGAGAGTCTTCGGTTTTGGAACGCCTCCTTCGTCCCACCCGGCCATCTCGTAATAACGCTTCACGGCTCGGGCGATCTCTCCCTCGTCCAGCTTCAGCCCGTCGGTGGGGCCGCCCACCAGCGCCTTGAACATCCGCCGGGAGAGTTTGTCCTCCTCCGGCCCGATGCCGCGGCGTATGTTGAACACACGCATCATGTTGACCCGCCTTGCGCCCAGCGTCATCAATTCGTCCACCGTGACGTCCCAGCCGGTGGTCGCCCTGGCGAAATCCACCAGATCCTTCGGTCCGAACGGCTGATCCCCTACCCCGAAGACGAACTGGCAGACGTTCAGGGTGTCCATCGCGCTGTAGAAATACTGCGTCCGCAGGGCGAACCGGATCTTCTCGTCGTTCAGTGCGTCGATGGGCTGTGGCTTTGTGAGCCCCAGTTCCGCCAGCCGGTCGAGACGCTCTTTCTTCAGCCCGGGGCGGTAGGAGGGATCGTGCGCCGACGAGTTGTGATCCGCTCCGAACGCGTTCACGGCGTAGATCACCCCCAGCGACCGCTTGATCTGCGGCATGTGGGCGGGCACGTCCTGCTTCTTAGCCTCGGCCAGGAGTTCCTCCGCCTCCGGCCCGATGGTCGCGGCGGCTCGGGCTGCTCCTTCCGCCAGCAGGTCACCGATCCCTTCCCGCGTCAGGATCAGCGCCGTGAGCCGCAGCATGGAAGCCGTGTCGCCGAAGTGGGGGCGCAGCCGCTCCAGCCCGTCCTCTATCCTCCGCTGTATCAGTCCTTTCTGGTACGCTTCCATCGCCCACGCAACCGTCGCACCGCAGGAGATGGTGTCCACGCCGTATTTGGAGCACAGCTCGTTGGCCTTGGCGATGGCCTCCAGGTCGCCGACGCCGCAGTAGGAGCCGAACGCCGCCAAAGTCTCGTACTCGGGGCCGCCGTACCTGGGATCGACTTTCCACGGCCCTCCTTCCACTTTCACCACGGGTTTGCAGGCGATGGGGCAGGCGAAGCATGTCTCCATGCCCTGGAGGATCGTGTCGTGCATCCGCTCCCCGCCGATGGCCTCGGCCTGGGGGAAGTAGCCGCTGGAGTAGTTGTTGGTCGGCAGCCCGCCGAGCCTGTTCTGGTAACTCAGGGTGCCGGCGGTGCCGTAGACGCTCAGCGATTGTGCCCAGCGGGATCGTTTTATCCGGTCCATGGTGATGGAGATCAGCCGTTTGATCCCATCCGGGTCGGCCACTTCCGCTTTGCCGTGCCCGCGCACGGCGATGGCTTTCAGCCGCTTGCTTCCCATGACGGCGCCAAGACCTGTGCGGCCGTTGGCCCGGTTGGCCATGTGCATGATGGCGGAGAACCGAACCAGTTTCTCCCCTGCCGGGCCGATTTCGGCGATCTGGATTTGTGGGTCGCCGAGTTCCTGCCGGATGGCGTCTTCCGCCTCGCCCGTGACCTTGCCCCAGATGTGCCCCGCAGGACGGAGTTCCGCTTCTCCGTCGTGGAGCCACAGGTAGACCGGCTCCGGCGATCTCCCCCGGATCACCACGGCGTCGAACCCGGCGAATTTCATCTCCGCCGGGAGGAAGCCGCCGCTCTGGGAATCGCCGATGGCCTCCGTCAGAGGGGAGAGCGCCGTGACCGTCAGGCGGCTGTTCCCGGCCACCGGCACTCCGGTCAGCGGGCTGATGGCGAAGACGAGGACGTTCTCCGGGCCGAGGGGATCGGCGTCCGGCGGGATCAGCTTCAGGGCGTAGTAGACGCCCATGGCGCTGCCTCCCCAGTAGGCGCGGTAGAATTCCTCCGGCGGCTCCTCCGTCCAGAGCCGTCCGGTGGTCAGGTCCACGTGCAGGATGCGCCCGACGTACCCCCGCCCGGTCATTGGCTTCAATCCATTCGCTCTCGGCGGTCTTGCAGCGTCCCGTCGGCGAACGCTTCGATCACCCGGTTGATCTCTGTGAGATCGGTGAGGATCACTTTGATGCCGGATGCTTCCATGGCCTGGACTGCGCCGGTACCCATTCCTCCGGCGATGAGGAACTGGCAATCCTTGATGGCTTCGGCCATGGCGGCGTGTCGGCGCATCGCTTCGGGGCCGGTGCCGTGGGGTTGTCCCGGTGCGTGGGCTTCGCCATGCCCGGCGTTGCCGGAAAGGTGCGGCGTGAACCTCCGGCGCAGTTCCCGATCCACTTCTTTTCCCCCGTCCATTTCCACGACGAGGTAGAAGCGAGCTCTTCCGAAATGCTGAGAGACGGTCAGTCCGTCGTTGGTGACGATGGCGATTTTCATCTGGCCTCCTTGGAAAATGTAAACGATTTGCTCCAGTGTATCCGTTTAGCGTCTTCACGTCAAGCTGGGCCGGTAATGGGCCGTTGTCCTGATCTATCGTTCCGAATTGCGGCGGTGAGGGATGGCTATGGCGTTGCCGTCGCCTGCCATGGAGTCCCGCTGTGTAGTTAAGAGGGCATCGTTACGGGACGGCCTGCAGGTCTGAGGTTTTGTTCTGAACCTTGGCTTTCTGGGCGAGCCTGCATGGGGAATCGCTTGTGGCCTTTCACGATGCAACCGATCTTCCCATGTGGTATACTTTCGTGAAGTCGACTCGAAATGGAGGTTAGGTCTCTTATGAAAAAAGCCCTTGGGCTTCTCATCGTCTTGTTTGCGCCTTTTTTGATTACCGTGGGGTCTGCCATGATTTTCATGCAGCCTCTTGCCATCAAACTGGAGTATTCCAGGCCGGGATTCCCGGCGGATCGGTATGGGTTTTCCGGGGCGGAGAGGTACAGGCTGGCCGTGATCGGGTTGAAATCGGTGGTTCTACCCGGGTACCTGGACGATCTCGCCAATGCCAGGACGGATGATGGCAAAAAGGCTTTCAACGAAAGGGAAGTGAGCCACATGCGTGATGTGAGAAAACTCGTGGCTGTTTTACAGGAACTGTGGATTGTCATGGCCATCGTTGCTGCCGTTGCAACCGCGTGGCTCGGCGGGAAGAGCAGGAGGTATTGGGGGTATGGTGGATTGCTGACTCTCGTGGTGCTGGCGGTTCTCATCGCACTCGTGTGGTGGAATTTCGATTGGTTCTTCACCGGGTTCCACCATCTGTTCTTCGAGGGAAATACGTGGATATTCCCGGAGACCGATACCCTCATCCGGCTCTACCCCTGGAAGTTCTGGGACGACATCACGTGGGGGGTTGGGATATTCGCCATTCTGGTTTCATCGGCGCTCACACTTTACGGATTTCTGGCGGGGAGGTGAGACGTGGCGATTCACGTGCTGCCGCCGGGGATAGCCGCCAAGATTGCGGCCGGGGAAGTCGTGGAGCGTCCGGCTTCGGTGGTCAAAGAGCTGATAGAGAACAGCCTGGATGCAGGAGCCACCGACATCCGGGTGGAGATCAGGGAAGGCGGCATCAGGTTGATAAGGGTGTCCGATGACGGTCAGGGCATACCTGCCGAGGAAGTGCCTCTGGCGTTCGCCCGCCATGCAACCAGCAAACTGAGCACGGCGGAGGAACTGGAGCGCATTTCCACCCTTGGCTTCCGCGGTGAGGCACTGGCTAGCATCGCTGCGGTCGGCAAGGTCACCATGCAAACGCGCCACGAATCCGAGGAAGTGGGAACCCACATAAGGCTCGAAGGGGGCGAGATCGTCTACAAGGCCCCTCGCGGCCTTCCCAGGGGTACTACGGTGTCCGTGGAGAACCTTTTCTACAACGTTCCGGCGCGCCGGAAGTTCCTGCGATCCCCGCGTACGGAAGCAGGTCACATCCACCGGGTAGTGACGTTGTACGCCATCGCTTATCCGGAGGTCAGGTTTTTGCTCGTGAGCGATGGGAGGAGGATCTTCCAGAGCACCGGCGATGGCGAACTGTTCGGCGTGCTCGCCCAGGTGATGGGGCTGGAGATAGCCAGAAAGATGATTCGGGTTTCGGGGGACGAGGAAGGGGTGGGGGTCTCCGGTTACGTCGGGGCTCCGTCGGTGCATCGCTCCGATAGAACGAAGATCATCGTTTTCCTGAATCGGCGCCTCATCCGGGATTCACAGGTTAGCTACGCCGTGATCCAGGCGTACCACACGCTCTTGCCGGTGGGGAGGTTCCCCGTGGCTGTGCTCTTCCTGGAGATGGACCCGGCCAAAGTAGATGTCAACGTGCACCCTGCAAAGGCTGAGGTAAGGTTTCGGGAGCCGGGCAAAGTGTTCAGGGCCGTGCAGAGGGCTGTGAGGTCGGCCCTGGTGGAATCTTCGCCGATTCCCGAGGTGTCGCCGGACGCGTGGATTGGACCCGCTCCCGTCCCCTCTGCTACAACACCCCCTCCGGCGGTCGAGGTTCAGGTGCCGCTCGATTTGCCCCGGGAACCGGTAAGGGCAAGCCTGGAGCCGCGGGAAGACGTTCATCCAACGTGGCAAGATGGTAAACCGCATCCGCATGAGGAGCAGCAGACCGTACAGGAGAAGCTTCCACCTCTGCGGGTCGTCGGTCAGGTCGGGGCTACGTACATCGTGGCGGAGGGACCCAACGGCCTTTATCTTATCGATCAGCATGCCGCTCATGAGAGGATACTCTACGAACAGATGATGGAGGAGCTGAATGCCGGAAGCGTGGCTTCACAGGGGCTTCTTTCGCCACTCACTGTGGAGATGGACCCGATGGATGCTGCCGCGGTATCCGAGAACCTGGATATCCTCAACAGGCTTGGGTTCGACGTGGAGCATTTCGGGGGGAACACCTTCATTCTCAGGTCGATCCCGTCCGTACTTCAGAAGCAAGACCCTCGGAAATCCCTTCTTGAGGTTGCGCGGGGCCTTTTGGATGGCAAGAACCTAGTGGAAAAGGAACGGGAGGAGGCGTTGATCAGAGCCGTGTGCAAGCGTGCCGCAATCAAAGGCGGGCAGATACTTTCTGTGCAGGAGATGGAGGCGCTGGTGCGTCAGCTGGAGCAGACGAAGTCTCCCCGGACGTGCCCGCACGGGCGACCGACCGTCCTCGTGGTCAGCGCGAGCACGCTCGAGAAGATGTTCGGCAGGAGGCAGTGAAGCCGGAGCGAGCGTATGCTCCGGATTGACAGACGTTCGCCAGGCGGGTTATCATCGAGCGAACCGAATATCGAACGCTGATGCCGCAGATTTCACGCTGATGCACGCGGATGAAAAGAGCGGCGAAAATCTGCGTGTATTGCCGCCATCGGCGTTCGAGTGATTACGGGATGGCATCAAACTTCGATCGTATGGAGGTATCATGTCTGAGACGAAGAAAAGGATATTGACCGGAGACAGACCTACCGGCAAGCTCCACCTGGGGCATTACGTCGGAAGCCTCAAGAATCGGGTGGCTTTACAGGACGAGTACGAATGTTTCTTCCTCGTGGCAGATCTGCACACGTTGACCACGAGGCCGGAGAAGGAGCACATCAAAGAACTCGGCAGCAACATCAGAGATATGGTGCTCGATTACCTCGCCGTTGGGATAGATCCGGAAAAATCCGTGATCTACCTGCAATCCGCCGTACCCGAAGTCTACGAACTCAACCTCTTCTTCGAGATGCTCGTGACCGTTCCGAGGCTCAGTAGATTGCCGAGCATAAAGGAAATGGCACGCGCTGCCAGGCTGGGTGAAGCGGTTCCGTTTGGCCTGCTGGGATACCCCGTCCTCCAGGCGGCGGACATATTGCTGCCAAAAGCCCATCTCGTGCCGGTGGGAAAGGACAACGAGGCCCACGTGGAGGTTACGAGGGAGATAGCCCGCAGATTCAACAACCTCTACGGCGAAGTCTTCCCGATCCCGGAGGTGATGATCGGTGAAGTGCCGACGCTGGTCGGGATAGACGGCCAGGCGAAGATGAGCAAATCCTTGAACAACGCCATTTTCCTTTCCGACGATGCGAAGACCGTCCGAAAGAAGGTTTTCCAGATGTATACCGATCCCAACAGGATCAGCGCCGACGTCCCTGGGCGGGTCGAGGGAAATCCCGTGTTCATCTATCACGATATCTTCAACCCGAACAAGGAGGAGGTCGAGGACCTGAAGGATAGGTACAGGAAAGGAAAAGTTGGAGACGTGGAAGTGAAGGAGAAGCTCGCCAGGGCGTTGAACGCTTTCCTCGATCCGATCAGGGAGAGGCGAGAACATTTTGCCAACCAGAAGGGGCTGGTGGAGGAGATCCTTTACGCCGGCACTCTTAGGATGAGGGAAGAAGCCCGGGCGACGATGAAGGACGTCCGCAGCGCCATGGGGATGGCTTCCGTCTGGAACAGGATCAGACGGAAAGCGGAGGAAAGAAGGAAGAAACTGGAGAGAGAAGGAGCCGGGTGATGCCGAAGCGCGTCTCCAGGCGTGTTGTGCGGAGGCTCAAGGGACTTTACCTCGATGAGATACTGGCCTGGAAGCGCCAGGAGTTGGATCTGGATGCTCAGAAGATGCCCGAGGCCGACCTGCGCGCTCTGGCCGCGATGGCTCCGGAACCGAGGGATTTCGTCGGAACGCTGAGATCGAACGTACCGGCGCTCGTCGCGACGATCCAGAGGGCCTCCCCGGCCAGGGGACTTCTTGCTCACGGGTTCGACGCAGCGAAAATGGCAAGGTTGTACGCCGACGCCGGGGCCGATGCGCTGGCCGTGTGGACGGACAGGAGGTACTTTCAGGGTGCCGCGGAGGATATATCGGCCGTCCGGGAGGCGGTTCCGGAAAAGCCCGTCCTTGCTCTGGACTTCGTGTTGTCCCGCCGACAGGTCCTCGCCGCGAGGGCTTTTGGAGCCGACGCCGTGGTTTTCTTCGCAGGTGTTCTGGGTGAAAAGAATCTGACCGGGATGGTGGATTACGCGAAATCGCTCGGCATGGCCGCCCTGGTGGTGATCGAAAACGAGGCTGAAACAGCGGGAGCAATCGAAGCATCCCCGGATGCCATCGTCGTCGCTTCGAGGGACAGCAGAACCTTCGAACTCCGGGAGGAAAGATGTGAGAGCCTTTCTGGATTCGTCTCAGGGAAGTTCTTTCTCTGCTGGGAGGCCGAGATGGAACTCCGGCGGTTGATTTCGGCCGGAGCGGGTGGCATAATCACAGGGGAGAGAGTTGCGGGGGCACCACCTCGTGCGGTGCGGGAGTGGTTCCGCTCTTTTGTCGAGAGGAGGGAGAAGGATGTTCGATGATGTGCTCGTGCCTGTGGACGGTTCTGAGGGAGGATGGGCTGCGTTGCAGCAGGCTGTTTGGGTTACGGACGAAGACGCCACTTTACACGGCCTCTACGTGGTGGACGTCCGGTTGGTGGAGGGGCCGATCGCCTCTACCGTGGCTTACGGCGGCATAATCCCCTACTCGGAACCCGCTGAGGTGGGGGTGTCCCTGGAGCTTGCCGATTTGCTGGAGAAGCAGGGGAAGAAAGTCCTGGGCGAGTTCGAGCAGCGATGCAGGGAAAGCGGCCGCAAGTGTACGACGGAATTGAGACGAGGGATAATCAGCAAGGAGATTTGCGAAGCCGCCGAAGGCAGGGATCTGATCGTCATGGGCAAGCGGGGGGAAGGAGCTCCATGGGCCAGTTTCCTCCTCGGTTCCACTTATGAAGCCGTCGTCAGGGCAGCGCCTGTGCCGGTGCTCGGCGTTGCCAGGGAAGCTCGCAGAATCGAAAAGATTCTCGTGGCTTACGATGGGAGCCCTCGAGCCAGGGATGCCGTCGAGTATGCTTCCTGGTTCATGAGATCGAAGAAGCGAGAGCTGGTGGTGCTCGTGATCGGAAAGCCCCAGCGCGGGGAGGCGCTGCTCGACGAGGCAAGGGAGGCGCTGAAGGAAATTCCGGGCGTCAGGTTCTTGCGCCGTACCGGACACGCAGCAGAGACCATTCTATCCGTGGCGCGGTCGGAGGACGTGGACCTTCTGCTGATCGGCGGTTACAGCAGAAGCAGATTCATTTCGTTCTTCTTCGGCAGCACCGTGGAGCAGGTGGTTCGCAAGGCGGATATGCCGGTCCTCGTTTGCAGGTGACCGGCGATCGGATCGGCCATGCAGGTGAAAGTGGTTGGGGTCTGCGGCTCCGGGAAGTCCACCTTGGTCGAACGCCTGCGGGCGCGAGGCTTCGACGCAAGGCAGATTTCTCAGGAGCATTCCTACGTCCCGGACCTGTGGCTCAGGTTCGGAGAGGAGCCTTCGATTCTGGTTTACCTGGAGGCGTCGCTGGGTACGGTGAGGGATAGGCTTGGGAAAAGCGGCTTTACCCCATGGATGTTCCGGGAGCAGGAGGCGAGGCTTGCGCACGCCCGGGAGCACGCCGACATCGTGGTGCGCACCGACGGTCTGACCCCGGAGGAGGTTGCGGATGAGGTCGTCCGGCGTATCACGGAGCTCTCAGGTTAGCTTGGAGTGCATGTAGAGCTCTTGCAGCTCGAACCCATGCTTGCGGTAGTAATTCCTCGTGCCAATGGCCGATATCACCGCCAGCCATTCGAACCCGTGCTCTCTGGCGATACCTTTTGCCAGCGCGATGAGCCTCGCCCCGATGCCCGAGTGCTGCGCTTCTCCGGCGCTTTCCTTCCCGATCTCGAGGGCGGGCCCGTAGACGTGCACTTCTCTTATCATCGCCCTCCCTTTCAACTCCTCTACGATGGGGGATTCCGGCGTGTTCGGCAGGGAGAGGCGAAGGAACCCTGCGATTCTATCGTCCGGGGTGACGTAGCTCAGAAAATATTCCTGCGTCGCGTCGGTCCGATATGGGAGAATTTCGAGCTTCAGCGTTTCTGGATTCACTTCCCGCCTTCTGATCTCCCTGCACCGAATGCATCGACACCTCTGCCCGCGCCTCCTCATCTCCTGCTGAACGATTTGCCTCAGGTTCGTGTGTTTGTATCCTGCCACGATGTTCGGCGATGGGATGTCCCGCATGAGCCTGTTCAGCCGACAGTACCTCGGGATGGTGAGCTTCAGCTTGATCATCAGCTCTATCAGCTGTTCGTCGGTGTACGGGGTGTATTTCCCTTCTTCCCATAGTCTGTAGAGCTCCGTGCCTCGCAACAGGGAGGTGGGGTAGATCTTCAGTTCGTCGGGCCGGAGTGCCGGGTCTTTCCAGAGCTTCTGGAAGTCTGCGTAGTCCGATTCCGGGGTTGCGCCGTAGAGGTTGGGCATCCAGTGGAGCACGATCTTGAATCCTCCGAGCCGCAGCAGGCGTATGGCTTCTTTCGTGGCTTCGACGTCGTGCCCCCTTTTGTTCAGCTCGAGGATGCGATCGTCGAAGCTCTGGGCGCCCAACTGCACTTTTGTTACCCCGAGCCTTCGCAGGCGGATGACTTCCTCTTTGGTGATCCAGTCGGGCCTCGTTTCCACCACGAGCCCGACGTTCCTGTGGCTGGAAGATTCGTTGATGCGCTGCGCTTCTTCCAGCGATTCCGAGTCCACGCCGTTCATTGCGTCGAGACAGCGTTTGACGAACCATTCCTGGTAGTCCTTGGGGTAAGCCGACCAGGTTCCGCCGAGTATCAGGAGTTCTACTTTTGCCGCGCTGTGTCCTATGTTCTCGAAGGCGGCGATGCGGCTGGCGGTCTGGGAGTAAGGGTCGAATTTGTGCATGGCTGCCCGCATTGCGCCCGGTTCGTCCGGGAGGTAGCTTTTCGGCATTCGCACGTCGTCGGGGCAGAAGATGCACTTGCCGGGGCATGGGAATGGTTTCGTGAGCACGGTGACCGGGGCTACCCCGGAGCTCGTTCTGACTGGCTTCAGCTGCAGCCGACTGCGCATCTTTCTGCTATCCTGCATCTTTCCCATGTTCACCAGCTTCAAGTATGCCTTGAAGAGTGTGCTCTTCTTTGGGTGTGCGTGCCCTTCCGACGCCCATTCCGAAATGATGCGGTCGACTCCCCTGGCATCGAGCCGTTCCGCGGAATCGATCCGGCGGAGCAGAGGCTCCAGCTCCAGAGCGTGTTCTTCGGGTATTTCTCCGTATCCGATTTCGATCACCTTTACCGACATTGTCGCTCCGGCATGAATCTGGGTTATAATTCCTTCTGTACCCATACCCGTACAGGTGACGGCATGGATAAAGAGTTGAGAGAAAAGCTCCTGCAACTGAATAGGAAATTCTACGCAGACTTTGCGTCGAACTTTTCGGAGACCAGGCGGTCGTTCCAGCCCGGTCTGAGACGTATTCTACCCTATGTTCCCGATTTTTGCAGGCTGCTCGATGTCGGTTGCGGCAATGGGCGGGTGGCTTTGTGGCTGGAGCAGAACAGGAAGCACGTGGAGTACCTGGGGATAGATTCTTCGAAAGAGCTGCTGGAGGTGGCGGAACGTTCTACATCCGGTCTGGAATACGTCGTTCCGAAGTTCATGGAGGTGGACATAGCCGGCGAAGGGTGGACTTCCGTTCTGCCGGTTCGTGAGTTCGACGTGGTGATGATGATTTCGGTGTTGCACCATATCCCCTCCTACGAGTTGAGGCTCAGGCTGTTTCGGGAGATTGCGGGTTTGTTGAAGACGGGGGGAAAGTTCGTTCTGACCGCCTGGCAGTTCCTGGCGAGCCCGCGAATGAGGAAGAAGATCGTTCCCTGGGATCTCGTGGGGTTGGATGGCTCGAGGGTGGAAGAAGGGGATTACCTTCTGGACTGGCGCGGTGGCGGGGTTGGGTATCGGTATTGCCATTTCGTGGACGAAGAGGAGTTGTCCAGTCTTGCCGAGGGCGCAGGCCTGCGCGTCCTGGAGACGTTCCGTTCCGACGGGAAAGAGGGAGATTTGAATCTGTACGGTGTGCTGG
>CAZEXY010000040.1:0-10785 GCA_964516345.1 uncultured Anaerolineae bacterium
GTAGGTCGGACTGACAGTCCGACGGGACGGGCTGTCAGCCCGTCCTACAAGTTACGCTGCGCAAAGAGTAATTTCAAAAAACCGGTTTCTGGGTGCGGAATGCAAGTTTGATGACATTCCCGACATTTGTAGGTGGTACTCGAACCGGAAGCGGCTCGATGATCGCATCGGTTATTTCCCGTATACCACGAACCTCCGCTCTGCGACGGCAATCCTGTTGCCGTCCTTTCCTATGGCTTCGACCCGGAGCAGATGTTTACCGATGGTCAACGGCCACCACGCTTCCCATGGTTCGCTTCGGTCCGAACCTATCATCTGCCCATCCACGTAGAACCTGACCTCGGAAACCACCGCCGAGATGGAAACCAGTATTTTGAGTTGCTGCTCGGAAGCGGATGCGGAGCGGCTGTAGACGTAGCTCCCGGATTCCTCCGGAGAGAGGATCAGGATCGAAGCCCGGGAATTGGATTCAGGGGGAGGCTGAGGGAAACCGTGTTTCTCCCCCCAGAACCTCGCTTCCGGGGGAAGCACACGAAACAGTTTCTTCTCGACATACTGGGGAGGAGTGCCGGGCGACGCCCGCAACCCGGTCCTGACATCGATGGGTATCTCCTGCCATTGATCGTCTTTCTTCTTTGGTTCCGTCCCTTCGATGAACCATTCCATCCGCTGGTGGGGACAAAGCGGCGTGGCCAGCAGCCCGGAATCGGAGCAGATGCGCACCTGCACCAACCCCGGGGGGCGCTCGAAGCGTGATGGAGGGACGTTCCGCAGAGCTGCCATCATGAAATCGTGCCATATCGGTCCAGCGCCGCTTATACCGCTGACCCCCTCCATCGGGGAACCGTCTGCATTGCCGACCCACACCCCGGTGACCAGATCTGGCGTGTATCCGATCGTCCAGTTGTCCCTCCAATCGGTCGTGGTTCCCGTCTTGGCCGCCGCCGGCCTCGGCAGATAGAGCTGGCTGAACCTGCCAAACGCAGGGGATCTGGCAATGTCATCCGAAAGTATATCCGTGATCAGGAAAGCCACCCTGGGATCGAGAACTCTCTCTTTGCTCCTGTGCTTGTCCTTCTCCCGAATCGGCACATCTCGGAGCAACGTCCTCCCCTGAGAATCTTCCACCCTCAGAATGGCTATCGGCGGGACGAACTCTCCACCGGTCGCGAACACTGCGTAAGCGGACGTAACGTCTACGAGTCTCTCTTCGCCTCCTCCAAGGGTAAGGGAGAGGTTCGCCTGCGTGTAGGGGAGGTGATACAGCCCCATTTTCTCCGCCAGAGCGAGGAACCTCCCTATGCCGACGTGCTCCAGCACCTTGACGGCCACCAGGTTGTAGGAACACGCAAGGGCAGTTCTCAGGCTGACCGGGCCGTGCCATTTGCGATCGTAATTTACCGGCTGGTACGGCTCCCCGTTGCTGTCGTAGAACACCTTCGGCAGATCGAGCAGAACCGTGGCGGGAGTGTACGGATGGGGCAATTTCGGATCGAAAGCAGCAGCGTAGGTTATCGGCTTCAAGGCCGAACCGGGCTGGCGGAGGCTCATCGCAGCGTCTACGGCACCGGCGTGATCCCTGTCGAAATAGTCAGGGCTTCCCACCCACGCGATCACCTGCCCGGTTCGGGGATCCATAGATACCAGGGCGGCATCGTTGACGTTCCTCCCTGGAAAGTCCGGCGAACTCTGCAACGCTTTCAGATCCCTCCGGACCACCCTCTCGGCGATCTCCTGGAGACCGTAGTCGAGGGTGGTGTAGACTTTGAGCCCCCCGGCTCGAACCCTGTTCACCCCGAGTTCCCTTTCGAGGAGCTGCTGCACCATCATCACGAAGTGCGGAGCTTTGATCTGAAAGCTCTCGGAGGAGAAATTGAGCGGTTCTTCTGCGGCAAACTTTGCATCTTCTTCGGAGATGTAGCCGGCTTTCACCATGAGCGCCAGCACCTTCTTCTGCCTGCGTTTGGCTCTGGGCAGGTTCGTCAAGGGATCGTATAGCGCCGGATTCTGGGGAAGCCCTGCAAGCAATGAGCATTCTGCCAGGTCGAGATCGGAAACCGGCACACCGAAATACGACCGAGAAGCGGCGTCTATGCCTATTGCAAAGTTGCCGTAATACAGGTGATTCAGGTAACCGGAGAGGATTTCGTCCTTCCCCGCCACACGCTCGAGGCTCAAGGCGAACCACATTTCTTTCAACTTTCTCCACACGCTCCTCCGGCTTCGCTCTTTTGGAGCCATGTAGAGCAGCCTGACCGTCTGCTGTGTTATGGTGCTTGCGCCGCTTCGAATCTTGCCGGTTCTCAGGTACTGGAGCATGGATCGAAGCACGGCAGCCGGATCCACGCCGGGGTGTTCGTAGAATCTCCTGTCCTCGGTGGCGATGGTGGCTTCTATGCAGGGGCGAGGAATTCGGGAAAGGGGGACGGGGCGCATCTTCTGACTGTCGGGCGCAACGGCTTCGTACAGCAATCTTCCGTTGCGGTCGAGAAAGACGTTGCTCGGGCTGACGGGTATCCGGTGCCGGAGCAGCCACCTGCCGGTGACGTACATTGCAGACCAGATCGCCGACCAGAGGAATAGGAGCAAGAGGAGGATGCGCAGTATACGCCTTGCAGGAGGGGAAAGGAACACACGCCTCACAATTCTATCGTCTCCTTGCCGGAAAGCTTATCTTTGATCCGTTCGGAGATGATGTCGAGGTTGTGCGGGTCTGCGACGAAATCCAGCTCGTCCGCCGGTATTGTCAGAACGGGGCACAGGTCGAACCGCTCTATCCACTCTTCGTACAGGCGATTTAGCTGTTCCACGTACTCCCTGGATATGGAGCGTTCGTATTCACGCCCTCTTTTGGCGATGCGTTTCATCAGCGTTGGGACGGAGGCTCGCAGGTATACCACGAGATCGGGAGGTGGAATGAACAGGGACACGGATTCGTAGATATCGCGGTAGGTTCCATAATCCCTCCGGCTCATGTGGCCTTGAAGGAACAGGTTCTTGGCGAAGACTTCCGCATCTTCGTACACGCTGCGATCCTGGATGACGGAATGGCTTCGTTTCAGGAGCTCATGGTAATGTCTGAGCCTGCGCGCCAGGAAGAACACCTGGGAATGAAAGCTCCAGGTGTTCATGTCCCGATAGAAATCCGCCAGGTATGGGTTTTCGTCTACCGCTTCGTAGAATGCCTCCCACCCGAATTTCCTGCTAAGAAGTTCCGTGAGGGTGGATTTCCCGGCCCCGATATTCCCTGCTATCGCAATGGTTCGCTTGACGCCGTCCATTCTGTTCCTCGCGAAGTTACGTCCCCTGAATCGCTCTCAGCCATCGCCCGAGCTTTCCAGCCCGAGTTTCCTCATTATTTCGTCCCAGCCTTGCTCCAGGTATTTGCGAATCTTCTCGGCAGTGAAGACGTAATCCTCCAGGTTGTAGCTGCCGTAAGGGTCGGCGATGTCCTCGTGGCGGCCGGCCATTTCGCTCAGGAGGAAGACTTTGCGGGAGAACTCAGGCGCTAAATTGAAAAGGCTCTTCCTGTGCGCCTCTTCCATGACCAGCACCAGATCGGCGTCCCGAAGGTCTTCCATCGTCACGGTGCGTGCCCTGTGTCCTCCGATCTCCGCTCCCATCGCCGCGACGGCAGCCACCGCGAGCGGGGTCGGAGGGTTCCCATCCAGAGCCCACGTGCCGGCCGAATCCACCTCGATCCTCCCGGCCAATCCCCGATCCTCCAGCATCTTCCGGAAGATCCCTTCTGCCATCGGAGACCGGCATACATTGCCGGTGCAGACGAAAAGGAGCTTTTTACGCATGCTTGCCTGGAAGATGCATCAAGCGTATCCGAGTTCCTCTTTGAGCTCGTCGCTCATCATATCCGGAGACCATATCGGCAGCCAGACGATCTCTACGTTGACTTCGTCCAGATCGTCCGGGAAGAAATCGAGAAGTGTTTGCTTTACGGCTGCTATCAAAGCCGGGCCAAGAGGGCAGGCCGGAGACGTGAGCGTCATCTCTATGTCGACCGATCTTTCCTTAGGGACGATATTGTACACCAGGCCAAGGTCTATGATATTGTATCCGAGCTCCGGATCCACAACGTTCTTTAGTGCTTCTCTGATCTTTTCTACGCTGAGCATGAAGCCACGAACCTCCTGTCATTCGTCTTGTCGATTTAATTTTGCGTTTCCGAGTCCGTAGAGTCCACCCTTCAGCACTTTTAGGGATAGCAAGGCGCATTTCAGCCTCGTGGGCCCCACTTCGATTCCGAGCATGTCCAGGATGAAGTCTTTGTCCAGCTTTTCGGCTTCCTCCACGCTCATCCCAATGATTTCGTCGGTGAGCATGGAAGCCGAGGCTTGGCTAATGGCACATCCTTTTCCGGTGAACCTGACGTCTGCAATCTTTCCATTTTCGATTTTGAATTCCATCGTGAGCTCGTCGCCGCACGAGGTATTCACATCGCGATACACGATGTCCGGGCTGTCCAAATGCCCGTAGTGATGCGGGTGTCTGTAATGCTCTATTATCTCTGCTCTATACAAGGCATCCATTTCCGTCTCCGTCACTCATCGAGTCTGAAGAGTTTTCTCGCTTCCATCAAGGCGTCGAAGAGAGCATCTGCCTCCTCCGGCGTGTTGTAGATGTAAAAGCTGGCCCTGGCGGTGGCCGGTATGCCGAAATGATCGTGCACCGGTTGGGCGCAATGGTGGCCGGCCCTGACTGCTATCCCGTATGCGTCCAATATGGAAGCAATGTCGTGGGGGTGAATGCCTTCCAGGGTAAAGGCCACCAGCCCTCCTCGTTCTTCCGCCGGGGGGCCGTACATCTTGATGCCTGGAACTTCGGCCAAACGCTCCATGGCGTACTTTATCAACGCTTGCTCGTGAGCATGCACTTTGTCCATGCCTATTCTTTGCAGGTAATCCACCGCCGCCCCCATACCTATTGCACCGGCGATGTTCGGAGTCCCTGCCTCGAATTTCCACGGGAGATCGTTCCAGGTGGCGCTGTCTATGTGCACCTCCCGGATCATATCCCCTCCTGCCAGGAACGGCGGCATGGAGTCCAGTATCTCTTCCTTCCCGTACAGGAATCCGATTCCCGTCGGCCCGAGCATTTTGTGCCCGGAGAAGGCGAGAAAATCGCAATCCCAATCCTGCACGTCGACTTTCATGTGAGGAGCGGCCTGGGCAGCATCCACCAGGGCCAGAGCCCCGACTTCGTGGGCAGCTTCGACCAGCTCTTTCACCGGGTTGATGGTGCCGAGGGTGTTCGATGCAGCCGTGAAGGCGAAAAGCTTCGTTTTCTCGGTCAAGAGATCGTCCAGCAGGTCCATCCTCAAGCGTCCGGAATCGTCGATCGGCACGTACTTGTAAGTGGCGCCTGTGCGCTCGCATATAAGCTGCCATGGTACGAGGTTGGCGTGGTGTTCCATTTCCGTCACGAGCACTTCGTCTCCGGGCTTCAGGTTGTCTAGCCCCCAGCTATAGGCCACGAGGTTGATCGATTCGGTCGAGTTCCTGGTGTAGATCAGTTCCTTTTCGCTGCGGGCGTTGATGAACCTGGCGATTTTGGCACGTGAGCCCTCGTATATCTCGCTTGACTCTTCGCTGAGCTTGTGTATGCCCCTGTGTACGTTTGCATTGTATTTTTCGTAGAAATCCTCGACCGCCTGGACCACCGACAAAGGCCGCTGCGACGTTGCAGCGTTGTCCAGGTAGACCAGAGGATGACCGTTTACCTCCTGGTCGAGTACGGGAAAGTCTTTCCTGATCTCCTTCACGTTCAGCGGAAGTTCGCCTTTGAACATGGGTCTCTCCTTCACTCTAAGGTTCGTTCCGGGAGATCGAAGATCCCGGTTTCGGCGTAGAATTTCGGAAGTTTGCGCATACGCAAATGCCGAAATTCGTTTCTATGATACAACTTCCGCCCTACCATAGCAAACAGTCATACCGATGAACGCTGACGACGCTGAAGGACGAGATCCCGACGCAAAGTCGCAAAGAGGCGTAAGCCGCAGAGATATTTTAAGAAAACTTTGCGCCTCTGCTTCTTAGCGCCTTTGCGTTTCGGTTTATTCCTCGCTAGCCGACAGCTTGCACCACAGATCAACGCGAAAACTTTGAGATCCCTGCGTCCTTGCGGTGGCAGATCGCATCGCTTGCCTCCGGGAACTTTTCGTTTTGCCCAAAGTCACCCCCCTTGATATACTTTCGTGAGCGCGGGTTCGAGAAGGGGATGAGATGAGAAGAGAGTTCATTCGTAATTTCTGCATAATAGCCCACATAGATCACGGAAAGTCCACCCTGGCCGATAGACTCCTGGAAGTGACAGGTACGGTTTCCCCTCGGGAGATGCACGACCAGGTTCTGGACGATATGGAGCTGGAAAGGGAGAAAGGGGTCACGATAAAAGCTTCCCCCGTCAGGATGCTGTACGACGCTCCGGATGGGCACAGGTACGAACTCAACTTGATAGACACCCCCGGACACGTGGATTTCAGTTACGAGGTTTCCAGGGCGCTCGCCGCAGCGGAGGGCGCGTTGCTGGTGGTGGACGCCTCACAGGGGATCGAGGCTCAGACCCTGGCGAATCTGTACCTCGCGCTGGAGCACGATCTGGAGATAGTGCCCGTGGTCAACAAGATCGACCTTCTGTCCGCCCGCACGGATGAAGTCGTCGAGGAACTTTCGGACCTGCTGGGCGAGCCACCCGAAAGGGTTCTCCGAATCTCTGCCAAGGAAGGCATCAACATCGACCAGGTGCTTCAAGCCGTCGTGGAGAGAATCCCTCCACCAGGAGGCGATCCGGAAGCGCCGTTCCGCGCATTGATCTTCGATTCTCACTACGATCCATACAAGGGAGTGGTGGCTTACGTGCGGGTCGTGGATGGGAAGATGAAATCCGGCCAGAGGATCATCGTGATGTCGACCGGAAAGGGCTCGGAGCCGGTTGAGATAGGAGCATTTACCCCCAAGATGACTCCTGTGGAGGAGCTTGCAGCCGGGGATGTGGGCTACATAGCCACAGGGTTCAAGACGGTAAAGGATTGTCATGTTGGGGATACCATAACCTTGGAGGAAAATCCGGCTCAAGAGCCATTGCCCGGCTATCGCCCTCAGAAGCCGATGGTGTTCGCCGGAGTCTACCCGTCCGACCCTCAGGATTATCCGCTGTTGAAGGATGCCCTGGAAAAGCTTCAGCTCAACGATGCGTCTTTGGTCTTCGAGCCGGAGACCTCCAACGCTCTTGGGTACGGATTTCGATGCGGGTTCCTCGGACTGTTCCACATGGAGATCATCCAGGAGAGGATAGAAAGGGAGTACAACCTGGATGTGGTTTTCACCGCCCCGAGCGTGGAATACCAGGTCACGCTGACCAGCGGCGAGGAGATCATCGTCGACAATCCATCAGAGCTTCCGCCGGAGACGAAGATAGCCGAAATCAAAGAGCCGTGGGTGGAAATCACTATTTTCACGCCGGCCGAATTCATAGGCACGGTGATGGATCTGGTCACTACGCGCCGGGGTAGGTTCAAGAATCAGGAGTATCTGGACACGAAGCGGGTGCTCCTCACTTACGAAATCCCGCTGGCGGAGATAATGGTGGATTTCTACAACGCCCTGAAAGCCAGGACCAAGGGGTACGCCTCCCTGGATTACCAGTTCCTGGAGTACCGTCCTGCCGACATGGTAAGGATGGACGTCCTCGTCAACGGACAGCCGGTCGATGCGCTTTCGATAATCGTGCATCGGGATCAGATCTATCACAAGGGTCAGAAGCTGGTGAGCAAGATGAAGGAGGTCATCCCGAGGCAGCTATTCGATGTGCCGATCCAGGCGGCCGTCGGCAAGAGGGTGATTTCCAGGGCCACGGTGAAAGCGTTGCGGAAGGATGTTCTGGCAAAGTGCTACGGCGGAGACGTCACGCGCAAGCGAAAGCTTCTGGAGAAGCAGAAAAAAGGCAAGAAGAGGATGAAACAGATCGGGAAGGTTAACATATCCCAGGAAGCGTTCATGGCCGTGCTCAGGCTGGAGGAAGATTGAAGGGGAAGTCGCCTTTCACTTCGTGGAAGTTCTGGGCAGGGGTGGTGGTTAGCCTTGGGGCTTTCGCTTTGGCGTTGCGCGGCGTGCAATTTCAAAAAGTTTGGGCTGCCCTCCTTCAGGCCGATTACCTCTACCTGATACCGGCGTTTCTGCTCCTGCTGGTGGCTGTGCTCGCGAAGGCTGTGCGGTGGGGCGTGTTGTTCTATCCGATAGAGGGGCTTTCCAGGAAGCATCTCTTCGCCGCCATGGGGATAGGATACCTTGGGAACAACATCCTCCCGGCCAGAATCGGGGAATTGATCCGGGCTTACGTGATTGGGGCGGCGACCGGCACGAGTAAATCCCAGGCGCTGGCGACCATCGTGGTGGAGAGGCTGGTGGACATCCTCACTCTGCTCCTTTTCATGGTGGTTCTGCTCCCAACGCTTCGCCTGCCGGTTTGGCTCCAGCGGTCGCTTGCCACGCTTGGGGTCCTGACCGTAGGGGCTACGTTGCTCTTTGCCCTGGTGCCTGCCGTCGAACGCTGGCTCCTTTCCATCGTCCGTTGGCTCGAGGATAGAGTCCCATCGTTGAGGAAGCTGGAGCTTCGGTCCCAGGTGGCAGGCTTCATGACGGGGCTTGCCGTGTTGCGCGTTCCCAGATTGGCGATCCCGATTTTCGGGTGGTCGCTGGTTTCATGGATCGCCAGCGGACTTGCCTACTACGCCGTCATGGGGGCGTTTCACCTGCATCTGCCAGTGACGGCAGCGTTTTGGGTGGTGGTGATCACTTCCCTCGGCATGGTGATCCCGTCGTCTCCGGGCTACGTGGGTGTGTTCCATTACCTCACGGTGGTAACGCTGGGGCTGTTCGGTGTGACGCAGGGGATTGCGCTGAGCTACGCCCTGGTGCTCCATGCCGTGGTCTACATCTTCCTTTCCGCCACCGGAGTCTATGGAATGGCGGTGGAAAGCCTGAACGTCGGGGATATCGCCTCCGTTGGACGGTGACGGTTCTCGTTCATACCTTCTCTATGATGAGGGCGCCCAACCCGGAAGCCACGAATCCGATGATCCCGCACGCCACGTAACTTTCCCTCAACCCGAGCAGGCTCGCTGCAAACGGCGCCAGCGCCATGCTCACCAGCATCGCTCCGTTTATGAACCCTCCGATAGCTCCGTTGACCCGTCCCATCAGAGAGTCGGGCGTTGTCTTCTGTATGATCGTCATGAAACTTCCTTCGGCCGGCACTGCCGCCACGCCAGCGATCAGGGTCGCCGCAAGGATTATGGCATAACTCGGTGCCAGACCGATTCCGACGAATCCGGCCGAAACCACCGAGATCCCGACCACAAGCAGCCATTTTTCGTTCTGCTCCTGCAGGGCTTTCGCTCCCATCAGGAGTGTCCCCAACAACATACCGACGCCCTGAACGGCATCGATCAGGCCGATCTGCTGAGCGCCGAGGCCGAAGACTATCTGCATGTAAGGCACCCAGAGGACGTTCACAGCCCCCAGTCCGAGGAACAAAGCCCCGACGGTGAGGCTCAAAGTGACCAGCGTTCTTTTCGACAGGATGAAAGCAAGCCCCTCCTTCAAATCGAGCCAGGATTGCCGGATGCTGCTGACGCTTTCGTTGACGTTCGGAACCGGCGACATCGACAGCACGAAGATTGCAGAGAGGGCGAACGTAAGGGAGTCCACCACGAAAGCTATGTCGAGGCCGAAGTGCTGTATGGCGAACCCGGCGGTCGCCGGCCCGAAAATCATCGCTCCGACCTGGGTCGCCTGGCTCAGAGTGTTGGCGGAAAGCAGATCGTCCTTCAGGACGATCTGTGGAATCAGAGCGTTCTTCGCCGGGGCGAAGAACCCGGCTATGGAAGATTGCAGCATGGCAAGGAGGTATATGCCCGGAAGCCAGCCGGTCTTGTAGGCCGGGATGAACAGGAGGGTCGTCAGCACACGGAGCGAATCGGCGAGGATCATCAGCTTGCGCCTGTTTACCCTGTCCACAATGGGGCTGCCGAACAGGCCGATGGGGAGCTGGGGAAGCATGAAAGCCATGGAGACGAACCCGATAGCCTGCACGCTTTTGTTGGTGATGGCGCTTACTCCGAGCATTATTGCGAGCCAGTAGAACCCGTCCCCGAACTGACTTATCAGTTGCCCTACCCAGAGCTTTCGGAAGGAGACGTTCTGCATGACCTGAACGAAGCCCCTACGGTGGCTCCCTGCCATCTCAGTTTCCCGATTCATGTTCGGTCCCGCCTGCACTCGATTCTCTGAGAGAGTATAACACAATCTTCCGGCCGAACTGCCTCGTAAATAGAACACAACTCCACTGCCCAGGGTGGGATAGGGCAGTGTCCCCGCTCACCCAAAGCGACGGTGCCCCCGTCCGGTACCGATCTGCGTTCATCAGCGTCCCATTTTTCATCCATATGGTCGCGCAACCGCTCGCGGCGACTGCTTAGCCGGGACGCCCAGCGTTACCGCCCGGACGGTCGTAGTCCCACCTTATCCGTTTTACATCGACAGGTATCCCGGCTACCATCAGAAGGACCGAATCTGCTTCATCGGCCAGGATTTTGTTGGCATGGCCGAGCATGTCCCGATACAGCCTCCCCAACCTGTAAGCTGGCACTACGCCGAGTCCGACTTCATTTGTCACGATTATCCATGTGGAATCGCTCCGGCGGTATGCATCGAGCAGCGATTCCAGTTCGGTTTTCAGCCTCGACATGGCGGCATCGAACGGTTCGCCTTC